>JANPBJ010000046.1:0-17384 GCA_031430375.1 Acidimicrobiia bacterium
GGCCATCTCGCCGAACTTGCGTGTCAGGCCGACCCGTCCGATCCCACGCTTCACGCCGCACGGACCGAGGTCAATCAGGCGCGCGTCGCCGCGGAGGCATCAACGATGGCCAAAGGCGTCTTCGCCTGGGCCGCCGCCGAGTCCGGGCGTCAACTCGACGCCGGACCCATCTCGACGCCGGACACATCGACCAAACCAACTGATCGACGGGTACCATTCCCGAATGTCTGAACCTGCCCTCGCATCTACCGGGGCCACGCAAGATTCGGGCGAAAGCGTCCCAACGGGTCGCCTGGCAGGCCTGATTCGTACCGCACGGCCCAAGCAGTGGATCAAGAATGTTCTCGTCGTCGCGGCGCCGGCTGCAGCCGGAGTGCTCGGCGACGGGTCCGTCATCCTTGATACCACCGTGGCCTTTGTTGCCTTCTGCTTCGCGGCGAGCGGGACCTACTTCCTCAACGATGCACAAGACGTCGAGGCCGATCGTCGCCACGCAAAGAAGCGCTTCCGTCCGATCGCGGCTGGGGTCGTGCCGGTACCGCTGGCCCGAATCGTTGGAGTCATCCTGCTCGGATCGGGCGTCGGCGTCGCGTTCCTCACTGGCTGGCGACTCCCGATCGTGATTGGTACCTACGTGGTGTTCACCACCACCTACTCGTTCTGGCTCAAGAACGTGGCGGTCATCGATCTCGGCATGGTCGCGGCCGGGTTTGTTCTGCGGCTCATTGCCGGGGCGGCTGCCGTCAACGTAGAGATCTCTGTGTGGTTCATCGTGGTCGGCAGCTTCGGCTCCCTGTTCATGGTCGCCGGCAAGCGCCACGCCGAACACCTTGAACTCGGGCACGACCGTGCCGGGCATCGCGCCACGCTCGATGAATACACGGTCGAGTACCTCGGTTTTGTGCGTTCGGTGTCGACCGGCGTCGCGCTTGTGGCGTATTGCCTCTGGGCATTCGACCCCCAGATCCACGAGCACGGCATCGTGCTGTTCGAAGTCTCCATCGTGCCGTTCGTGCTCGCGTTTCTTCGCTACGCGCTGTTGATCGAACGGGGCGAGGGTGGCGCTCCGGAAGACCTCGTGCTGGCCGATCGTCCTTTGCAGGTACTCGGCGCAATGTGGGTCATCATCGTGGCGATCGGTTTGTATGTCGCTTGACGCACCGGCGGCACCGCTGCCGGGAGATGAGAAGCTGCTCTTCGGTTGGGGCGGCACCGCACCGAGCAGAGCCCGCCTCGCCACGCCCCTCACCAATGAGGATGCCCGCTCGCTCCTGCAACGGGCACCGGAGCGTGGAGTTGTCGCCCGTGGCTTGGGACGGGCGTACGGAGATGCCGCCCAGAACGCCGGCGGGCTGGTGCTCGACGCCACCGCGCTCGCGGGCATCGTGAAAGTCGACCTCGAGCGCGGAATCGTTACGGCACGTGCGGGTACCAGCCTGGACGAGTTGATGCGATGGTTGATCCCCCGCGGTTGGTTCTTGGTCACACCGGGGACTCGCTTCGTCACCGTCGGCGGCGCAGTCGCGAGCGACATCCATGGCAAGGGCCATCACGTGGACGGCACGTTCGGCAACCACGTGCAATCGTTTCGCCTACTGACCGGCACGGGTGATGTGCTTGACGTGCATCGCGATACGGCGCCCGACCTCTTCTGGGCAACGACCGGCGGCATGGGACTCACCGGGGTGATCCTCGACGTCACGTTCGACTTGATCCCCGTGGAGACCCGCTTCATCCGAGTCGACGAAGAGCGCTGCTCAGACCTCGACACCATGTTCTCCGCTATGGAAACCAGCGACGAGGCGTACCGCTATTCGGTGGCCTGGATTGATTGCGGGGCCCGGGGTAAGCACCTCGGTCGTGGCATCCTCGGTCGCGGCAATCACGCCTTCCTCGATGAGATTCCCAAGGCGAAACGCTCGGGCGCCCACGTCTTTGCGCCGCGCCAACTTGCGGTGGCTCCTCCGCTCATGCCCTCCGGCCTCGTGAATCCCTGGACCGTCCGCGCCTTCAACGAGTTCTGGTACCGCAAAACACGCGTGAGTCATCGCGGTTCCATCCAGGACATCGGGCTGTTCTTTCATCCCCTCGACCTGATCGACGAGTGGAACACCGTCTACGGCAAACGCGGATTCGTGCAGTACCAGTTCGTGGTGCCCTTCGGCGAGGAAAACACCGTCAGGGCGATCGTGGAGACGCTCAGCAACGAGAGCTTGCCGTCGTTCCTTGCCGTCCTCAAACGTTTCGGGGCCCAGAACCCCGGGATGTTGTCGTTCCCAATGCCCGGCTGGACCTTGGCCGTCGACATCCCGGTCCATAAGAGTTCACTCGCCCGCATCCTCGACCGCTTCGATGACATGGTGCTCAAGGCCGGTGGCCGCGTGTACCTCGCCAAGGACGCTCGCACTCGACCGGAGAACCTCGCCCGTATGTACCCACGGCTCGCTGAGTGGAAAACGATCCGAGACCAGCTGGATCCCGAACACCGTATTGAGTCCGACCTCGCCCGCCGACTCGGGCTCTGAAAGGCAGATTGACATGTTCGACTCGCTTGGTTCGGTGCAATCGGTATTGATTCTGGGCGGGGGCTCAGACATCGCGCTCGCCACCGCACGCGCCATGATCGCGAGCCGCTGCCGAACGGTGATCCTGGCCGGGCGCGACCCCGAGGCGTTCTCCGGTGCGGCCAAAGAGTTGCTCTCGGCCGGCGCGACCACCGTCGAGTCAGTGGCGTTCGACGCCCTCGACACAACGTCACATCCGGCGTTCGTACAGTCCGTGTTCGAGGAGTTCGGTGATATCGACCTCGTACTCGTTGCATTCGGTGTGCTCGGCGATCAGGACCGAGCCGAGACGGACCCGATCGAGACGCTGCGCATCATGAACACGAACTTCGTGGGAGCCGTTTCCGTGTTGGTTCCGGTGACCAACGCATTGAAGCGCCAGGGGCACGGCACCATCGTCGTCCTCTCGAGCGTCGCCGGCGAGCGCGCTCGCAAATCAAACTTCGTCTACGGCGCAAGCAAGGCCGGGCTCGACGCGTACTGCCAGGGACTCGGCGACAGCCTCGTGGGGACCGGCGTCAAGATGTTGATTGTGCGTCCGGGATTCGTGCACTCGAAGATGACCGACGGACTCGCGGCCGCACCACTCGCCACTGATCCGCAACACGTCGCCGAATCGATCGTGACTGCGCTCGGGCGTGGTACCGAGATCGTCTGGGCTCCCGGCAAACTGCGGATCGTGATGTCGGTGCTACGCCACGTGCCCCGCGTTGTCTTCCGTCGCCTTCCCCTCTGACCTCAACGACATGACCGAAGCTCGAGCCACCGACGCCAACTCATCTCGCCGTTGCGTTGCGGCCTTCGACTTCGATGGAACGATCTCGCGGCGCGACACCCTCGGACCGTTTCTGGCGCGCGTCTCCGGCACGCCAACGCTGGTGAGGACACTCGTGCGGAACACTCCTCGCTTGGCGTTGGTGATCGCCGGGCGTCTCGATCGTGACGCCGAGAAGGAACGCGTGATCGGACAACTCCTCGGAGGCCGCACGACCACCTCGGTGGAGGCCGCCGGACGCGAGTACGCCGAAGTGTTGTGGGCCCGGCAACGGTTTCGTGCCGCCATGCTGGAACAGCTCGCGTGGCACCGCGAATCCGGACACACCATCGTGATCGTCTCAGCGTCGCTCGACGTCTACCTGCGCCCGCTCGCGCCCTACCTCGGCGTCGATCATGTGATCAGTTGCAGCCTCGATGCCGACCGGGCCGGTCGGGTGAGCGGCTCGCTCGTTGGTGGAAATTGCCGCGGCCCCGAGAAGGCCCGCCGGCTCCGCGAGTGGTTGGGGACGGAGCCCGTCGAGCTTTGGGCCTACGGCGACAGCTCCGGCGACGATGAGCTCCTCGCCATGGCCGACCACCCGACCCGCGTATGACCGCGACCGAACCGACCTCAATCCAAGGATCGAAACGCTGGATTGTCGCGCTCGTTCTCCTCGCGATCGCTTCCGCCACGCTTGCGGTAGCTGTCCAGCGCAATGTGTTCCCGTACTACTCCGGCGACCGCGACGAACCCGTATACCGCTACCAAGCCCAGATGCTCGAAGACGGACTCCTCACGATTCCTCGCAGCCAAGAAGCGTTCTTCCGGCCTTGGTTGTCCGGCCCGCACGGCGATCACCTGGTGATGGCGTTCGAACCCGTCTGGCCCGCCGTGTTGGCGATGTCCGACGCGACGACGAACACGATGCTCCCGGCGCTCGCGCTCGCCGCGGCCGCGGCCGTCGCCGGCATGTATGCCTTCGCGGTCGAACTGTTCCGAGACCGACGAGTCGCGATCATCAGCGCCGCGCTTCTCGCGTTCTCGCCCTTCGCTCTCCTGCTCAGTGGGACCTATCTGAACTACACGTTCGGGCTGGCGCTCGGCGTTTGGTGCGCGGCCGCAACGATCCGGGCGGTGCAATGCCGATCCGTCGCGGCGGGACTGAGCGCAGGACTTCTCCTCGGGGTGCTCTTCTTTACGAGACCGTACGACGCGATCCTGGTCAGCATCCCGCTTGGACTCTTCGTCCTCTCCAGCCGGATGCCTCGGCGTGAGTTCATGCGCCTTGCGCGGTGGGCGTTCTTCGGCATCGTGCCGCTCCTGGCGTTGGCCTTGGTCTACAACGCGATCATCGACGGATCGCTGCTCAGGTTCCCAACCACGGTGCAAAGCGGAGGTTGGTCGCGCTTTGGTTGGGGCGTCCGAGCGCTCGCGCCCGACATGCCCCGCTTGAACTACTCGTTCTTCGGGGCGCTGAAAGCCCTCGGCCGCAATAGCGCCGCGACGCCGACCTGGATTGTTGGTTCGTATCTCAGTCTTGGAATCGCGGGCCTAGGTGGGCTGGTCGTCTTCCGACGAGCCCCCCGGTTGTTCATGTTCCTTGTCGCGATGACACTCGTGTTCCCCCTCGGATATCTGGCCTGGTGGGCAAGCAGCCTCACCAGCGCGGGCGCCTTCACCGGCCTGGGTCCGCACTACTACCTCCCTGCAACGGTCCCGCTCTCGCTGCTCGTCGCAGTTGGCTTCCGAGACCTCGCGACTCGAACCCGCCCGGTACTCGTTGTTGCGATGCTGTTACTCCTTGTCGTCGTGACGGGTTTCTTCGTTCGCCCCAAGCTCGATGAACAGCGCTACGTCAGCGAGGTCAGTCGCAAATATTCAAGCGCGGTGTTCAACGCGACCGCTCGTCAACGAGGCCGGTTGATCGTCATCAACGAACGCGCTCCGTACCCGTACGTCATGCTCAAAAATGGACTCCTCGCCAATCGCCCGCGATTGGACTCCCGAGTCCTCTTCGCGATCGATCGCGGCGCGAAGAACATCGACCTGTTGCGGAGTCGGCCCAGCCGACGAGCGTTCCGCGTGGTTCGCACGCTCACTTCCGGAGCGCCACTCAGCTCGATCCACCCAGCGCTCATCCCTCAGCACGCTCGGACGGCACCGCAGATCTCACTGGCCACGACCATCGTGAACACCGACGGATCGAACGTCGTCACCGCATACGCCCGGTTCGCGCACATACGACGAGCGTTCGTCCTGGACCGCTCGTCCACAAAGGGTGATCGATACCGAGTCACCTGGATCTTCCGGCCGGGCTACCTCCATCTCAGCGTGGACAGGCAACGCCCCCGGCGGGTCCACTACCCACTTGTGGGGCCAACCGCGGATGACCCCGCTCCCAGGTCAGGAGCGGCGCCGCGCATAGGCCTTGTGGTCGGCGCCGCGTTCGGAACACGGACGAGCAGTCGAGATCCGAATCGCGCCGAGCTCCGGTACTACGCACGAACCAACCACCAGGCGGTTGAGCTGCTCACCGGCGCAGAGTTCTGGACCCGCCTCGGCCCGCCGTACCAGGCGTGGTTACCGATCACGGTCGACCGTTCGATCCGAGTACACATCAAACCGTAACGTTGGGACTCCAAGGCCCTCGTTGCGCCCGGCCGTTACAGTCCTCTCGGTGACCGCACCCGGCGATATCCGAGCGACCGCCGAAGAACGCCGACGGTTCCTCATCGTGGCGGGATCCGCAACCGCACTCGTCACCGCGGTGATCGTGGCACTCTCCGTACGCGCGGCGGACGGCCACCTCGTCTACGTCATCGACGATCCCGCCATTCACATGAGCATGGCCAGACAACTCGCACAACACGGCACCTGGGGTGTCACGGCTGGCATCTACGAGCCCGCATCATCGGCGCCACTGTGGACCGCGGTGCTGGGGTTGATCGCATGGGTCATCCCATCGTCGCTCAATCTGCTTCCGCTCCTCCTGAACATCGTCGCGGTCGGTGCGGTGTTGTGGATCTTCGCGTCGTATCAGGTCTTCGTCACACCGCGCCGCGCCGATCCGATGTCGTGGATCGCGACGATCACCATGCCCGTTGTCTTGCTCTTCCTCCCCGGGCTCATCATGCTCGGCATGGAGCACGTGTTGCACAGTGTCCTCTGTCTCATCGCGATGGTGCTCCTCGTCCGGCTCGAAGGCTCCCAGCTCCGGCTGCGTGAACTTGCGCCGCTGTTGGCGGTGGTGTTCGTGGCCGGGACCATCCGCGTTGAAACGGTGTTCCTCGCGCTCGGCATCGCCATCGGTTTCCTCGTGCGGCGCACCACGCAATTCGGCGATGCGCAAATTCAATGGAAACGCGGCGCGGCGCTACGCGCGGGCGCACTCGCGGTGGGAGCCGCGGCAACGCCGTTCATCATCTACGGCGTGGTGAACCGAGCCTTTCACCGCAGCTTCCTTCCCAACTCGGTCATCGCCAAAGCCGCGCAGTCCGGGCGGGGCCCGCTCCAGAGCCCGGGTAAGGTGCTCGAAGCGTTGGCGTCGGATCCGATTCTCATCCTCCTCGGGCTCGCCGCCGCGGCATACCTCTGTTGGGTTGGCGTGTCCGGCCATCGCGACCATGTGCTCGCAGTCACGACGTTCCTCGTGGCGCTCTTGGCCCAAGGGATGTGGGGCGACATCGGCTGGTGGGGTCGGTACCAAGCCTGGCTCATCATGCTGGGCGTCTTGGTCCTGTGTCGCGCCGCGAGCGAGATCGCGGTCGGTGTTCTGCTCCGGCCGGCGCTGCTCGTCTTTCTCCTGGCTTATGGCACAGTCTCGACCGGGCGGACGGGTCTCACCAGCGCCACGCCCCTGGCATCGAGCAACACGTACCGCCAGCGGTATCAGCTCGGAAAGTTCTTCGCCGCCGAGTACCAGGGCCGGGCGATTGCCACCGGAGAGCTCGGCTATGCAACGTTGTTCCACGACGGCCCGGCCGTGGACCTACTCGGACTCGGCACCTACGACGTTGCTATCGCGATGCGCGATCACGATGGCACGGTTCCGGCCTCCACCGTGGCACGGCTCCTTCACGACCGTCACGTCCGGGTTGTTGGCATCTACCCGGCCACGCTCGGAGTCTCGAAACCACCAAAGGCGTTCTGGCAGGCTGGACGCTGGAGGCTCACCGAAGAGAACGTCTCCACGTTTCAGGACACCGTCGAGTTCTTCGCGCCGAGGGCGCGGTATCGCCACGAACTCGAGCGGAAGCTCGCCCACTTCTCGCGTGAGCTTCCGAGTCGGGTGAAGTACCTCGATCGCGCTGCGATGCTTGAAGACTTCTTCAAGCATCCACCGCAGTAGCGCAGGGAGATCCGATGGAAATCGCGGGCAGCATCGTGCTCATCACGGGAGCGTCATCGGGGATTGGCGCGGCGCTGGCTCCGCAACTCGCCGCTCGTGGTGCAACCGTGGGCATCGTGGCTCGGCGGGCCGATCGGTTGGAAGAAGTACTCGAACAATGCCGAGAGCCCTCCCCCGCTTCTGCGCAGTGGACCGCCGACCTTTCCGATCTCGCGGCCGCGGCGCGTGTGGCCGAGGAAGCCCGAGAACGATTCGGCCGGATCGACGCGCTGGTCAACAACGCGGCAATCGGCAAACGCAAGCTGGTGCAGACCCTGACCGCCGATGACCTCGAAACCACGATGCGAACCAACTTCACGTCGCCCATCCGGATGGCCATGACGCTGCTTCCGCACATGATCGAACGCGGCACGGGCCTCATCGTGAACGTGTCGAGCATGGGCGGACGACTCGGAATCGCGCACGAGGCCGCGTACAGCGCGTCGAAGTTCGCGCTGTGCGGTTGGAGCGAATCGGCGCGCATCGATCTCGACGGTACGGGCGTGAAGGTCAAGCTCGTGCTTCCCGGGCCCATCGCTACCGAGATCTGGGAACTCCAACCGGGCGAGCTGCCGGGAATGTACGAGGGTCCGTTTGTGACCGCGTCCGATTGTGCAGCCGACATCGTGCGCGCCATCGAAGATCCCGATGGCTTCGAGTACTACACCCCCGACGAGGTTCCCGGCGGCTGGTGCCAGAAGGACCTCATCGTCGGGAAGAGCCAGGACTGCGACCAGTTCCTCACTGGCATGGCCCAGATGGCTGCCGGATCCGGATAACTCCGCGGCTCAGGCGTTGGCGGGAACGAGCGCCTCGACGGTGACCGGAATGCCATTCAACACCGAGTTGCCGGAAAGCGGATCCATCAACTCGCCGTCGGCCAGGATGTTGGAGTTGACTCCCGCATATTCTGCGGCGACATCCATATCGGCGCCCTTGGCATCGTGACCCCATCCGTGGGGGATGCTCACGACTCCCGCCATGATGCCGTCGGTCACTTCTGCCACGATCTCCACCTCACCGACCCGCGACCGCACCCGCGTGGGCGCGCCATCGGTCACGCCGAAGCGCGCCGCGTCGTCCGGGTGGATCTGCAGGGTGCAGCGAGGCTTCCCCTTCACCAAGACTTTGATGTTGTGCATCCATGAGTTGTTGGAGCGAAGGTCACGCCGGCCGACAAGCACCATCTCACCGTTGGCCCGACGGGCGAGCGACGGGATGAGGCGCGCCTCCACATCGGCCACGATCGGTTCCGGCGCGAGGTCGATCATGGAGTTCGGCATCGCCAGTGCGTCGGGCAGGCGGGGTTGCAGCGGTCCGAAGTCGATCCCGTGCGGGTTGGCTTCCAGCTGGGCCAGCGACAGCCCACCTTCGTGGCCCGCAGCCCCAAACTGATCGCCGTATGGTCCGGTGCGGAGCATGAAGTCGAGAATGCGTTCGGGGCCGCGGCGACCATTCGCCGACAGATCCCCGATCAACTCGTCGGCATCGCGTCCCGCGATCGGCGAGCCGGCACGAGTGACGCCCTTCTGGACCACGGTGCCGAGCGCGAAGTCCTCCAGCATCGCGGCCGCTTCGATCGTGGACCCTTGGCCCGCAAGTAGCGCGGACAGCCGAAGGATTGTCTCCCATTCGTGCGCCTCCGCACCGGCAAGCTCCACAACCGGCGGCGAGTAGTTGGCGATGTTGCGCACCGACAGCGAATAGAACGCGATGTCATAGTGACCTTTGGTGAGTACCCGAGGGGACGGGAGAATCACATCGGCGTGCTTGGTGGTCTCGTTGCGGTAGATATCGATCGACACCATGAACTCGAGCGAGTCGAACGCTCGGTCGAGCCGCCGCGCGTCGGGCGTTGAGACCACCGGGTTCCCGGCGACCGTGATCATCGCCTTGATCTGGCCGGGGCCGGGAGTTTCGATCTCGTCGGGAAGCGTGGCCACGGGAAACTCACCGAACGCTTCGGGCATCTGCTTCACTCGGCTGGCACGACGGCCGAGACGAATCCCGCGACCCTGACCTCCCTTGCTTCCGGACGTGGCGCCGCCGGTCGCCGGCAGCGGGAACATCATCCCGCCCTCGCGGTCGAAATTGCCGGCCAGGATGTTCACGACATCGACCAGCCACGAGGTGACCGTTCCGAACTCCTGCGTGCACGTACCGATGCGGGCGTAGATCCCCGCTCGCTCCGTGGTCGCGAGCTCACGCGCAACCCGACGGATCACGGCCGCGTCGATCCCGCACACCGGCGCAACCGCTTCCGGGGTGAACGTAGGGGCAAGCCGCTCGATCTCCTCCATCCGTTCCACGAACGGCGCGCAGTGACCGAGATTCACCAGGCCTTCGGTGATCAACACGTTCGCAACCCCGAAGAGGAAGTGGGCGTCGGTCCCTGGGCGGATGAAGAGATGCTCGTCACTCTTCTCGGCCGTCTGGGAACGGCGCGGGTCGATCACCACGATCTTGCCGCCGCGTTCGCGCAAGGCTTCCAAGCGACCCGGGAAATCCGGCGCGGTCATGAGGCTGCCGTTCGAGGCGTAGGGATTGGCACCCATGATGATCATGTAGTCCATGCGATCGATGTCGGCAATCGGCACCGACAGTCCGCCACCGAACATGAGACCGGCCGAAATCTGTTTCGGCATCTGGTCCACGGTGCTGGCACTGAAGACGTTGGTGGTACCGAGACTCTGGATCAGCACTTTGTTGTAGATGATTGCGGAGAGGTTGTGCGCGGTGGGGTTGCCAAGGTACAGGCCGACCGCGTCGCGACCGTCGCGCTCGATGATCGGCAGGAGGCGCGCTTCAATCTCCGCGAAAGCTTCGTCCCAGGTGGCATCGTGCCAGGTGTCGCCGCGGCGAATCTGGGGCGTGCGAATACGATTGGGATCCGCGTCGAGCTGCTTGAGCGCGGTGCCCTTCGGACAGAGGAATCCGCCGCTGAACACGTCCTCCTTGTCGCCGCGCACCAGGGTCAACTCGTCGTCGGTGAGGTGGAGCTCCAACCCACACGTTGCCTCGCACAATGGACAGGTCCGGTACGCAATTCTCTTGGACATAGGTGGGACTCTAGGCTCGATCGAATGACCGATGATCGTTTGTACTTTCGGCAACTGCTGGCCGGACGCGATTTCGCGGCCTCGGATCCGATCGCCCAGCAGATGGTGAACTTCGCCTACGTCGTGGGTGACCGCGAATCTGGAAGTGCCTTCCTCATCGACCCGGCGTACGCGGTGCAGGAACTGGTCGACATCGTTGGTGCCGACGGCCTGAGCGTCACCGGTGCGCTCGTGACCCACTACCACCCTGATCACGTGGGCGGATCGATGGCAGGGTGGGACATCGAGGGAGTCGCCGAACTCCTCGCCATCGACGGCATCAACGCACCGATCCACGTGAATCGCGCCGAGGCAGCGGGAGTGAAGCGCGTGACCGGCGCGTCAGATTCCGATCTCGTGCTCCACGACGGGGGCGACGTGGTGAGCGTCGGCGCGATCGAGATCACGCTCCTGCACACTCCGGGCCACACGCCAGGGAGTCAGTGCTTCCTCGTGGATGGTCGCCTCGTCGCGGGTGACACGTTGTTCCTCGACGGCTGCGGTCGCACCGACCTCCCCGGTGGCGATTCCGATGAGCTGTACTACTCCCTTACCCAACGCCTCGCGACCGTGTCTGATGACACCGTTCTCTATCCCGGCCACCTCTACTCCGCGGAGCCGTCCGCCACGATGGGGGCCACGAGACAGAACAACTACGTGTTCCGCCTCCCCACCATCGACCAGTGGCGCACCATGTTCGGCGGGTGATGCTCTACTCTCCCCACCATGACTGATCAGCCTTGGGGTGGAGACGCGATTTCATTGGTGGATGCATTCCGGAGTGGTGACCGATCACCGCTGGAGGAACTCGATGCCACCCTGGCGGCCATCGAGAAGTCGGACCTGAATGCCTTCTCGCATGTGGATCCGGAATCGGCGCGGAAGGCCGCCGCGAACGCAGATCTGACCCAGCCGTTCGGCGGGCTACCTATCGGCGTCAAGGAACTCGACAATGTGGCCGGATGGCCGGCCACCGAGGCATCGATTCCGCTCAAAGATGAGATCGCCGCGAGCGATTCCACCAAGGTTGCGCGTCTCCGCCAGGCCGGCGCGATTCCCATCGGGCTCACGACAGCCTCGGAGTTCGGAGGCGTCAACCTCACGTATACGCGCCTCAACGGCTCCACCAAAAACCCGTGGAACCTCGAGCACACGCCGGGCGGATCCTCCGGTGGCAGTGCGTCTGCGGTCGCGGGTGGTCTCGTCACCATCGCGACCGGTGGCGACGGCGGCGGATCGATTCGGATTCCGGCCGGGTTCACCGGCCTGCCCGGATTGAAGGCCACGTACGGTCGCATCCCGAAGGGTCCCGAAATGGTGATGGCATCGCTCACCGCGGTGGGCGGGTGCCTCAGCCGTTCGGTGCGCGACATTGCGCGCTACTTCGACGTGAGCAACGGCTTCGATCACCGCGACCCGTACAGCCTCCCACGCGTTGAAGGCTGGGAAGCCGGTCTTGGCACGCTGCGCGAAACGCTGCGCGGCAAGCGCGTCGCGATCGCGATCGATCTCGGCAGCGCGTCGGTGGACGACGAAGTGGCGGCCGCGGTCGACATCGCGGCTCGGGCGCTGATCGCCGATGCGGGAATGGTCATCGTCGACATCCCGGTGAAGACGCCCGAACTCTCCTACGAGTGGGCGCTTTCCGGACTCAGCGAGATCGTGATGTTGCTTGGTGATCGCTACCCCGATTGCGCAGCCGACCTCACGCCCGAGATCGGTTTCGGGATGAAGGTCGTTGGCGAGATGTACGACATCAAGGTCCGCGCCCGCATTGAGGCACAACGGGTACGGATGAACGAGACGATGGCCGCGATCTTCGACCAGGTCGACTTCGTGATGGCATCGACCAACCCCGACGTCGCGTTCGGCGCCAAGGGCCCACTGCCCACAACTGTGAATGGCCAGACGGTCGGACCGGGAAACAATGGTGCCCTCACGATCCCGTCGAACATCTTCGGCAATCCGGCAATGCAGATTCCGGCCGGACTCGTACGCGGCCTCCCCGCGGGGCTGCAGGTCCTCGGCAAACATCACGAGGAACCACTCCTCTTGGAACTCGCGCGCATCGTCGAACAGGCTCGACCGTGGGCGCTGACTGCGCCCTAATCAAAGAGGACTGGGAGCGCGTCGGGGCCGCGGAAGGCGTAACCCTGAATCACGGGAGCCGGTGCGTCGGGGTCGAGGCGGAGGTTCGGAAGGCGGTCCAGGATCGCCGCGAGACCGGCGCGCAGTTCCAATCGCGCCAGGTGCATCCCGAGACACTGATGGGGTCCGGTGCCGAAGGCCAAGTGATGTTGGGTCGGACGCCCGAGCTTCCAGACATCGGCGTCCTCGAACCGATCCGCGTCACGGTCACCCGAACCCGTGAGCACGTTCACGGGCGAGCCGGCGGCGATCGGACACCCACCCACCTCCGTATCGGCAGTTGCTATCCGCGAGACCATCGTCACCGACGACTCCCAGCGCAGCGTCTCTTCGATGACCTCCGGTAAGAGGCCGTCGGGGTCAGCGACGACGCGGGCAAGATCATCGGGATGGGTCAGCAGCGCATAGAGGGCATTCCCCATCACGCGGAACGTGGTCTCGGCCCCCGCCGGCAGCAAGAGCCGGAGGAAGCCGTAGAGCTTTTCGTCCGACAACCGCTCGCCATCCACTTCCGCGTGCACCAGCTCCGAGAGCAGATCACCCGTGGGCTCGTTTCGACGCGCGTCGACCAGCGGTTCGAGGTACGCACGCATATTTCGTGAGGCGGCCATGCCGCGCTCGTGGTGCAGCGGGCCCATATTGATCTCTTCTGCCCATGCGCCAAACTGCGCGTGATCCTCCAGCGGCACGCCCACGATTCCGCAGATGACCTGCACGGGATACTGCGATGTGATCGACGTCACGAGGTCCGCCCGGCCGAGCGGTGCAATCTCGTCGAGCAACGCGTCAATGACCGGACGGACCAGCGTGGCATCCCAGTGGTCGAGCACCGAAGCTCTGAATGCATGCGCCACGAGATTCCGGTACTGGCGGTGTTCCTTGCCGTTCAGAGCCAAGATGAGGTCGCCCATGTACTGGCCGATCACCTCGGCGTTGATCGAACTGGAAAAGGTCTCCCAGTCGCGCAGGACGCGCTCCGCATCCGCGTAGCGCGTCACATGGAAGCTGGGACGGGAGTCGAATCCAGAACCTTCAAAGCGAATCACCTGATCGGTCATACGTCCCCGCTCCCACATCGCGTAGGGCTGAAAGGTCGTCCACTCCAACTCGCTCGCGGGTTGCGCGTACTTGTCAGTCATCTTCGCCACTCATCATCGTCGCTCCTGATTCGCGCTCCCACTCCAACGGAGAGGGCCCATCGGCCGCGACCTGACACGGTAGTCAGGTTTGTCGGGCGCTCATCCGAGGTCGTTGGGGCATCGGAGCGAGGTCGTACGCTGCACGCGATGAACCTGCACAGCCCGACCGCCGTCATCGTGTGTGTTGATTGCGGTGGGCGCGCGCATCTCGTGCAACCCGGCAGCGACGAATCGCCCTACGTGGAGGGAGATATCGCGTCCTACCGCTGCGAGGACTGCCTGGACCGGTGGGACCTCGTCGTGACTGCCGAAGATCTGGAGCCCGGTCCCCACGGCTGACCGCTACTTGTGCGGGTTCCAGGAGGTGATCCTGGGCGGCGGGAATACCGGCGGCGCCCCGGGCGCGGTGGTCGGGTCATCGAACGAAACACGCGCCTTCAACGTGGGTTCGGTGGCGTCTCCGACCGTCGCCTCGAACGCCACCGTCCGCGTGCTGTAAATCCCGCCGCCCGGCAGCTCAATCGGGATGAAACTCCGGTCGTCCGCCAGGTTCTCGAGCATCAGCGTCCGCGTCACCACTCCCCGGGCCAACTTGAACGCGGTTGCACCACCGAAGTCGGCCTTCACGTCCGCCGTCGGGAGATACACCGTGCCCCACACGAACGCGGAGCCGGCACCGGCGCCGTTGTCGAAGAACAGTGCCTCGCAATCACACCGCTGGGCGCGCACGGATGCGGTTGTCTGCGCACCTCGGATGGCGAGATGATCAAGCGCGACCGTCACCGACCCGCGATCTTCGTTGTCGGTCCGAATCTGCATTACCACCCCCAGGTTGCGCACCACGTCCGGATCCGGCATGGGGACCGGAGTCTCGAGTCGGCACTGGACCAGCGCGACGGTCCAGTCGTCGCTTGCGCTCCCGATCGGTTCGCACAACACCCGCGATCCCGGGATGCCGGTGAGTTCGAAGGAAAGGTCGCGGAGCCGACCCCGGCGATCCTCATCGCCGTCGGATTCCTCCTCGCGGTGAGACACCGTGAGGATTAGGTCCTCGAAGCGGGCATCCTTCGTGAACGGGTTCGGAACCTGCATCGTGACCTTGGCTTCGGCGCGCCGGCCCGACAACTCGCCCTCCACGTAGAGGTCGGGGTTGCAGGGTGGCCGGCGAGGGCCACAATCAGCGTTGGCCAGTGCGTCGGGCAACGGCGGGGCCGGCATCGCCGCCGGCCACGTGAAGTCCCTACCGTTGGGCACGGCCGAGATCGGTGTCTCCGGTCCCACAGGAGTGATGGGGCTCGTCCCGCCCTCCCGCGGACCCGAGATCGCGAGGTGCTGGCCCGCCGGGTCGGTGCGGAATGGACAGACCTCGAACTGCGTGGGACTTTCGACCGTGAGATGACTCGTGCTCCCCAGCACCAGTTCGACTCCCGACGCCCCAAGGTCGCACGCACCTGCCGTGACCGCGGCGTTGTCCACGCTCACCGCGGCGCGCGCGGCTGCGTTCTGATCCGGCGCGCCGCCGGGGTCCCAGCCGACCGGAACTCCGCCGATCACCGTCGCCCTACCTCGACTCGATCCGCCCATGGTCCATTCCGTATCGGCGTCGCGGTCATAGAAGTCGAAGTCGAAGTAGTGGGCACCAGGCTGAAACCAAATCACGACGTCGCGATGCGCGCTGCAGCGTCCACTGGCTGCATCGGTCAGAAAGGCTGCGTCCCAGTGAATACCCGGCGCCAGGGCCAGCACACCATTGGCCTGAATGGAGGCGCAGTCGAGGACTGGATCCGCCTGCGAGTCCGCCAGGGTCGTCAACGATGACGCGTAGCCTGGATCCGCGACCGCCCGACCTGTGTCACATTGCAACGGAGCCGCCCAAATGCGGCCTCCACTTGTTTCGTGACAGCGTCTCGTCGCGCCGAAGAGGTCATCGGTCGCGTCGACCTGCACCCCATGAATGTCGGCGCTGGTGCGGCCGGCACCGCCATTGGCCCACCACGCACCTCGCGTCTTCAGCCGGGCGCTGACATCGCCGTCGACCTCGATGCTGTGGTCTGCCAGGTTGAGTCCCAGCACCGCAAAGCCCGGTATCGACGGGTCGGTCAGGACCGGGACGCCGCTCGTGACAAACCCCGTGCACTTCACAACAACATGACGGTTCGTTGTGACCGAGGGTCCGGGAACATCGGTGACGATGTCGGGACACGGCACGTGCTCGCGGCCCGCGGTGCGCTGGTTCGCCGCCCAGGCGATGGCTGCGTTCATGCCGTTTGCCGCCGCGTACCGATCGTAACGTTGGCCCTTCACGATGTAAGCCGAGACGCCGTTGACCGAGCCGAACTGGCCGAGGACCGGCACGATCAAACCGAAGATGGTGAGCGCGACCAACACGAGGACCAAGCTGACGCCGCGCTGATCGTTCCGACGCCGCGCCACGAGCCGGTTCATGGGACCACCGGGGGGGACTGGGGAATCGCCGCGGTGCCGTTCACGCTGAACTCGAACTCTTTGGTGGGCTCGTTGGAATCAGGTACCGAGACAGTGATCCGGTACTCCTGCTCGGACAACTCCACGATCTCCACCTGGTCATCGGCAACTTCGGGAACCACGGTCGCCGTGCGAGGCGCCCCGGCCCCGCCGCACTCGGTTCGCACCACCTGGTGACGCGCACCGTTGGTGACCCGCGCCCACGTTGCCTGCCGGAGCGTGCCCGCATCCAGTGTTGGCGCGTCGGTCGCGGCCACCGACGGGTGCGTCTGCCACCCGAACGTCACCAACGGTTCCCCGCTTCCACAACCGCCACCGCCCAGCGTGATCGTCTCTGCGCCTTCCACATCCGGTACCCAATAGGTGGCGACGAGCTTCGGCGCGCGCGATCCTTCAAGTCGGGAGCGCACGATCGTGGTGGTGCGGAACGCGGTCGAGATCATGGAGCCGATCGCCACCATGATGATCCCGAGGATCGTGATCGCAACGAGTAACTCCGGCAACGTGAACCCGTCAGCGGCGCGCCCGCGACGACGAGTCACGGTGTACTCGGCGCTGGGGGCGTGGGAGTTGGGTTACGTTTGAACAGCGTGAGGCGCTCGGTCGCGCGTCCGGTCGGGTTGCCACTCCCATCGACGGCGGCGACTTCGAGCGTCACCTGCTGCAACCCGCGATCCACCGCGCAGCCCGCCTCGAAGTTGACGGGTCCCGACGGCGGAACCGGAGTGGTGGTGGCAACCACCGCGGGTCCCACACCATCCCAGAAGTTGATGCTCGTGACCGTTGCTCGATACCGCGGCGGAGGGT
>JANPBJ010000047.1:0-2037 GCA_031430375.1 Acidimicrobiia bacterium
CGCTGCAACGGCGGCGCCGCCACGATGCCCCGATGGTCGATCCGTTCGAAGTCGGTCCGGAACGCAAGGAGCATCTCGTCGAAGCGGCCGACGTTCGCAAGGCCGACCAGGCGCTGCGTGGTTCTCGTCGCGGTGTTCTCGACGTGCGGGGTGCGTGCATCAGCAGCGCTCAACTCGTCGAAGCGTGCGAGCGCGGCATCCCAATCGTCGCCATCAAAGACCTCGACTCGTGAAGCGCGTCCCGAGTCGTCACTCACACCGACCACATGGAAGGGCCAGACGACTTCACCGCCGTTCGCATCGATCGCTCGGTTCTCGGCCGTCACGAGACTGCATTGGTCACAGATGCGGAGGTCGGAGACGAGCAGTCCCCACGGGAGGTCGAAGAGCGAACGGAACAGCTCGACCATCTCATCGAGGTCGACGGTTCCCCAACCGACCAGTGGGCGGCGATCCACGTACACCAAAGCAGGTGCGCTGAGCCTGCGAATCTCGTCGAAGTCCAGCCGTCCGAGCGCCCGCATCCATGCCGAAACCAACGTGATCTGAGCGGTGTGCTCGGCGCCCTCGCCCGCGAGGTAGCGCTCGTCGAGCTCGGCGAGCGCGGCGGCCAAGGCATCCTGGTCGTGCCACGAGATGAAGGAGAGAAACCCGGACGCGTCGACCTCGATCACGGCCAGCATCGGGACCTCGTCCCGGGCGCCCGAGGTGAACATGAGACGGTCGAGCGCGAGCCGTTCGCCCCGGATGGCGATCCGATCGACGGAAAGCCGGTCCATCCCGGACTCGATCGTGGCACGGAAGGCAGTCGCCCACGCTTCGGGACCGCGCGCCGGATCGGCGGACACGCCGGTCCGGCGGTCGATGCGCTCGAAGTCGGGAGCGACGACCGAGGCGAACTCGTCGAACCGCCGACTCGTCGCCAGCGTCACGACCTCGTCGAACGCCCGCGTCGCCGCGTTCTCGACCCGCGGGCCGCTCGGTTCGGCGACGCCCCCTCGGCTCAGCTCATCGAAACGGTCGAGCGCCGCGTCCCAGGCGTCGTCGGCGAAAATCTCGATGCGCTCCGTCCGACTGTCAGCGTCAGCGACGAGGAGCGAGTGGAACGTCCAGACGACCTCGCCGCCGTCGGGATCCACCCCGTCGTTGACGACCGTGACCAGGATCGTGCGGCCGCGCACGCGCAGGTTCGTGTTGACGTACGAGAAGCGGAAGTCGGAATAGCCGCGGTACCACTCGATGAACCCGTCGATGTCGAGGGTCGGGAGACCGAGTTGGCGGTGATCGACGACGGCGACACCAGGAGCCCCGACCTCCCGGAGCGCGTCGTAGTCATGTGTGTTCATCGCCCGGAACCACGCCGACGTCATGGCCACCAGCTGCGCATGCGGGGCGCCCTCGCCGGCGACATACCGCGCGTCGAGCTCCTCGACCGCGGCGGTGAGGTCGGCTTCGTCGAACTGGACCAGCGCGCGCATCCGGCCGTGGTCATCGAGCTCGACGACCGCGAACGACGAGAGGTCGTCACCCGTCGTCGTCTGACGCGCGCTCCGCCGGCTCAGCACCAGGCGCTCGCCCCGAACCGCGACGGGCATCGGCGGCGCCAACACTTGGCCATCGTGGCGCCCCCACTCGAGATGCGAGGCAGAGGCTTCGAAATCGCTGACGCCGAAGTTCACGGCGTGCCGACGGTCCTCGAACACGAACTCCGGAGCGATCAGTTCGCCGAGCTCGCGGTCGGACCCCCCGCCGAGCAAGGCAGCCACCCGAACGTCGACGCGGCTCGCGGCGTTCTCCACGCTCGACGCGTCAGCAGTCGCAGCGGGCTGCGATGGAGCGGGCGAAGGAGCCGGCTCCGCGACGACGACCTCCACCTCGTCCAGCCGAGCGGCGGGGACGGTCGCGCCCTTCTGCTCATACAGGCGCTTGGCATCGGCCCGCGCTGCACGCGCTCCGGCCGCGTCCCCGGAACGGGCACGCAGCGCGCCAAGCGCGACGCACGCGTCGGCGTGGTCGATCACCAGGTCGGTGCCGGCC
>JANPBJ010000048.1:0-8717 GCA_031430375.1 Acidimicrobiia bacterium
CGAATTGGACCCTGCGGATGCAGATCATGCCGTTCGACGAGGCCAAGACCTACCGGTTCAACCCCTTCGATCTCACCAAGGTCCTACCCCACGCTGACTACCCGCTCATCGATGTCGGCACGATGACGCTCGACTGCAACGTGGCCGATTTTCACACCGAGGTCGAGCAGGCCACGTTCGAACCAGCAACCTGGTACCCGGCATCGCTCCGAGCCCGGACAAGATGCTCCTCGGTCGGCTGTTCTCCTACCCCGACGCCCACCGGCATCGCATCGGCACCAACTAACGCGAGCTCCCGGTCAACCGCCCACTAGCGACCGAGGCTCGGACCTACGAGAAGGATGGCGCGATGCGTCATCACAACCCCGGCGATCCGGTCTACGTACCCAACTCTAAGGGTGGACCGCACGCCGATAGCGAGCGTTTCGGCGAGCCGGCCGGTTTGGCGCAGCGACCGCGAGATGGTGCACGCCGCGTATTCGTTGCACGCCGAGGACGACGACTGGAGCCAGCCGGGCACGCTCGTGCGTTACGTGTTCGACGATGCGGCTCGCGAGCGCCTGCTCGGAAGCATCGTCGGTCATCTGCTGAAGGGTGTGAGCGAACCGGTGCTGCAGCGCTCCTTCGAGTACTGGCGCAACGTGGACAAGGTGCTCGGCGACAAGATCGAGGCCGGAGTCCGCGCGGAGCACTAGCGGCGTATCGGAGATCCCGTCGGCGGCGTTCGATCGCATGATGGCTCGCGGCGGCGTCGACGGCTTCCGAAGGCACCTACACGCCGAACGGGCAACCAGAACGGTGTGAGTTGGCATCGACCTCGTACCAAAACAGTTGATCCACGCTCGCCTCTTCGAAGTCAAACGACTTTCAATACCAGGAGCGCGATGTCGTCGTTACGGTCGGCGAGGGGCAACTTCGCCGAGATGGCATTGCCCAGATTTGAGGCGACGTCGTCCGCAGTCTCGGCTCGGTCCCCGGCGCGGGAGACGACGGCGACCATCTGTTCGAGATCCAAGCCATGCGGTGGTGGCAGATCGGTGATCCCATCCGTGTAGAGAACCAAGGTGTCGCCGGATCGGACCTCCGCCGCGCAGGTCGTGGACTTGGCTTCGTCGAACGCACCGATGAGCGAACCCGGCTCTCCCAAAGTTGCACTGCGACCATCACCCCGCCGGATGATGGGGAGCGGATGTCCGCCCGCCGTCACACTGATCCGAAATCCGTCGTCGATGCGATGCAGCTCACAGAACAAGACCGTGCAAAATGTCCGGCGATCGGAACGCAACACGGCGCGGTTGAGCTGGAGGAGCACCTCCTCCGCGGACGCGCCGGACCAGGCCGCAGCTCGGATCGTGTGGCGGGCGAGACCAGTCAGCGCGGCGGCTTCGGGTCCGGTTCCACAGACGTCGCCGATGACGACCGCCCAGTGGTCGCCCACAACGAACGCGTCGTAAAAGTCTCCACCGACCTCGGTGCCTTCGCCAGCGGCCCAGTACCGCACGGCGATCTCCACACCATCGATCGTCGGCAGTGAGGCCGGCAAAAGGCTGGCTTGCAAGGTCGTCGCAATCGAACGTTGGCGAGCTGCCAGTCGCCGGTTCTCCAGCGTGGACGCGATACGGCTCGCGACTGCTTCGGCCAGTGCGAGGTCCTCCTCGCTATAGAACCGGCTCGCGTCGGTGTTGATGAACTGGAGCGCACCGAGCACGCGCCCCCGCTTCAGCAGCGGGACCGTCATCGCGCTGCTGAGCCGGAGATCGCGCACCACGTTGCGGGCCTCCTCCGTTCCCGGCGCCGCGGCGATCAGTTGCTCGTTGATTTCCGGGATGAACTCACTCGTCCCGGTGCGGATGACTTCGGGTACTCCCGTCGGTGCCGTCGGGTCGTACGGGAATCGCGCCTGGAGCTCGCGGGCGTGGGCCACCATCCGGGGGTCAGCGTGGGCGATGTCAATGTCGGGAATCAACGATCCGCTCTCGGGCAGGACGAAAATCGCACACCATTCTCCGAGCGTTGGGACCGCAGCGCGGGTCACACTGCGCATGACGTCTTCTGGCGAGGCGGCCCCGGCGAGCGCGTCGTTGATATCGCCGAGGAACCCCAACCGCTCCGCACTTAGGCGTTCGCGAGCCGCAGCTTCGAGCGCGGCCGCGACGGATCGTTCGCGTTCCTGCGCGACGAGGGCTTGCTCGGTGACGTCCGCCACGCAGCCGATAGTGCCGGTGACACGGCCGTCGTCGTCGACAAGGACCTGCCCTTTCCCCTGCAGCCAATGGGTGGACCCGTCCGGCCACACCACGCGGTGATGCACCGTGTAGCCGGACCTGTCGCGCACGGCCGCCTCAACCGTCGCCAGGACCGCCGCGGCATCGTCCGGATGCAACCCAGCTGTGTACGCCTCGAACGTCCCGTCAAACGTTCCCGGTTCCAGCCCCCAAAGCACCTCGAGTCGCGTATCCCACAGTACTTCGCCGGACGCTATCTCCCATCGCCAGGTGCCCAGACCACCCGCATCGAGTGCCAGTGAAAGGTGATCGGCAAGTCCCGCAGCCTTGCGTTCCGACAGACGTTGATCGGCGACGTCCTCCGAGATACCCACCACTGCGCGCACGGTGTCGTCCGGGCCGATCAGGGGACGGTCGACTACCGATGCCCACACCATCTCGCCATCGCGCCGACGGACAAAAAAATCCCCCTGCCAGGTCTCACCGGATCTGACGGCCGCCATGATGTCGTCGGCTCGACCATGATCTTCCTCCGCGACAAGGACTTCTCCGATATTGCGTCCCAGGACCTCGGCTTCCGTCCACCCGTAGAGCACTTCCGCCTCCGAATTCCAGACCAGAATGTAGCCATCGGGCGTCGTTACGATCACGGCTCGGGGAAGGGCATCCACGACCTCGCGCGCATCAAGCGGCGCCTGCTCCGAAGACGGCTCAACGTCGCGGTGTTCGTTCATCCCTCGCCTCCCTCGCCTCCCTCGGCCGGTAACGGTATCGGTATCCGCGCAGTACGTACATTCGATGGGGGCACTGTTGCGTTGGTCGAACTTCGTGCCCGTCGGTGAGGGTGGCGGGATGAGGTCTCATCGTTCTCGTCTGATCCCTGTGGTTCGGAGTTCGGCGTTCAAGGGGTTCCGGTTCCCGCCCGAGATCATCGTCCTCGCGCTGCGGTGGTATCTGCGGTAACGCCTCTCCTATCGCGATGTCGAGGAACTGCTGGGGGAGCGTGGGATCGAGGTCGATCACGTCACGATCTACCGGTGGGTTCAACGCTTTACCCCGCTCCTCGCGGATGCGGCCGGGCCGTGTCGGCACCTGGTCGGTGACCGTTGGTATGTCGATGAGACCTACGTGAGGGTCGCCGGCCGATGGCGGTACGTCTACCGGGCCGTGGATCAGCACGGTCAGATCATCGACGTGTTGGTCTCAGCCCGACGCGATCTCCTGGCAGCACGAAGGTTCTTCGCCAGGGCACTCCGCTCCCATGGTGAGCCGGTCGAAGTCGTGACCGACCGGGCCCCAGCGTTGCGGGCTGCGATCGAAGGTCTCATGCCAGCCGCGTTTCACAACACGGAGCAGTACGCCAACAACCGCGTCGAATGCGATCATGGCCAGCTCAAAGCCCGACTCCGACCGATGCGCGGACTCAAACGCGACCATTCGGCCCGAGTGATCATCCGCGGTCATGCGCTCATGCAGAACATCCGGCGAGGCCACTACGAAGTCGGTGTCGACACGCGCCACCATCGGCGTATCGAGGCCGCGTTCACCGAACTCGCCCGAACAATCTGAACTCGAAACGGGAAAGGAAATCGGTTCACCGCGGCCCGATCCGAATCAACGCAACAGTGCCTGGGTGCGGAATGTCCAACGACCGTTCAGCGGGTCGTGGACGTACTGCTGAGCTTCCCAGAAGCCGACCGCAGTGCCATTCGACAGTGCAACTATCGCGTCGATCCTCTTCGCCCCGAGTGACGCTGCTCGCTCCGCCGCTGCCGCGACGAGTCGATGCCCGATTCCCTTGCGTCGCCACGAGGGCTCGACCACCAGGCGATATAGATGACAACGCCAACCGTCCCAGCCGACGATGAGGGTTCCAATCAACTTGCCATCTACCCGAGCTGTCAACAGCGCACCCGGATCGCGCGCGAGCAATGCCTCGGCTTCGCCGAAACCGCCCGGGAGACTCGTCGGACCACCTTCGCGGTTCCAGAGGTCCACAACGTCACCCAGATCTGCAGCCTCGGCAGGCGTGATGTCCATGCACGCTGTCTATCGCGGCGCCCACCGACGCGCGCGTGAATTTCCCGTCTCGCGTAAAGCCGCCCCGATTGCCCGCTCGGCGCTCGTCATGCCAGGGGCTCGGTGTTCCTTGCCCAGCCACTCAGGCATCACGTCGCCCAGATTGACAGCGTCGAGTTTCCGCGAAGGTTCGAACAAGAAGACGAACATGCCCGAGCGATCGGACACGCGACCTGGGCCCTGACCAGGCCAAACGTTGTATTTCTGACAACGGGTGGGCGGTAGAGGACTCGAACCTCCGACCTCTTGCGTGTCGAGCAAGCGCTCTAACCAACTGAGCTAACCGCCCCCATGAAGCGATGGGATCGTAGCAGGAGGCCCTTTCGAAACTCGGCTACTCCTGCGCGATCGCCTCCAGTACGTCGAGTCGGCTGGCTTGCCATGCCGGAAGCAGGGCGGCCAGGAACCCAGCGACAACCGACGCGACCACGAACCAACCGAGTTGGCCGACGGGGATCACGAGTGAGTCGGCGAACTGTCCGCGCAACACCCGCATCACGCCCCAACCCCAGAGCAACCCGACACCGATCCCCACCACACAGCCGAGCACCGCGATGATGATCGACTCCCCCGAGATCATTCCCCACACTTGACGACGCGTGGTGCCCACCGTCCGGAGGAGTCCGAGCTCGCGGGTGCGTTCGTAGACCGACAGCATCAGGGTGTTCACGATGCCCAGCACTGCGATCAACTCGGAGAGCAGCAGCAGCGCGACGAAGATGTTGAGGAACTGATCGAGGAAGGATTGGCGAGCCTCTTCGTATCCCGATCGAGTCTCCACGTCGACATTCGGGAATGGATCACGGAAAGCCGACTTCAACGCCCGCGCTACTTCGGCTCCTCGGCCTGGCTCCGCGGTGACGTAGAGCAGTGTGTCCTGGGGCGCACCACCAAAGGACACGTCGTACAAGTCTTGGGCCACGAGGAAGTCGATGGGGAATGCGCCCGAGAACCGCCGCGTCTCGTAGATGCCACTGACGGTCAGGGTGGTCGCCCCCAATCGTGGAAACTTGATCGTGACCGGACCACCGATCTTCAACTTGTACCGGTCGGCCTCTCGCGTCGAGACCAATACCTGGGTTGGGTCCACCCGGTTCGGGGTCGGGCCCCGGAACTTCCAGTTGATTGTTTCGTTGAAGCCGGTGGATGTGATGCCATTGACCGTCTCTTCGTTCCCCCGAATCTCGGCCTGACCCCACCGGAAGGCGGTGGCCTCCTTCACCCCGGGAGTTTCCAGTGCGCGCGTCCGAACATCGGGAGAGAAGCCTGCGAATCCCGGTGCGGTAATGACGACGTCGGCCTTCACATCGCTGAGCGCGCTGCGAACGGAGGCCTTTAACGACGCGCCGAAGATCGCGACCAGTGCTACAAGTGCGAGACCCACGATCAACGCGGCCGCGGTCACCGTGGTGCGACGAGGGTTTCTCATGGCGTTGCCACGGGCCAATGTCCCGGTCACTCCGAACAGTGTGGGGAGCGGTCGACCGACGATCGCCGCGAGTGAGCGGGCGAACAATGGGCCGAGGACCACGATGCCAATGAAGATCACAAACCCGCCGAGGAACGTGATCGCGACCGACTGTTCCAGGGGCAACGGTCCCCAGATCCCGTACGCACCCACCCCGATGCCGATCCCCGTGACGAGCGAGCCGCTGATGGCGCGTCCTACCGCGGACCGAAGCCGCGTGACAACGCGCAGGTCTCCGATCGCCGCGATCGGCGGCGTACGGGAGGCGCGAATTGCAGGGAATATGGCGGCAAGCATCGTGACGCCGACTCCCACGATCGCGCATGCGATCACGGTGCGGTCGAGGAGCACCAGCGCACGGGCGGGAACGGGAACCCCGAGACCTGGGAGCAACCAGAGCAACAACTTGCCTAACCCGATGCCGGCCGCGAAGCCGGCCACCGAAGCGACCGCACCCATGATGAACGCTTCGATGAGGACCGACCCCACCACTTGGGTCCCGCTCGCCCCCATCGCACGGAGCAGCCCGAGTTCGCGCGTCCGTTGCGCGATGAGAATCGTGAACGTGTTGAAGATGATGAAGCCGCCCACCAAGAGCCCGATGCCCGCGAAGCCGAGCAGGAGGTCGTTCAACAGCGTGAGGAACTCGTCCACTTGTTGCTGGAGCTCGGCGGCGAACTGTGTGGCTTTGCGAACGGTGAGGGAGTCGCCCACGGACTCCTGGATCGCGCGGCGCACCTCCGGCACCGATTCACCGGGGCCGACGCGTACAAAGATGAAGTCAGCAAGACCCGGGGCCGCGAACGCGCGTTCCGCAGTCTTGGGATCGAATGCGGCGACCGTCGCGAAGCCCAGGTCATCCCGATCTCCGAGCGCCAAGATGCCAACGATCCGAAAGGACTCCGCCGCTCCGGTCAAGAGCATGCGTACGTCGTCGCCAACTTTGTAGTCGTACCGCTTTGCAGTTCCGGCGTCCATCGCCACTTCACCGTCGCGAAGTGGACGCCGGCCCTCGACCACGCGCGCGGGACCGACTGAGCCTTTGCCTGCCCAGGAGATTCCAAGGGTCGCCGAACCCAGCGGTTGAATCGCGGAGCGACGATCCCGCTTGATGAACTTGGCATCTCCAATCAGAAACGGCGTGGCCTCCGCAACGCCGGGGACTCGTCGGACCTGTTCAGTGAGCGCGGTGGGAACCCGCTGGCGGCTCGTGGCGCGATCGCCAACTTGACGGGGCGCGGCAACAACAAGATCGCTGCCCGAGGCGTACTGTTCAAAAATCTCGCCGAGTGACGCTTTCAGGGTGTCGGTCAGGACGTAGGTGCCGCTGACGAAGGTGACGCCCAGGATCACCGCCAGCGCCGTGAGCAAGAGCCGTACCTTGCGGGCCAGGATGCCCGAGACCGTCGCTCTCCACATCCGGACCATCCTTGTCGACGCACGACCGCGATCTCGGCGCGGGCCGGCCTTTCGTGCGCACGCTGATCCCGACCGACGTCACATTGTGGGTCGGTGGACGGATACCGTCCTCGGCGTGACCAAAGCCTCCCTCCCTGTTGCCCCACTAGACGAAGCCATCGCCGATCACGAGTTTCGCCTCGCGGCCCGCGCGTTTTTGGAATCGCACGCCGAACCACGACCACCCGGCGTGTCGTCCAGCCCGCTCGGCAAAGAGATGTCTGCGGCACTCGAGGCGGCCCATGTGCAGGAGTGTCGGGACTGGCAGGCCACGCTCACCAAAGGCGGCTGGGCCGGCATCACGTGGCCGTCGGAGTTTGGTGGACGGGGAGGGACCGTGGCCCAGGCACGCATCTTCGCCCAAGAAGAAGCCCGGTTCCTCGTGTCGACTGGTGTCTTCATGGTGGCGATCGGGATGGTGGGACCCACGATCATCACGCACGGTAGTGACGAACAGAAGAACTACTACTTGCCGCACATGTTGAACGGCGAACACGTGTGGTGCCAGCTCTTCTCAGAACCGGGCGCCGGATCTGATCTCGCAGGTCTCTCCACTCGGGCCGTGCGCGACGGTGACGAGTTCGTGGTGAACGGTCAGAAGGTCTGGACGTCCGGCGCGCACTTTTCCGATTGGGGAATGATGCTCGCCCGTACCGACTTTGACGTGCCGAAGCACCAGGGCATCAGCTTCATGGTTGTCGACATGCGCTCACCCGGCATCGAGGTGCGACCGCTGCGCCAGATCACCGGCCACGCACACTTCAACGAGGTGTTTCTCACTGACGTTCGGGTTCCGGTGGCCAACGTGGTGGGAGAGATCAATAACGGTTGGCGAATCGCGCAGACCACGCTCGGCAACGAGCGGCAGATGATCGGCAGCGGCGGCTCGGGAATTGGTTTCAAGACGCTGCTCGCGTTGGCCCGGAGTTGCGGGCAGACCGATGACCCGAGCGTTCGACAGGCGCTCGCGAGCTCCTACACGCGGTTCGAGGTGTTGAACTGGTTGGGTCAGCGCGCCAAGGCACGCGCCAAGGCCGGACTTCCGCCCGGGCCTGAGGCGTCAATCATGAAACTCCTGGCATCGCAGCGCGTGGCGAGCGACGGCGATCTCGCCGTGGGCCTCGAAGGCGCGGCCGGCATGTTGATCGGTTCCGATGCTCCTGACAGCGGCATGTTTCAGCAGATGTTTCTGAATCAGTGGTCGATCCGCATCGGCGGTGGGACGGAACAGATTCAACGCAACGTGATCGGCGAACGAGTCCTCGGCCTTCCTGGGGAACCCCGTCCTGACAAGACCCTCCCCTTCAATCAGCTCCCCAGGAACTAGTCGCGCCGACCGAACGAACAGTTAGACATCCCACGGGTGGTAGATGTCAAGCGGCGAGTTGGGTGCGGTGTCCCCATGCGGTGTGTTCGTCGTACAGGGTCTGGTGGTCGAGGCAGCCGTGGAGGAGGCCCACGAGGCGGTTGGCGAGGGCTCGGAGCGC
>JANPBJ010000049.1:0-30451 GCA_031430375.1 Acidimicrobiia bacterium
CACGACAGCTTCGACGGGCTGAACAACATGTTCCAGATCCCGTTTGCGTTGCCATGGTTCGTGCTTCCGATCGCCGGCAGGGACCATGTGCTGAACGCTTGGGTTGCCGCTGGAATGGGTCTCGCGAACGCCGTCATCCTCTATGTCTGGATAGCGCGCCGAGATCCCACCATTTCAAACTGACCCAGTGCCGAATTCGCGGCCCGCGGTCGCGCGGTCTACGCTGGCGGGGTGCGGCATTCTGGCCGCCGTCGCCCTGCCGGCACCCCGCAGGTGCCCGTCTCTCCAGTCATGCTGATGTCGTCGCGTCCCGACGAACTCGTCGTCTGGCGCACAGGACCCGACCGACAAGTCTGGGAACTCACCGCACCGGCGGTCACCATGGTCGCCTCCATCTGGCTCGCGGGCGAACCGGCGGCTTGGCGACGTGCCTTCTGGCCGTACGACGCCAATGGAGTGGCCGTCGCACCGTTGGATCTCAACGTCGGACACGTCGTCGAACTCTGCACCCACGGGCAGGCGGCGATCACGGTACGGTACGCGTGCGTGATCGACATCGCGCCGGACACCGTCGTCGTCCTCGTCGCCTCCGCCTGTGACCGTGCCCTACAAGCCAGTGCGCTCATTGCCTCCACATGGTGCGACGCTCGGATCAACGACGCGTGGGAACACCTTGGCCGTCCATGATGGTCATTCCCGTCGTCATAACGAGTCTGGCGTCGATGTGGGTGGTTCGGTCCGGTCGACCACTTCTTCTCGCCAGATCGCGACATCGTCACCGGCTGCGAACGCGAGCCGCACCTGATTGGACTGGATGTCGACGACCTCGACCCGGATCTCGTGGCCGTCAACCGCCACGACTACAACCTGACCTTCCTTGCGAGTCAGCACAAGCGCCATGAACCCAGCGTACGCGGCCCGACCGTATGGCGCGACCCGAACCGGCTGTGATCAGTCGAGACCTACGCGTGCCTTACCCATGACCTCCACACGACGCTGCCCGTCACGGCGAATGGTCTCGCTTCGATCTCGGGCGACTCTTCTCGCGACCGCGCACCGAACCGGTGGAGCTGAGGTACCTCAGGGCACCTTGAGGTGCATTCGGGTCCCGCCGTGGGTATAGAAACCCGTTGAAGTGCAGAGGGGTGTCGGTGTATTTCTCTGTCGATGAGACCGACAACAAACTCAAGCGGCTCGCCGCAACCCGCACGCCTCGCTGACCGCCGATTGGCCGAGCGGCGAAGTTCCGTACACCCCGATGTGACGATCGGCGCGCAGAGTCAGAGACGCCGTTCGCAGGTCACGTACCGAGTGCTCGCGGCGACCGCGGTCCTCGCTGCGAGTTCCTGCGCGGCCGATGTGTCACCTGCCGTTCGGCGGGCGGAATCCGATGTAGCCCCCGTGTCGCAGTCCCGTCCCACGGTGTCGCCCGCAGCAGCTCGCGCCGCTCAAGCCGCGCGGGACGCGAAAGCGATCGCAGCAGTCGACGACTTCTGGGATGCGGATACCGAGGTCATGTCCCATAGTGGCGACTGGGATAGCGCAACTGCGATCGCAGTGATGAGCAAAGTCGCGCAAGGCGAAGCGCTCGACGATGAGATGCGCAACTTCGCTGCGCTCGGCATCGTGCATGAAGTCATCCGCGGGACGGTCGTGAGCCACTCGACGGTGGTTGAACATCGCGGCGAGATCATTGTCGTCCACGACTGCGTCGACAATCAACGTCGCGTGTACTCCCTCGACGATGGGATGCCCACCGATGAAGAAGACCCGGGCTGGCACCCCTTCATCTTCGAGATGGTGCCCGTCGACGACGGATATCGGGCGTCCGTCGTGACGATGCCGTGGGCGGGCTGCACCGAATGACCGCGCACGCGGGCAAACAGTGCGGGTTGTCGCACTCGAGCTGATCCCGGGTGCACCGGCAGCGGCCGGTTCAATCCCAGCTCAGATCAAGGCGCCGGCCCCATGAGCTGGTGATGCGGCATCGGCTCGGCGAGCCTCATGGCCCGTGATCGGGCCGCTCAGAGGCTTGTGGGCTCGGGGCTTGTCATCTGCAGACGGGCATGCGACGATCACGTGGTTGTTTGGTTCTTGGCAGGAGGGCAGATGCCGCCGTTTCCGAAACCGTCGTTCTCGTTTCCGTATCGCCTGGAGCGTGAACGGTCGGAACTCCAGGCATATATGGCGACGGCGCCGGGTCGGAAGATCCCGAAGCGGGTGTCGACGCGGCTGTTGGTCGCGACGTGGAATGTCGCGAACCTCGGTGTCCAGGATCGGACCGAGAACGACTATGCGCTGATCGCGGAGATCATCAGCTGGTTCGATGTGATTGCGTTACAGGAAGTGAACGACAACCTCGCGGGCCTCGAAGCAATCAGGTCACACCTCTCGAGTGACTACGCCGCGGTTTACTCAGATGCGGGAGGTAACAACGAACGGTTCGCTTTCTTGTACGACACGGCCAAAGTGTCGCTCCGTGAGGAGATCGGTGAGCTGGCTCCGCCACCCCGCGACAACAAGCGGCTTCGGGACGTTCGTCGGGTGTTCGAGGGTTTCGACCGAAGTCCTTATCTCGCGACGTTCGAAGCCGGCACGTTCGTGTTCACCCTGGTGACGGTCCACCTTTTCTATGGGGGTACGGGCACCGACGATATGGCCCGTCGGACCCTAGAGACGCTGGCGGTGGCTCGATGGGCCGACATTCGCCGGAAGAGCAAGTGGGCGATTACCCGGGACGTGATCTGCCTCGGTGACTTCAACCTGCCGAAGGTCAGTAGCGACGACAAGATCTACCGGGCTCTGACCTACCGGGGCCTGCATCTCCCGCCACATCAGACGCAGATCGGTACCAGCCTGAGCGGCGACAAACATTACGACCAGATCGCGTTTTTCCCGCAGGAGACCAACGATCAGTTCACCGGGAACTCCGGTGTCGTTGACTTCGACGGCGCCCTGTTCGCTGGTCTGTGGAGGAAGCGTGGTCGCAAAGACTTCGACGCGTTCGTCCGGTACCACCTGTCGGATCATCGACCGATGTGGGTGGAGTTCCGGATGCAATGACTCGACTGATGACGCGGGCTCCGTGCTGCGCGTTCGAGGTCGATCGTGACGGCACGATCAAGGGGGTAACACCATGAGCAAAAATCCGATTCGGGAGTGGCGGCCAGCCGCGTTCTTCAAGATCAACCTGCTGTACCTGGTGATCTTGGGCGCGTTGTTGACCGGACGCCAAGGACACTGGCTGTGGGTCGACCATCTCCATGACCCAATCGGCGGACTCATCCCGATTGGTGTCCCGTGGTTTGGTGCGCTGGGCGCCGTCGTTATCAGCATGTACGGCGTGTTCGACCACAACCACGAGTGGAACACCAAATGGAACTACTGGCATCTGGCGCGACCGTTCGTTGGCGCGATCTTTGGTGTCGTCGCGTTCATGATTTTCGTCGGACTGATCAACGCGACCGGGACCGACGCCCAAGTCACCCCCAGTAAGACGACTCCGACAGGTGGGATCGCCTATCTTGTACTCGCGTTCGTCGTCGGCTTCCGCGAGGAGACGTTCCGGCTATTGGTCAAACGAGCGGTCGACATCCTCCTCGGGCCTGGCATCCCGGGGGAAACCCCACCATCAGTATCGGTCACCGTCAACAAGCCCATCCTCACCGACATCGCCAAGGACAGCGAAGCGATCGTCGAACTGATGGTCGCGAATAACGGCACCGCCGACATCGCGATCAACTCGGACTCGGGACTCCCCGCGGGGTTCAAAGCCACGGTCACCAAAGGCGACCCCGAGGTCTCCCAGACAGGCCTCACCGGACAGACCGTCGCACCCGGAGCGTTCCATACCGCGACCATAAAAGTGAAGCCCACCAAGGTCGGCGAATTCGAGTTCGATCTTCAAGTCAACGGGTCGTTCGGGTCGCGGACCGTCACCGTCCGCGGCGCGGCGATCTAACCGTCATGGGTGCCGTCGACATCGTCGGTGCGGCGAAGGACACACCGGTTACGAGCCTTGCCGAGGTCCGTGGTGGGCTCGGCGACGCCAGCGACTTTCATCGCCGCATTCCGACCGTGGGTGCGATGAGAAGGTGAGGACTCGCGGATGGCGAACGAGGAACGGCCAGACATGAGACTCCGATGGCGGAACCGCTGGCGACGTTGGCGTCAACATCGTCGCGCGGAGCGGTTGCATGATCTCGGGCGCGTCGTGCGGACCGGCGCCGCGGGCTGGACACTCGAAGCGAGCAAGCGACTCATCGAACTACGTGGACGCGAGCTGTTCATCGACTCCATGCCGCTCGGTAAGTTCGATCGCGACGGCCGCGAGTTCCAAAGACAACGAGTTCAGATCAGCGGACTTCTCGAACACGCAGAGTTTCTCATCAGGGAACGGATTCCGCGGACATATTTGCGGCGGCGCCTGTCGAACTGGTGGAACGGGACCGATGTCGAAACCAGTTGGGCGCTCCTCCACCAGGCCGAGTTGTTGATCATCGAACACTCCGACGAACGTGGACTCCGGGTCGCGCTCGAATCCGCGATCCGCCACGCCGAGCAGCTCCCCGAACGGGATCCCGCACGGGTCCGACTGGAGCAGTTCATCGTCTGGGTCACTGAAGCTGACCAGCGCGGACCGAGCAACGACTACCCCGGATGGCGATGGAGGTACCTGTGACCGCGGTACCTCCCATCGCCGTCCCCGACGCGGATGGACGCACCATCATCGAAGAAGTGCTGACCCGCTCGTTCGCGCAGAGCGACGCCTTCCATCACGAGGCGCGTGCTTTCCGCAACCGTCTCGTCATCATGACCGGAATCTCGATGCTCACCGCCACGACTATCGTCGTGCTGCAGTGGCGGCTCCCCGAAGCGGCCATCATCCACCGGCCGGGTGACGCGCACGGCATCGCCCGATGGGCGATGCTGCTTGTCGTCATGGCGTTCGGTTGCGTTGGCGCCATGATCACCAGCATCCCCGCCATCGCGACGATCCCCCGAGTGCAAAGCCCGTTCAACTTCCCGCTCCAACAGGCCTTCCTCAAGATCATGATCGGTAGTCTCACTGCCCTCGTCGGTGTCATCGTCACGAGCACCGCCGGCATCACCAAGGGCATCGCCTCTTTCCAAGCGCTCGTCAGCATCGCAGTCGTGTTCGGCGCCGCCCAACAAGCCATCACCCAACTCCTCGATAGCCGCGCGAAAGAGATCATCAAGACCGGCGAAACCGGCTAGTGATGGTGGATCGGGCTCGTCCGGAACGACCTCATTGGCCGCGAATCGTGAAGTCGAAAGACGAGGAACGACTCGAAACAGGCGGCGCTACACGACACATCGCAGTCGCCGGGCTGGTCACGCGCTTGCCGCCACCGCGCCTCGTTGATCGGCGCGGGCATGGACACGAGCTCGCGGTACCGCCAGGTCAACACTGTTCTTCGTAGACGGTGGCTAGGCCCAAGAATCGTGCTAGCTCGGTCCGAAATTGCAACACTGCAGCGAGTCCACGTCGGGATAGGTCAGCCGCGCCGGCAGACCCAGCGCGGCGACGCGCGATTCGGGCGAGCAGGTACTCACCCTCAAGTGGTTCCTCGGCTTGCCGAAGGCATGGCTCCCATTCGGCGATTGGTGAATCATGAAGATTCGCAAGGCACGTGCTCGGTATATCAGCTGGCTTCGAACAACGCGTGACCTATCGCCAAACACCATTCGGGCGTACGACGGTGACATCGCCGCGTTCGAGTCGCATCTCGGGCCGCGATCTCGAGTTGAGCACATCGACCGAGAGATTCTCATCGCGTTCGTAGAGGAACAGCGGGCACAAGGCCTCGCGCCGCGTTCTATCCGACGGAGGGCATCGGCGCTGCGAGGATTCACACGCTGGTTGGCGGCGCGTTCCGTCTTGGAATCCGATCCATGGTCTGGTGTGACTCTGGGGGTTGGACGATCTCACAGCCTCCCTCGCCTCGTTCTAACGGACGACCTTGACCGGCTACTCCATTCGCTTCGAGAAGCTGCCGAGGTGGAGGTAGGGTGCGTCGACAATCTCGCGCTTACCCGACCACACGAAGCGACAACTCTTTTGTCGGTGGCGCTGATGGTCGCGACCGGATTGCGCGTAAGCGAAGTCGTGGGTGCACGACACCGAGACCTGGATCTTCCGGGTCGAAGCCTCCGGGTCGTCGGAAATGGTTCCCGCGAGCGGCAGGTGTTTCTGACCAACGAGTGGATCACCGAGCTCGCTGCCGCATACCTCACAACGCGGTCCGTGCTCAAGGTTGACCACGATCGACTGCTTTTCAACCGAAACGGCGCGCCTCTTAGCGCAGCAGCGATGAGATCGAGGCTCTCGGCCGCAGGTACCTCGGCCGGAACCAGACATCGCGTGACGCCACATATGTTGCGTCATACAGCGGCTACGCAACTGATCGAGGCTGGCGTGGACATCCGCTACGTCCAGCGTTTGCTGGGTCACGCGAGCCTCACCACGACAGAGCTGTACACCCATGTGTCCGATCACGCACTCAAACGGACCATCTCGGGTGCCGACGTCCTCGGGAGGTCCTTCGCCCGCGATAACTAGGAATTATCCGTGGCGCGCAGTGAGTTCGGAACGATCACGAAGCGCGCCGGTGCGTTCCTAAATCGTCACGATCAGCTCAGAGCCTTCTCGCTTATCCTCGACAGGGTGCTCGATCGCCGCGGCCATCTCGTCGTGTTGGAGGTGATCGGACTCGGTGGCGCTGGCAAGACAAGTCTCCTCCGGGAGTTCCGCATGCGGGAGCGGTCCTCGGGAGCGAAACCGGTGATCGTGTCGGTGCCGCTGGTTGCCGAGGCGGGCCTCGACCGAGACGGGGCCGTTACGGGTGGTCCGGGACCAAGTGAGGTTCAACTGCCTGCTGTTCGAAGCCGGCATCGCGAACTATTGGACAGCAACCGGGCAGCCGTTTCGTCTGCCGGGCGTGAGCGTTGGATCGAGTCCGCCCCGTGAACCACCCCGATGGGTGCAACGCTGTACATCACTCATCGATGGTGGGTGGCCGCCCCGTGGCGCCGAGTTGCCTCCCTCGGAGAGTTCCGTCGACAAGGAGCCGGACCGCGGCGTGATCGCCTCAACCGACCGTCCGGTGCACCCGGGGAAGCTCAGGCGATGACTCTTACCGGAAGGCGCAGCGCTCGCCGAATGCAACAGTGCCGAGGCGGCTGGGGTGGCGTCCACGTTGCGGAGCGACCGACTACCTGGATCTCGTGATTCGAACATTTTACTCCTTGCGTATTCCTGAATGAGCGCGATAATGGCGCCGCGTGGACCCTGGGCTGGGGTATGCATAACGGGGGAGTTTGGCATGGCAGGTTTGCGGCGTTGGGTGACGGTCGTTTCGGCGCTGGCGTTGATTGGGTTGGTGCCGGGTGGGGCGGTGACTGTCGGAGCTGCACCGGGGGACCCGGGTGCGGAGGCGTGTAAAGCGCAGCCTCCGGTCGATCCGGCGGTGTGGGAACGGAATCTGCCGACTGCCGATGTCGGTCAGGCGAAGGACGCGAACGATCCAGCGTGTGTGCGTGAGGCGGGCAGGTTCGCGAACGCGGTCGTGTGGCGCAATGCCGATGGAACGTTGACGGCGCGTGGCTATAGCTCGGCGGTGAACTTCAAGGGTGCGGATGGCTCGTGGCGCGCGATCGATACTCGTCTCGTCGATGACGGCGAGGGTGGCGTGGTCAACAAGGCCGGCCCGTTTGGTGTGCGGTTCGCGACGGATACTGCGGTCGGGTCGTTGGCGCGCGTGGATGATGGGGGTGCGTCGTTGGCGATGAGCTTCGACGGTGTGCTGGGCGAGGATGGGCCGACGGTGGGGCCGGCGGCGAGTCGTGGCGTGGTGTCTGGCAAGGGTTCGGACACGGTCACGTATCCGGGTGTGCTCACGGATATTGATCTGCGGTACGAGTTGTTGTCGTCGTCGTTGAAGGAAGCGATTGTGCTGAAGGCGCCGCTCGCGCCGGGGCTGTCGCCCCAGTTCGCGTTTGGTGTTGCGATGACGGGCATGAAGGCGGAGACCGCGGATGATGGCACGATCCGGTTCGTGAACTCGTCGTCGGGCAAGACCGCCTTCACTGTCCCGGAGGGTCTCGCGTTCGACAGCGCGGCCAGCTCGGAGACGGAGACGGGACTGTCGTCGGCTCCCGTCCATGTGGTGTTGATCCCTGGTGCGACGGCTGACGTGGCGTCGTTGGTGGTATCGGTGGAGAGCACGTGGCTGGACGACCCGGCCCGGGTGTTTCCGGTGACGATCGACCCGTCATTGGACAAGACGAATGGCGGGCTTGTCACCGAGGACGCGTACGTGTCGGATACTGCGACGACCACGAACTACAACGGCAGCGCCCAACTCGCGGGTACGGAGTATTGGGATCGGGCCGGGAATGCGGGTGGGACGAACTACAGCTCGTTTCAGGCGTTGCCGTCGTTCGATTTCATGCAGGGCCAAGACATCATCTCGGCGTATTGGCACGGTCGTGCGTATTCGATTGCTGGTGGTAGCTCGGTTGCGGTGACGCTGAAGCCGGTGAGTTCGACCTGGTCGGCGAGCACGGTCACGTCGGCGACCCAACCGAGCGTGTTGTCGAACAGCGCGACGGCGACGTTCACCGCGGCGGGCCAGTGGAAGCAGGCCACGATCACATCGTGGGTGACGAACTGGTCCAAGACGACCGCCCCGTGGGCTCAGCATGGGATCCGCCTGACGGGTCCGAGCACCAAGATCGCGAATATCGGAGCGCAGGAAGCCGAGACCGCGCACCAGCCATATGTCGATGTGACGTACAACGCGATTCCCGTCATGAAGGACTACACGGCTGGTGGCATGTTCACCGCGGGAACGGTGGACTCAGCGACTCCGAGTTTGGCGGTCACGATTTCTGACACTGATGCGGGTGTCGATGATCCGGAGTTAACCGGCAGTTTTCAGTTGTGGAACTCCAATCAAACAACGCAGTTGCAGTCTGGTACGGGCACGGTTGTGCAGTCGGGATTGGCGAGCAGGTGGACGCCGACGACCTTGAGCGATGCGACCTACAAGTGGCGGGTCCGCGCGACCGACACCGCGACTACGACGGCATGGTCAGGTTGGCAGACCCTCGTGGTCGACACGGTGGCGCCTGCCGCGCCGGCGTGCGTGTTCTACATGGTGGGCAATAACTCGTGGAGTACTCTGAGCTCCTACCAGCTGATCTTCAACCAGACCCCAACCGGCGACGCGTTCCAGTTCGCGTACGGTGTCGATACCGGGAATACGACGACCGAGACGCTAAAGGCCACCGGCGGAGCGGTGGTCTCACCCGATCTGGGGCTGTCGTGGGGTTGGCATGACATCGCCTGCCAGACCATCGACCCGGCCGGCAACCCATCAAGCATCACCCACTACACGGTCGGGGTCGGCAACGGCGGCATCAGCCAACCAGCTGACAACTTCGACACACAGAAACAAGTTCCGGTCGAGGTCGTCACGAAGACCGCCTACGACGGGATCAAGTTGCAGTGGCGTCACGCGGAGGCGAGCAGCTGGACCGATGTCCCAGTCGGGGACGTCACCTACAAGTCGACCGGCGCCGCCCTGACCGCCTGGCCGGTCACGGCCACACCCGGTTCGAACAACACGATCTTCCCCGCCTTGGTGTGGAACACCGCGTCGACCGCGTCGAACACCGACGGGCCGATGCAACTGCGGTTCGCGTACTACGCGGGTAGCACCCACTCGGGCGACCTACCGGACGCCTCTGTACCCAACATCAACCTGAACCAAGACGGGTTCGGTTCCGGGTTCGCGTCGGCACCCGCCGGCCCGGGCAAGGTCAACCTCCTCACCGGAAACCTCGCACTCTCCGCCGGTGACGTTTCCCTGGCCGGTGGCAGTGTGTCGCGGACTTTCCAGTCCCGCGCCCAGAACGCGACCGGCGGGGTGTTCGGCCCCGGGTGGACGTCGAACATCAGCGCTGGGAGTTCGACGTGGCGGTCCTTGATGCAGAGCGGCGACCGCGTTGTGGTCACGAGTTCTGACGGCACCGAGACCAACTTCCGCAAGCAGGTCGGCGGCAGCTATGTGGCCGAAGACGGCTCCACGGAACTCACCCTAACCGCGACGAGTTCGACGGTCTTCACCCTCAGTCTCTTGAGCTTCGAAACGTATACGTTCACGCACGATCCCAGCGGCGCGGCCGGACTCTTCGTCCCGACAGCGGTCGACGACTCCACCGGCCTGAATGCGGGATCCCTCTCTTGGGAAGTCGTTGGCACGACGACACGGTCGACACGGATTGTGGCGCCGAGCGCCGGCTTCTCGTGTACATCGAATCCGTTGACCACGCGTGGGTGCCAAACGGTGACGTTCGACTACGCATCTTCGACGCAGGCGACCAGCCTGTGTGGTGGCTCACTCGGTGACGTGAATGGGCAGGTTCGGACCGTGCGGTATACGGCGTGGGACCCGGATCTGGGTACTCCGGCGATGTCAACGGTCGATGTCGCTACCTACTGCTATGACACGACGAGCAGTCGCCTGATCGCCGTGTGGGACCCGAGGATTTCGCCCGTGTTGAAGACTCAATACGCGTACGACACCGACGGTCGCGTCTCCACCGTCACGCCGCCGGGTGTGAACGCGTTCACCTTTGCCTACGCGCCGTTGACTGGCGAGGCGGCCGGGACCGGCCGTCTGAGCACGGTGTCACGCGTGATGCCGGTGGGTGCGACGCCGACGAACACGACGGCGACCACGACGTTCCGGTATCAGATCCCACTCACGACCGCCGCCGGCGGTCCGTACGACATGGATCCCGCGAGTACTGCGGCATGGGCCCAGACCGACAACCCGACCGACGCGACAGCGATCTTCCCGCCGAACCAAACACCGTCCGGGACGCCACCGTCGAGCTACACCAGCGCCACGGTCCTCTATGTGGACCTCGAGGGGCGGATGGTCAATGTTGCGCAACCTGGTGGGTATATCGCGACGAGTGAATCCAATGAGATCGGAAACCCGACCCGGACTCTGAGCCCGGCGAACCGTGCCCGTGCTCTGGCCGCGGGTTCGACGACCGCGGATCGCGCGAACCATGCGCGGCTCTTGGATCAACAGACCGTCTACGACGACAGTACATGGACGGTCACTGATGCGTACGGTCCTGCGCATCTCGTCGATCTGCCTGACGGCTCTCGCCGCTCGGCGCGAGCGCACCGGCACCTGACCTACGACCAGGGCGCGCCATCCGGTCTCCAGTACGACCTCGTCACCACCAAGGTCGAGTCGGCCATGCCGATCGATGGCACTGCGGAACTCGACGCCCGGACGACAACGCACGCGTACTCGATCGGGTCCGACAACTCCGGTTGGACGTTGGGGACGCCGTTGCAGGTCACGGTCGACCCGGGGACGGGGACGCATCTGAATCTGACGACGACGACGGAGTACGACACCGCGACCGGTCAGATGACAGCGCGGATCTTGCCCGCGAATCCGAGTGGCGGCGACGCTCACGAGACCGACTTCATCTACTACACGTTCGGGACGAATAGCCTGGATTCTGCGTGTGGCAACAAGCCCGAGTGGGCTGGCATGCAGTGTAAGAAGACGCCGGCTGCTCAACCCGGAACGTCGGGACTCCCAAATCTGCACATGACACAGATCACGAAGTATTCGATGTTGGGTCAGCCAGAAGAGTCGGTCGACACGAACGGCAGCGACACCCGTACGACGACGGTCACCTACGACAGCGCGGGCCGCGGGTTGACCCAAGCAGTCTCGTCAACGATCGGAACCTCACTGCCCCAGGTGAGCAATGCCTATGACTCGTCGACGGGTTTGCCGACGACGACGACCGACGGCACCCGCACGATCACCCGCACCTACAACACGGTTGGCGCTCAGTCGACGTATCAAGACGCGGACGGGAACACGAGTACCTATACGTACGACCTGCTCGGGCGGCCTTCGACCTTGAACGACGGCAAGGCGACCACGTCCTACGGATACGACGACGTCGGTGGCGAACACCGGGGTCTCTTGACGACCATCTCGGACAGTCAGGCGGGTACGTTCACCGCAACCTACGACGCGAACGGCAACGTGTTCCTCACGACGTTCCCCGGCGGAAATTTCTGGGCCGCGAACGGACGTGACGAAGTCGACCAGACGACATTGCTCGCTTACTTCGACTGCCTGTGTTCCACGAACGACTGGCCGAGCCTCTCAGCGAGTTACAACATTCATGGCCAACAGATGACGAACAGCGAAGGTCTTGAGGCCTTCACATACGAGTACGACGCCGCGAGTCGGCTCGTCCACACTGAAGATATCGTCCTCTTCGGGTGCAGCAGCCGCGACTACGCATTCGACGCCGACACGAACCGTACAAGCAAGACCACGATGACAGGCGCGATCTTCAGCGGACCGTGCCCGCCGACGAGCAGTCCCATCACGAGCAGCTCCACCTACGACGCCGCCGATCGGATCACGACCAGCGGGTACGCCTACGACGCGTTCGGCCGGACGACCACCACCCCCGCTATCGATACACCGAGCGGAAACACCACCACCCTTAGCTATTACGCGAACGACCTCGTGAACGCCATCGCCAGCGGAGGGACCACCCTCACCTACAACCTTGACCCAGGTCGCCGCGCCCGTACCCGGAGTTCAAGCGCCGACAGCCAAACCCACACGAACCACTACACCGGCGACTCAGACTCACCAGCCTGGACCGCCGAGAATACGGCGAATTCAACCTGGACCCGCAACGTGATCGGGTTCAATGGTCTCGCTGCCATCGTCGACCAAGCGGGCACAGTCCGGCTCCAGATGGCCAATATCCACGGTGACATCCTAAGCACGACCACCTCCGCCGAAACCAACTGGGTCGACGGGCTCAACAACGGAAGTACAATCTGGACCGGAACCGACGAATACGGCAATGCCGAAACAACAGGTCAGCCCATCGGGCATCGCTACGACTTCGAAGGAACGAGTCAACGAGAGAGAGACACCAACAGCGGGCTTCAATTAATGGGCGCCCGCGTGTATAACGGGAAATCCGGCCGGTTTCTATCGCTGGACCCGGTAGCTGGCGGAAGTAGCAACTCGTACGAATTCACCTCGAGCGACCCCGTAAATTCCCATGACCTGACCGGGGCATGTCAGAGCTTCCACGGGGGAATCTCGTTCTTGGACTACGCAGCGAATAGCAGCCGCCAAGCTCCCTGTGGGTTTGCCGCGAGGTTCAAGTATTCTCCATCATGGAGAGACACCAAGGCTGGGGGTAGATGGAGAAAACCTGGCAGCGGAAACTGCTCTAACGTGCCGAGTTCCCAAGTGTGGTTCGATTTCAACAATGCCTGTAGCACTCATGACTACTTATATGACCTGATGAGGTTCGTCGGTTCGTCTGGCGCATTGGGAATTTATCGAGTACAAGCAGATTCCCTCTTTTGGCTCGATATGCGGGCCGATTGCCCTGGACGGGGCTATTTTGATATCTATGTGCCGTATTGTCGTGCGACCGCAGACGCGTACTTTTTTGGCGTCACGATAAATAGCATCCGCCAGAGGTACGGGGTACCATGAACACCTCAGCCGCCTTTTGTTCCTCGACGTTTGTAGCTGGGCAGTATCCGGTGAACGATGACCTACCTTGCGCACACCTAGAGACGGAACCGAGACGATGGGAAGTCTGCCTATTGCGTTCGTACGCCACGATTCGTCGAGGCGTCAATCCCCTAGCGATAGTAGTCTGCCTGCTCATACTGGTTTCGTGTGGGAGCCAGAACTCTGGAGTTGGGCGCGTATCCACCGATAGTAGGAGTAATAGAACTGGATCGGCTTGGCCATGCGAGCCAGAACAAGCTTACTGCTCGCCTTCGGATATCTTAGAGACGATGACGGGGATCTTTGAGATTGGCGGGGCCACGACCGACGAGGCTCGCTGTCTTGGAGCTATCGTAAGCCGGGGCAAACGATCGACGAGCGGTATCTTTGATGTACCAAAAATGGGTGAGACTCAGGAAGCAATCGAATGTGTGAACTCGGAATCGCGCCTTCGTGACATTCTCAGCAGTATCGGGGCCAATTTCGCGACTTGGGCCACTTCATCGACATCCTCTACCTTAGCTAACCGATAAGATCTAGTTCGGCGGTGAATAGCTTCTCAATGGATTCCAATATCATAGTGGCACCCGTGTGAAGAACACGTTCCGTCGAAGTGGATAGCGTTGATATCCGGTGAGGCCACGGTGACCGACAGTTGGTCGCGAGCCTCCCAATTTTCCATATTTCAAACGAGACATAGTTCGCATTGAAAAGAAGAACACCCTCGTCGAGCGTCATTTTGGAAGGGCGGGTTGCTCTGCTTGTGGCGTTGGTCTGGGCGAACCGAATTTCGGTCCCGTTTCGGGTTCAGATCGTTTGGGCGAGTTCGGTGAACGCGGTCTCGACGCGCCGGTGAGCGCGCGTGTCGATCCCGAGTTCGTCGTGGCCTCGCCGGATGTTCTGCATCAGCGAATGGCCCCGCATGATCACGCGCGCCGAGTGGTCGCTTTTGAGTCCACGCATCGGACGGAGTCGGGCTTTGAGCCTTCCGTGGTCGCATTCGACGCGGTTGTTCGCGTACTGCTCGGTGTTATGAAACGCGGCTGGCATGAGACCTTCGATCGCGGCCCGTAACGGGCCCTACGCGTTGAACCTGGGACGGGCCGGGTGGTGAGGGTCTGAGGGGTCCCCATTGAGTGGTCCAGCGGTTATACGAGTGCTGGTTGGTGTTGGGTGTTCCACGCTCGGGCGAACTCGCTGGGCGTGAGTTCGCCATGCGCGCTGTGAGGCCAACGCATATTGTAGTCGATGCGCCAGTCTTCGATCAGGACTTGAGCTTCGAGCAGGCTGTCGAACTGCCAGCCGTTGAGGAACTCGTCGCGGAGCCGGCCGTTGAACGATTCGATCCACTCGTTCTGCCATGGTGAGCCGGGGTCGATGAATCCGCTGTCGACCGCGTTGAACTTGCACCAGTCCGCGACCGCGTACGCGATGAGCTCCGGTCCATTGTCGAACCGCACGTAGTCGGGTGGTCCGCCGCGTTCGCATGCGATGCGGTCGAGGGTCGCGACGACACGGTCCGCGTTGATGGAACGATCGACGACGATGGCAGGACATTCGCGGGTGAACTCATCAACGACGTTCAATAGCTTCAGGGTCTTGCCATCGACGGTCGTGTCGAACTGGAAGTCGAGCGCCCACAGGACGTCTGGTCGGATCGGACACATCTGCCCGACCGCCACGCCGATCCCGCGGTGCGGCTGCGCCACCCCCACCGAGGTCGTGACACGGCGAACGCGCGGAGCCACGCGCGCAACACGGCTTCCTCATCCGATGGGGTTGGTGGGCCGAGGCGTTGGGTGGAGCGATGCTGACCAACGACCGCGCATGCTCTGCGTTCGGAGACCCCGAACCGATCCCGAAACACCACGATGGCGTCGCGGCGGCGGTTCGGGGTTAGAAAGTTTCCCTCGGCCAGCTCCTTGAGCATGTCGATGTCGAGCGCCTGATTCGCGACGAGCTTCTTCAGCCGGGCGTTCTCACGTTCGAGTTCCTTAAGCCGTTTCGCGTCGTCGGCTTTCATGCCACCGAACTACGCGACCCAGCGATGCCACGTCGACTCCGCGATCTCGAGATGCCGACACACCTCGTCGAGCTCAGTGCCGCCCGCCAAGAGCTTGTTGCCCTCCGCGAGCTTCCGGATGATCTGATCTGGCGTATGCCGCCGTCTGGTCATGTCGTGTCCTCCTCGCCCCAAGTCTGGGGCAACGGACTCGCAAAACCACCGGACCACTACACGGGGGTCACCTCACCGTGGTGAACCGATTCCTGTCGCGTTTCGGGTTCAGATCGTTTGGGCGAGTTCGGTGAACGCGGTCTCGATGCGACGGTGAGGGCGCGCGTCGATGCCGAGTTAGTAGTGCCCGCGTCGGATGTTCTACATGAGCGCATGGCCGCGCATGATTACCCGGGCGGTGTGGTCGCGTTTGAGTCCGCGCATCGGTCGGAGCCGCGCTTTGAGCCGCCCGTGGTCACATTCGACGTGGTTGTTCGCATACTGGGTGGTGTTGTGAAACGCGGCTGGCATGATGTGAACGCCGGTCGAAAGCTGGAGCGCGCGCCGGTCGAAAACGGGCGCACTTGGGAAAGTTAGCTGGCGGGCGTGGCGGTGGCCACGGGTGTGGGTTTGGCGGTCCGGCGGGTGCGGGTTTTGGCGTCGTGGAGCCGGTAGCTGTCGCCTTTGGTTTCGATGATGCGACAGCGGTGGGTGAGCCGGTCGAGGGTGGCTCCGGTGAGGCGTTCGGAACCGAGGACTTCGGGCCAGGACTCGAACGGCAGGTTCGTGGTGACGATGAGGCTGGTGCGTTCGTACGCGGTGGCGATCACGTCGAAGAGCAGCTCGGCGCCGATCTTGGTGGCGGGGACGTAGCCGAGTTCGTCGAGGACCAACAGGTCGAGTTTGGCGAGGCCAGCTTTGAGGCGTCCGAGGGTGCGTTCGTCGCGGGCCTCGATCAGTTGCGTGACGAGCTCGGTGACCCGGAAGAACCGGGTCTTGTAGCCCTTGGCGCACGCTTGCGCGGCGAGTCCTGTTGCGAGGTGGGATTTTCCGGTGCCGGGGTTGCCGACGAACAGGACGTTTTCGCGTTTGTCGATGAAGTCGCAGCGGGCCAGCTCGGCGATCAGTACCTTGTTCACCGATGGCCGCGCGGTGTAGTCGAAGGTGTCCAACGATTTGATCGTCGGGAACCTTGCGGCCTTCAACCGGCGTTCCGCGGCGCGTCGTTCGCGTTCGAGGAGTTCGAGTTCGGCGAGTTGCAACAGGTAGTTGAGGTGATCGGCGTTGTCGGTCGCGCACCGAGCCGCGACTTTTTCGCATTCGGCGCCGATGGTCGGCAGGCGTAGTGCTTTGAGGTGGTGGCGCAACAGCACCAACGACTTCGTTTCAGTGGTGGTCATGGTCAGGTTCCTGTCTGGGTCAAGACGCCGTAGGCGCCGAGGTCGGGTGGGGGGATCGAGAACGCTTTGAGATGAGGTCGGCCGTCGAGGCTGAACAGCCCGACGGGCCGCTCGGCTCGGTGAGCGACGATCAGCCCGATCGCGTCGGCGCCGGTCGCTCCGATCGCGAGGGCTTGGGTGACCGCGGCGGTCAACTCGGCGAGCGTGGCCTGCTCCAAGAGGCGGAGGACCTTGATGTATTCGCGGGTCCCCGCCGAGGCGAGTTCGCCTTCGAGGCGGCGGCGCAACACCGCGAAACAGTCGGGGAGGTTCCAGTGCTCCAGGGGTCGGGCGTGGTCGAACGCACCGGGTTTGCGTTCAAGCAACGCCAGGTAGTGGCGGGGGTCATAGACCGTCTGCTCTTTGCCCCAGTGGCGTCGGTGGCGGGCGACCACGTCGGTGCCGACCGCGATCGTCACTTCCTCGATGCCGCCCACGGCGGTCACATCGTGGAACGCGAAGGCCGTCGGGACTGAGTAGTCGTTGCGGTCGAAACGCACCAACGACAAGGAGTTCGCCGAGCCCGACACGACCCGGCGGGGTTCGAACTCGTTGACCGGCAGGCCCAACATGGCGGCCCTGTCGGTCTCCAGGCGTTCGATCTTGGTCTCGGCCTTGCCTCGCACCCGACGGTGCATGTCAGCGGTGCACGCCGCCGTGAGGTGCGCGTTCAGTTCGGCGAACGACCCGAACTCAGGCACCGGGACCAAGAAGTTCCGTCGCCCGTAGCCGACCAGGTTCTCCACAACGCCTTTCTCGTTGCCGCGTCCGACCCGGCAGAAGTGATGGGTGAACAAGAAATGCGATTCGAGCCGCAGGAACTCACGGGTCAGGTCACGCGCGCCGGGTCCGATCACCTTGCGCACCGCGATGCTGGTGTTGTCATAGGACGTGCGCGTCGGGACCCCACCGAAGAACTCGAACGCCCGCACATGACCGGCCTGGAACGTCTCGGTGCACTCACGAGGAAACGCCGAGACGCAGAACACATCGGAGTAGGGCAGTGTCATCACCGCCAACGCCGCCTTGCACGCCACCCCGTCGATCACCACGGTGGCTTCACCGAAGTCGAACTGGGCTTCGCCCGGCGGGTGCGACAACGGCACGAACGACTCGCGTGACCCGAGCTTCGCCGCCGCGACGGCTTCTCTCACCTGAGTGATGCCGCCCGAGTAGCCGTACTCGTCACGCAACCGCTCGAAGATCCGCTTCGACGTGTGGCGCTGCTTCGGTGGCGCCGTCCGATCAGCGGTGAGGATCTCGTCGATCACCCCCAAGAACTCGCCCACCTTCGGGCGCGGACGTGGCGCCGCGAGTCGGTAGCCGGGCGGTTCCGGGTTGGCCAAGATCTTCGCCAACGTCTCCGAACCGATCCGGTACTCGCGGCGCATCGAACGCTTCGACGCGCCCTCCACCAACACCCGGCGGCGGACCTCGTTCCACATCTCCATATCGGTATGCACCTTTCGCCCGGCTCCCTCGCTCGACTCCAGACCGAAGCCTGCGAGCCATCACGAACAAACCCAGGGATGTCAGGTGCTCCCGTTTTCGACCGGCGTTTCTCAGGTCACAACCGCGCCCGTTTTCGACCGGCGTTGACCGAAGCTCCACCGCAGCAGGTACAGACGCTCTGGGGCCGGTCCATCCTCCGCCTCACTTCGAAGGAGCAACTTGCTGACCATGATGAGATCGTTGAGCGCGACGGAGATGGCTGCGATGAAGACCGACACCGTCGGATTCGATGGGAACGCGTCGCCGATGGTGAAAATGAGTCGTCCTGACCGCGGAGTCATCAACTGACGGTAGACGGACAGCTCGACGCGACAGCCGAGCAGATTGTTCCTTCGCGCAAAGTCAATCGGTGATCGTACATACGTTCGTTACACTGCTTGTGTGTCGAATCCTCAGGAGAACGAGCCCTACGGCTCCGCGGATGACCTGCCCTCGGTCCTCGAGATGCGAGAGCTGCTCCGCGGCGCGAAGGCGCTCACGCGTGTCTTCGCGAGGAAGCATCGAACGCAGTTCCTTCAGGTCGAAGCGCAGCTCAACGCCCTCACGAAGCTCGTTGATGACTTCTACGCCTTGCTCGGACCGAGGCATTGGATCTTCCCCGGTTCGCTGAGTACCGAGGCGCTCACGTCGGTCGTCGAGTTACCCGTCGATGATGCTGAACGAGCACTGATCGACCTGTACAAGGATCCGGAGACGCTGCACTTCAGCATCATGCGGTTGCATCATTTCCCTCAGTTGCAGGCACGGCACTTGCTCATCGAACGAGCGCGTGAAGATTACGAAGCGGGTCGGTACTACTCGACGGTGCTCGTGCTCCTCGCGGTGATGGATGGCTTCGTGAACGATGTCGACAACAGTCATCGCGGGCTGCACACACGGAGTGACGACGAAATGCACGCGTGGGACAGCGCCGTAGGTCACCACCAAGGCCTCGCCGCTGCACACCGAACGTTCACGAAGAGCTTCTCGAAGACATCGGATGCTGAGGTGTTCGAGCTGTATCGCAACGGCATCGTCCATGGAGTCCTGCTGAACTTCGACAACGACGTCGTGGCCACCAAGGCCTGGAACCGGCTGTTCGCGGTAGCCGACTGGGCGACAGCGCGAGAGAACGAGGCGAAGCCAGTCGAGCCGGAGCCGACGCTAGGTGAGGTCTTGACGCGCGTGCGTGAGAACCAACGCGATCGGGCGGTTCTGGACGTGTGGCAACCGAAGTTGATCCGCACCGACGATTCTGGCTTCGTCGATGACGAGATGCATCAGCTTGCCGACGCCTACCTGAGCGCGTGGAAGCGTAAGAACTACGGCGAAATGGCGAACGCGGTCTCTTCGCTGACCGGCGCCGACAGCCACGGTCAGACCGCAGGTGAAGTGCGCGACGGATGCAGCCTGTCCGAGCTGTCCGGATTCAAAATCGAGGCCATCGACTATGTCGCTGCTGCTGCGGTCGAGATCGATGTCGAGGTGGTTCTCAATGGCGGCGCTGAGCTCGCGCGCATGCGATGGATCCGGGAGGACGAAGATGGCGATGCGGCCCTTCCGGGCCAAGACGGCACCTGGAAACTCATCAACTGGTATCCGATCGGCATGACGAGTCGGCGAAGCCAACACGACAAGGATGACGACGGCGCGTCGTAGCCGTGCCTTCGTCGACCGAGGGTTACGCGGCCGTGTCGATCGTGCGCCGTGAGGAGACTGGCGAACATGACACAGCAGTTGCCAGCTATCTCTGGGACCGCGATGTTCCTGCTCGGCGCGGGCGCATCGCGCGACGGCGGTCTGCCTACAAGCGTGGAAGCAACTCATCGACTGCTCGACATCGTGCGTACCCTTCAGGTGAGTTGGATACCAAGCGCCGTATCTCTCGGTGCCATCGAGTTGCTCGACAGGGTGGTGGAGGTTCTCGGTGCTGGCGTTGACTTCGAGGTGCTGATCTCCAGTGTTCGCGTCCTCGACAACCGCGACGCCGAACTACTCGGACCGTTCGTTGCCGAATGGGATTCACGGGTGGCGACCATCGATGAAGAGCACAGCGGAGCGCTCGGCAACATCCTGGCGATCGGTCTGCGACGGATGTTGCTGATTTCGCGAGAGGACCTGTCGAGTTTTGACTATCTCCGGCCACTGGTCGAGCTCGGTCGCCGAGACAGTGGCGTGACGATCGCGACACTGAACTACGACCTCAGCATCGAGGATCAGGCGCATCGTTGGCAGGTGTCGATTGATCGAGGGTTCCGCGAGTTCGACGCCGGCGAGAGGCAGGTGTGGTCTGCTTCCGGAATCCGGTTGCTCAAGCTGCACGGCTCCGTCGATTGGAGCCGACCGTCTCAATGGATCAAAGCAGGACATGTCGCCAGGTTCCCTTTCGTGGAGTCGGTTGACCCGGCGGCCGACGAAGACGCGCCGGTGCTCATCGTCGGGCCCGGCAACAAGCTGCGGCCGGATCCACTCTTCACCAACCTCTACAGCAACCTGCTCGAACAGTTCGAACAACATCAACGTGTCGTTGTCATCGGCTACTCGTTCCGCGATGAACACATCAACGAGGCGATCGAGAACTGGCTCTTACGCGATCAGCGACGCCAGCTCGTTGTCGTCGGCCCGGGCTTGCCTGACCTGGGCGCACCGGCGATGACTTGGGCAGACGGCGGCGTCGAGATCCAGGGGCTGACTCGGGTACTACGCCCCGTGATCAACTCCCACCCCCACCAAGTTCCACCGCTACTCGTCGATGGTCGTCGCGTTGCGTTCGTCCACACGACAGCGCGAGATGGGATTGCCGAGGCCGCCCCGCTGCCATGACCAGGCGCAAACCCTTGAGGTCACGCTCGCGCCCTTGCCGACGCCGAAACGCGACCTCGTCGCGAGGCGGCCGCCTGCATCGCGACTTCTAACGGAATCTCTGGTACGGCTTGGCACACGATCGAACCAGATGGGACGACGACCGCCGAAAACCCAGGTGAAATAGGTCTCGTTGGCACTCGACGTCATGAGAAGGACCGAGGCTCGGTCGCTCATAACCCGACGGTCTTTGGGCCCGATCTGACCGGAGCCGGGGTGAGAACCGTCGAACAGCGTCGCCGGGGCTTCACGACCAGACCCCCGCGCTGGTCGACGCGTTCACGACGCGGGCGATGGCGTCGCTGTAGGTCGCTCCATCGCGCGTCCATCGCGCGGGCGGGGTCATTCGCCTTTGTTCACCAACATGTGGATAGCGCTCTGACCTGCTGTTCTTGTCCGTAGGCGGACGTCACAAACCGGATAAAATGCTTTCGCAACGTAGGGTTCGGGCCCGGTCGGATTCCCATCGCCGGTGGACGTGCGTGACACGGTCGGCGACGATGTTCCGGTGCAGGGACCTTTTGTTGCTTCCAAGGACCAGTCGCGGGCGATGCATGCATTGTGGGTTTGTGGGCCCTCGGAGTCGGTCGCGGCTGCGGTATTGGCTACGGCGGTCCCGGGGGATCCTGCGTTGCGGGGCCGCTTCCACCTGTTGTGTGATGAACCCGAGCGCGGGGTCGATGCCGCAGCGTTCGCGATTACCTTCGAGGCGTTCCGCGCCGAGGTCGACGGGATCGATGCTGGGCACGACGCGTTGACTCGGCATGACGCGGCCGCGGCGGAGGCGGCGTTCGAGGGGGTGCTCGGTCAGGCAGATCGGGGCTTGCATCCGTTGCCGATAGTCGACGCATTGATTGGTCTCGGGGAGCTTGCTCGGCATCGCTCGAACGATGAGGAGGCGGTCGGCTATTACGAACAGGCGTTGGATCTTGCAGGCAAGGTCGGCTATCGGTACGGTCGGCTGCAGGCGCTCCTGCCGCTGGGTCATCTGACGATCCGAAATGGTTCCGCCGAGGAGGCGTTGGAGCGGTTCCGTGCCGCGGAGTCGCTCGCGAGAGATTTGGATGATCGGCTCGCGTTGGCGAACGCGTTGCTGGGCGAGGCGGAGGCGTTCGAACGGTGCCGCGACTGGGCCGATGCGAGCGCCGCGCTCAGCGATGCGGCATCGATCTTCACGGCGTTGAACAGTCAGGTTGGCGTGGGTGGGTGTCTCCAGCGGTGGGGTGATCTCCTCCGGCGACAAGGCGACGCGGACGGAGCGCTCTCGAAGTTTATGGAGGCTGCCGAGGCCAGCCGCGACGCTCGCGATCTGATTGGGGTGGCGAACTGCTGTGACGGCATCGCGGACATTCGGCTCAACCGCGGAGAGGTCGACGAGGCGGAAGCCGCGTTCGGAGAAGCGTTGCGTTTGGCACGAATGTGCGAGTATCGGCAGGGTGAGGCGAACGCGGTGTCGGGCCTCGGCCGTTGCTCGATCACGCGTGAGCGCTGGGTCCAGGCCGCCCAGCACCTTGAGGATGCACTCGCGATCTATCGCAGTATCGGCGACCTGATGAGCGAGACCGCAGTACTTGGCGAACTCGCGGCGATCGCAGAAGCACTCGAGAACGGGCCTTTGGCGATGCATTGCCGACTCGAAGCCCTCGCTGCGATCGAAGCTCGACGCGCTGCGCAGGGTCGCGACGGGTCACAGCTCGAGGTGCGGCGCCGTTTCCGTAACGTCTATTCCTACGCGCTGCAGACGGCTCATCAGATAGGCGACGCGACCGGGTTCGTGACCGCGTTCGAGTCTTACGCCGCACCGCGTCTTTCCGCGCTTGTCGACCGCGTACGCGACACGCGGAAACAAATTGCGTCGGTGCGGCTGACGGCGCAGCTCGCGGCAACTGCAGATACCAAACCGTTCGACGGGTCTGACCTTGACGACTCCGTCGACCGAGCCAAACGCATGGTGCGTCTGCTCGGCAGAGTTGCGGTCAAGGCCGCGTTGCCCGAGCGTGCCGCCGTCGAACTCGATGATCTCGTCGCGGGTTCCTCTCGTCCTTACGCCCACGTGGAATCGATTCCGCTGCTGGAGTCAGTGAGCGCGAAGACGGACGTCTTGCTGATCACGCTTCTGCCTGGTTCGGAGAAGCGTGTCGTCTGGCTGTTCATGCGCGCCGGTGATGATCCGTATCTCGGCAAGGTCGAGCTGAGTGAACCGACCACGGTGCTGATCGCGCGGCTCGCGGAACACGGCTTGTCGCCCACTGACGATGCGGCAACGTTGGCGGCGTCGACCGAGCTATTGCCGGAACGCCTCTGCGAACAGTTGACGGACGACCCCAAGCCGTTGCTGATCGTGCCACTCGATCGACTCTGGCAGATTCCGTGGCCAGCGGTCCCCATGCCGGACGGCCGATATCTCGGCGAAGTCGCCGCGATCAGCGTGGCGCCGTCCTTGCGGCTCGCGATGCAGCGGTCGAACCCTCGATCGCACGCGCCGGTTACGGCCGGGTTCTGGACTGGTCCGGACGTGCGGCATCACCGCGTCGATGCCTTTGCTGGATCCCGACTCGAGTGCCGCTCGTTGAGTTCACCCGAAGCTGCCATCGCTGCCGCGACGAACGCCTCGACTGACCTCGTGGTTCTCACAGCGCACGGCCATCCACTCCAAGGCGTCGGCAACTACCTCGAACTCGGCGGCGACTACCGGTTGACTGCCATGGACTACCTCGATGCAGAACCGCCCGAGTTGCTCGCGCTGATCGCATGTTGGAGCGGTGGGGGACAAGCCGAACCTGACACGGACCGGCTCACGATCGCTACGGTCGCATTCGCGGCCGGGTCCCAACACGTCCTCGCGACAATAAGCCCGCTGTCGGATGACCCGATCGCGAACCGATTCGTCAACAGCATCCTGGCCCGCCTCACGACCAAGGTCCCGCCCGTCGCGATCGTCGAGGCAACCCGACTCATCCTTACCAACCCCGACGTCCGGCACGGACCAGTCAACCGATGGGCACCAATCGTTTGCATCGGAACATCCTGAAGGAGCGGCAGTGACCTACGCCTACGAGACAACGCAGCCGAACGACTATCAATGGACCGAGAAAGCCTTCGAAGAACTCGTCGCCGGTCGGCTCACGGCGTTGATCACCGGCACCGGTGGACTCCGATCTCTTGATGTCACGGGCCCATGCCCCCGCTGCGGTGACGACGTCAACTACAGCCAAGTCCTCGCGGCGATGGGCGGCGAAGTCGTCGGCGTCCTCGGCGGAAACGATCTCACCGCCCCTGACTACCTGTCTCTCCCAGTCCCGTGCCGATGCACTGGCACCCACGACGGGCGCCCCGACGGCGTCACCCAAGGATGCGGGATCAACTTCACGATCGAGGTCCGGAACCGATGACCGAACCGGCCCCGCAATACCGCAAGCCCGCGCAGCCACCCACGCCGGGAACTATCGCCGACCGCGACCGGTTCGAGCAGCTCAGCGACGCGAGCCTCACCAGCGTGCAAGCGGCAGCCGAGAAGTGGCGGACCGGCCTCGCCGCGTTCGTCGCCCTCGTCACCGGTGGCCTACTCATCAAAGGTCCGGAATCAGCCCAGGACCTCAGCACCGGCTGGCGACTCACGCTCACGCTCCTCGGAGCGGCCGGACTCATCGCGGCGATCTGGGGACTCTGGCTCGCGCTCCTCGCCGCAGCCGGCACGCCGCGCCTTCTCGACTACCCAAGCATCGTCACCAGCTACGGCGGGATCCGGCAATACGAGATCAAGACCGCCGAACGCGCCGCCAGCCGACTCGCCTGGGCCCGACTCCTCGTCGTCGCCGCGCTCGCCCTGCTACTCGCCGCGACGATCGCATGGTGGTGGGCACCCAAACAGGAGACGAAACCGAAGGTGTTCCTAAGGGTGGAACACGCCAACACCAGCACGTGTGGCAAAGTCGTCTCTGGCGACAGCCAACACGTCCGACTCCGCATTGCGGGTCAATCTCGCCAGGCCGTGATCCCCTTCGCGAAGGTCACCAACCTCAACGTCGTATCGAAATGCGGTGCGTAGCGTGGGTCGCCACGCAACTCGCGCAACCGCGAACTTCTGAGGGACTCGAGGAGATCGGTTCAGTTGACGAGTTCGACGCCGACCCTCGGAGATGACCCGATGCAGTTACGACCCGATGCAGAAGTTCGCACGGCATCGCCACCGATCGCGATCTGTGAGTGGACGCCTTGGTCACGCTGGGCGTCTGGCGGTAGGCGTGGAGCGGCACTGCAGCCGCGCGCGCTTGCGGCCTAGCCGATAGTCGGCGATGCTTCACGAAGCGATCGCGTGCCCGTCAGGGTCAGGGTCGCGTGCACTGGCAGGTACGGCAGGCGACGTCGACCGTTCGTGGTCGCGTCCTTTGAGAGGCAGGTTCCTATGACAGTTCCGCAGTATTCGGTGTCGTTGCCGCCCGCGACAATGCTCGCCGGTCGCGTCCTTATGGACGTCCACGCGGACGCTCCGCATGTTCTGACCGCCCAAGTTCAGATCCCACGGTTCGTCGACTCGCCCGTCGTGGTCGCGACAGTTTCGGAGCGGAGCGAATCCGCTGATGTCGTTGCCGGTTCGGTCGGCAATCCTGGGAAGATGGTCGTGTGTTGGGACATCGACTACAACCCCGATTCGCCCGACGTGACATACCTCACCTTCGACGCGGCCAACGTCACCGAAGGGGAAGCACTCGACCCGCACTACGCGTCCACGGTCAGCTACATCGTTGTCGGAGAACTCGCAACCACCAGCGACGGGTAGCCGGCGGACAGGCACTGCCGATGCGTCGGCCCGCCGGGGGCTCGCGCGAGCTCGACCACTCTCGGAGACTCGACGCCCAACGCGGTCGTGGAGGCAGCAAAGATCCGGTGGACGCGTATCGTGGCCGACGAGTCGACGTGCTGCTCGCGGCCCGGCGGGCTCCTCGGCCCGAGGGTCGGTCAGGTATCGACGAGAAGCGTGAGGAGCGGAACGATCAATCGTCACCGCTCCTGTTGACGGTCGGGCGTGGCCGGGGTCGTGCTTGCTAAGTCCGACATTGGCGAGCAGACTTCGCGCAGCGCCTCGACCCTGCGGGCGTGAGATGAGTTGAGGGGGCAGAGTGAACGACGACGAGTTGTGGGCAGCGCTCACACCGGACTCGATGAATGAGACGATCGCGGCGCACGCCGACGACGATCTACTGGCGGTCGGCGACGCGCACGATCATGTGATGGGAAGTGAACGGACCGCTGCATATCGAGGTCACGCGATCGTCGTGCGCACGACCTACGCGATCACCGTCGACGGCGCACCGTTCGAGATCGCGATCAACGTCGATAACGCGGGACGGGTCCACTATCACGGCCTCCCGACCCGCGATTTCCGGTCCGTGATCGCACTGGTCAAGAAAGCGATCGATGTCTTCCCCGACGACTTCGGGCACGGGCACGACGCTCCCGCAACACCGGTTGAACATGGACATCATCACGGCGGGGGAGCGTGAGATGGGAACGCGCCGCAACCTGATGACGAACGCCGCCGCCCACAACGCGTTCGTCCGTGGTGTCGGATTGTTGAAGGCCGAGTTCCCTGGTCCGACGACGACCCGATTCGGGATCGTCGGACCATCCCGTCCGATCTCGACCTACGACCTGTTCGTCGTATGGCATCACCTTGCCATGATGCGCATGACACCACCGGGCCAAGGCGACCGAAACGCGGCGCACAGCGGACCGTCGTTCTTGCCGTGGCATCGACTCATGCTGATGCTGTTCGAGATGCAACTCCAACGAGTACTCGCTGACACAACGTTCGGACTGCCTTACTGGGATTGGGCCGCCGACGGTGACCGTCCCACCGCCCAGCAACCACTCGCACCGATCTGGACCGCGAACGGTGTCGGAGGATCCGGAGCCCCAATCAACGACGGGCCGTTCACTCCAGCGAAGTTCCGCGTCGCATTCGAATCCGATCCGACCGGAAGATTCCTCCGGACCGCCGATCGTGGCCTCAAACGCGACCTCGGAACGGACACGGCCACGCTCCCGACAACCGCGCAAGTCCAACAAGTTCTCTCCCAGACTGGCTACGACGTAGCACCATGGGACCGGACCAGTACCGGATTCAGGAACCGGCTCGAAGGGTGGCGGCCCACGGCGCCCGGGTTGCATAACCGTGTGCACGGGTTCGTGGGCGGAGACATGGCGCCCGCAACCTCACCGAACGACCCAGTATTTTTCCTCAACCACTGCAACGTCGACCGGATATGGGAATCATGGATGACCCGCCACGGTCGCGTGTATGTCCCACCCGCAAACGCTCCGGCCGCGCTGACCGGCCATCGTCTCGACGACACGCTGTACTCGTTGCTGATTCGTCAGCCGTTCACTCCCGCTGGGCTCCTCGACGTCGCAACCCGCTACACCTACGAAACGCTCCCGTGACGCATTCTCGGTACGTCTCGAAGCGATTACAGGTTCGTCCGATCTGGTCGCCGACCCACACCTCGTTGCGTGTGGTCTCGTGGCAAGGGGACGCGGTATGGACACGTCGTGTACGTCCTGTCCCACCGGCTGCGATCAACGTCGGCTGGACACGTGGCCCTGGCCAGCCGAAGGTTCAGCGAGAGGATTTCGCTCGACTGGAAGCTTGGCTGCGCCACGGCGCTTGGTCGATGGCGCCTGCGCCCCTCCGAGTGGCGAGTGTGTTTGCCCGCCTCAAGAGGAGAGCTGCCATGTTTGTCTGCCAGCAACGCCGTGTGAAGTTCGACTGGGACAGGCAATAGCTAGAGGTCACCACCGCCAACCGTCGGGACGCCGGGAACATCTTGCCCCTGTTCGGTCTACAGCGCTCCCTGAAAGTGAGAAACGATGAATGGTGCCCCGCCCGATGTCCATGCCGCGGTAGTCGCGGACGTCACCGACCGATGGAAGACGGGGATGACCCCGGACCAGCTTGAGACGGCGCTCGAATCCTTTGACCCGAGCATTCCATCCCATCCGGCGAGTGGCACGGTCTGGAGCGCGGTGGCGGTTGCATGGTTCACGCTTGATCTCCAGTTCACGGGAGAGTTCAAGGGATGGGTCGTCGGGCTCACAATTGCCGAAGGACCGTTGAGCGGCTACATCTATAGTGCCGACTTCTCACGCCTCGGGAGCAGCACAACCAACTTCTACTATCTCCTCGGCGCGACCTCCACTGGCATCGTTTTCTACGATGCCAACGCCGTCAATCTCGGATACTTCGTAGGGAGCACCATCGGTGCGGTAGGCGCTGGTGGCGGCCCGGGACAGTGGAACAGCGGGATCACGCCGAGCAGCCAAGACGATTAGCCCAGCGACCACAACCGCTCCCTGGCAGCGTCGGACCGGCCATCGCGGCGAGACGAACTTGATTGGGTGCGACTGGTGTCGACAGCCATCGGAACGTCGTCGGTCAGGCCCGCGTCGTCAAACTTCGTGTCCCCCAGCGCCACGCCGCTCACTCGACCTCACCGGTCGGCTCCGAGAGGCGCGGGCTAGTCGTCGCGTCGCGAGTGACGTCGTTCGCGGAACGCTTCGCGATACAACACGATCGCGGCAAGGAGCGCAACGCTGATGACCACGAGTCTGACTTCGAGGTGTCCGAGAGGGTCGGATCTGTTGCCGATGACGCTACCGAGGAGCGCGATCGAGACGGTGACGAGTGTGAGGGCGGTCAGAAAACTGAGGATCGCGGTGGTTCGGCGGGATCGTTCACCGGTTGCTTGCTGCGCTCGACGTTCGGTGATTCGTTGGAGAGTGTCGACCTTCCGGTCGACACCATCGACGAGCGCGTCGAATCGACTGATGCCGCTGAGTATGTCCCAGAGGTTCTGTTCGTCGCCGCCGAGCGCGGCGAGGGCGCTATCAACGCGTGCTCGGGCTTCCATGACTCGCGCGTACGCGGAGAAACATTCGTCGGCGGCGTCCTCGAGTTCGCGCAGTGTCGCGTTCGTGCGGTGGTGCTGCCGGTCGAGGAGGGCGAGCAGCCCGCGGTCGATTTCCATGTAGAGCGCGATGTACGCCCAGTGCGTCTCGATCAGATGCACCGGATCGTCGACAGTCGACGTCCGGCCGTCGGTGATGAGGGCACTCCACCCGATCCCGGGAAGGAACCGGCCGTTCGGGAGCGGGACGGTCGCAGCGAAGGGTGGAAGCAGGTCCGCGCTGACCTGATCGACGGTTTCCTCTGGCGTGAGCGCATGAAGGTGCACGGGGTGAAGCCACAGGACCCGTCCCCAGTCGGGTGTCGCGTGATCGGTTGCTGTCGCGTCGAGGAACGGTGTGAGCCACGGCCGAACGATCGCATGGGGAACAGCGTCGCGTACGAGGAGTGCGAATGAGGCACAGGTCTCTCCAGCAAGCGCGCAGAGCGCTTCGGTGAGCGGGGAACGTCGCGCATGATCGGTTGCCTTGAGCCAGACGAGCTGCTTGAGATTCGACGCGAACGTGTCGGCAGGCTCGCTGGTCTGCGTCGTGACGTCGAGGGTGGCGTTCATGACCGCCATGCCGAGGTCGTAGACGTCGATTCTGATTGAGGCCGGCGCGATGGTCCATCCGGGAGCATGCTCTGCGAGCCAGCGATGCTCGGACTGTGGCCGGTCGGCAAGAAGGTCTGCGAGTCGGGTCAGTGGGCTAGGGCCGCTGTGCTGTGCGAGGACGAGTGGCAACATGCGCGCGAATCCGCCGCCGGAGAAGTAGGTACCGCCATCGAGCCAATGGGAGCTATTGACTGACCACCCGGCTGCGTCGGGACGGTCGAATCGTTGGTCGAGGTCGCGTTGGAGTTGGCGGTACTCGGTGATTGGAGCGCGGACCGGCGTCCCAGTCAGGAACGCCGCGGTGATCGCGACGCGACGCGTAACTCGCGACCCCCCAACTGTGCCCGGCGAGACCAGCGCTGAGACTGCGGGGGGGGGGGGGGGGTGGTTCGGGGGGGTTCAGGGGGGAGGGCACGAGGCGAGCGTGGGGGGGGTGTGGATGGGGTGCGTTCGCCACGGTGTTGGCGCCTT
>JANPBJ010000050.1:0-9468 GCA_031430375.1 Acidimicrobiia bacterium
GTCGGATGCGAGGCGATACGCGGTCGCGACGGTGATCGGTCCGGCGCCTTCGACCTCGCAGATCTCACCCGGGCAGGTATATCCCCGGAGGTCCGCAGCGTAGGACACGTGGACGACGATCACCGCGAGGGGCCGCGACCCGCGGGTCTTGGTCCTTCTCACATTCGGCGCGGCCTCGCCGTCGCTACCGTCATCGGTGTCGTTGGCTCCGGGTCCTTTGGTGAACAGGTCGGCCATGGTGGTCATCGCGTCGAACGCGACCGCATCGGGATGCACCACGGTGTTGGTCGTGCGGTTCTGTTCGAACAGTTCACGTTCTAACGGTTCGAGAGCAGCCATGATCGCCGCAGTCCGGTCTAACGGTCCGTGGATATCGATTCGACCAGAACCGTCACTCATCTTCCGGTGCCGTAGCGACCGCTGCTGGTAGATCCGCTCATCGTTCGCAGCGTCACTCTCGCGCGACCGTGCCGCAGCCTTCACCCGGTCACATTCGGTTTTGAGGCCTTTGAAACCAGCAGTCTTCGCGACGCCGACCAGTGCCTCTGCGGCATCTGGGTCGGCTTTCACTGCGGCGGACACGGCTTCGGCTTGTGCGGGAGACAACTCCCCGCGACGTAACGCGACTTCGACCGCCGGTTGGGTCTTGACCTGTCGGGCGGTTTCCATCGCGGCGCGACCCGCGCCCACTGATGTGCCCGACGTGGCCGCGAGGAACGCTTCGATGTCACGATGCGTGCCGTCGCCCACCCAGGCGCCGGTCTCATCCAACCGGCCTGCTGCGAGCAACTTGCCCGAGGCGGCGAGTTTCTCGAGCGCAGAGAACGCGAGGACCGCGGCACGCGCATCCGGGCCGGACAGGCACGAAGGATCGAAGCCATCGACGAGACATCGTGTGATCGAAACGGTCCGTTCCAGTACTTCGAGCATGATGCCTCCGTTCTGCCGTAGACCGACTGGCGTGTCCCAAAAGTATACCAAACGTACGTTTGGAACGTCAAGCCGAAACCCAACAAAACCAGGAACAATTCTGAACCGAAATCGCGGGAGCACCACCCGGTAGACCCCGTTTCGCGACGAGATGATTTGGACCGCAGAACGTGAGGACCTCGTCGCGATGGTTCGCGCCGTCTTTGTGGTGGAGGAATCGGTTGATCAACTCCGCGCCACGCTGGCCGTGCGCGACTCTCCCGGCGGGTGTCGATATCGCCGTCTCCCCGACGTATCGCAACGCGCCGTTGCGACAATGAATGCCGACTACGCGCGGTGGATTCGCGTGGATGCCGAAGCGAATCGCCAACCTTGGATTGCGTCGCAACCGTGGTCGACACTCGCGGCACGGGTGATCGACGCGGCGGGCCTGACGGCCTGATCTAACTCCGGCGGAAGCCGCCTTCGGAGTCGATGACTTGGCCCGTGATCCAAGCGCCTTCGTCGGACACCAAGAACGCGACCAAGTTGGCGACGTCGGTGGGCGCGCCCCACCGGCCGAACGGCATCGATCGCGCGACTGCGTCGGCAAGATCGGGGCCGGCCCATCCGGTATCGGTCGGTCCGGGATTGATGGCGTTCACTGTGATGGCCCGATCGGCGAGGTGGCTCGCGAGGCTGCGGGTCATCTGATGGATTGCGCCCTTGCTCACCGCGTAGGGGAGTTCGTTGGCCATCGGCGCGAGGTGTTGGCCGGAGGTGAAGAGCACCACCCGCCCGCCGGGCCGCGTGTCGTCATGGTGGGCGGCGAACGCTTGGACCAACAACAACGATCCCCGAGCGTTCACTGCCCACGACGCGTCGAGCTCGGCAGCGGTCAACGACTCCAGCGTTCGCTGCGAACTGCGCGCGTGGTTCGCAATGAGCGCGTCGACGGTGCCGAAGCGTTCGATCGCGGCGGCGATCACCCTTGCCGGCGCGGTGGGATCGGCGAGGTCGACCGCAACATGGCCGACGCGGTCGGGTGTGCCGAGCGCGTCGAGTACGCCGTCGATCCCATCGGGATCCGCACCCCAGGGCTGTTCGGCATCATGGGCGGTCCACGAGTGCACGAAAACGCTTGCACCCGCGGCGAGGAGCCGCCGCGCGAGCGCGAATCCGATTCCGATTTGTCGGCTCACGCCGGTGACGACGGCAACTCGGCCTTCGAGTGGTCCCATGGGCGTCGAGCGTACGACGCACCCAGGGGGCGTAGCCTCACAAGATGGCTGAGAGCGATCCCTACGCCGATATCACCGCCACCGAATCGGTCCTGACGTTCACCGAAGCCTTCTCGGACCCAGAGTTCGTGAAACTCGTCATCCCAGAAGTGAACGAGGGTGACTTCGACTTCGACCTCCCGCAGTACGACTTCTCCACCGGTCGACGCGTCGAGACCACGGATCGGTTCCACCTCGCCGAAGTTGCCGCGAACCAACCGGTCGCATTGATCTTCGGGTCCTATACCTGACCTCCCTTCCGCGCCCAGTTGGGCGCGTTGCATGCCTTATGGCGTCAGCATCGCGATCGAGTGGCGTTCGTTGTGGTCTACATCGCGGAGATCCATCCGACGGATGGTTGGCAGGTGACGGACAACGTCACGGACGGAGTGACTGTGGTGCAGCCGATCACCATTGGTGAGCGTCTGGGAAATGCAACTGCCTGCGCGCTCAATCTCTCGATCGAGATGCCGGTGGTGATCGACGAAATGGACAACGTGGTGGCGAACGCGTACGGAGCGCTGCCGGATCGGCTGTACCTGGTTGACCGGGGTGGAACGATCGCGTTCCAAGGAGAGCTCGGTCCGCAAGGTTTCCGACCGGTGGCGCTCGCTGCGGCGATCGACCGGGTCTTGGGCTGAGCGCTCGTCAGCGACCTAGCCTCCCCGATCTTGGCCGCCGTGGCCGAGCGCGGGGAGGAGACGTCGTTGACCCAGCAGCCGAAGTCCAGTGGTGGCGGTAACCGGCACGAGTGGGGGCCGTTGGTAGCGGATCTCGCGCAGCGCCGGACCAAGGCGCTCGGGATGGGCGGCGAGTCGTTTGTTGAGCGCCAGAAATCCCTCGGCAAACTCACCGTGCGTGACCGGCTCGAACTTCTGCTCGACCCGGGGACGTGGGTGGAGTACGGGATGCTGGCTGATCACATGGACGCGGGCTTGGGTGACCGGTTCCTCGCCGCCGACGGTGCTGTCACCGGCGTCGGGGAGATCGATGGCCGTCTGATCGCGGTGGCGGCGTACGACTTCAGTGTGATGGCGGGCTCGATGGGCGCGGTCGGTGAGAACAAGATTCGGCGCATGCGTCACCATGCGCTCAGTCAACGCATCCCCATGGTGTGGCTGCTCGACTCCGCCGGCGCGCGTATTCAGGCCACGAGCGGCTCCACGTTTGCGGGCGCGGGCGACCTCTTCCGCGAGCAGGTGGCCATGAGCGGAGTGGTGCCGATGGTCGCCGCGATGATGGGCCACTGCGCCGCCGGTACTGCCTATATCCCCGCCCTTGCCGACTTTGTGCCCATGGTGAAGGGGACGTCGTCGATGGCCCTCGCCGGACGACATCTGGTGAAGGCCGCGGTCGGCGAAGACGTCAGCGAAGAAGAGATGGGCGGCTCCGGTGTTCACACCAAGATCAGCGGGGTTGCCGATCTCGAAGTGGCCGACGACGAGGAATGTCTGCGCATCGTGCGCGAGTACCTCGCGTTCTTTCCGCAACACAATCAGGAGCGGCCGCCCACCCGCGCGTGCACCGACCCGGTTGACCGGCGTGCCGAAGAGATCTACGAGATTGTGCCGACCGCGCCGCGCCGCGCGTACGACGTACGCAAGGTGATCGCCGCGATCGTGGACGACGGTCACTTCTTTCCGATGAAACCGGAGTGGGCCAAGAACATCGTCACCGGTCTGGCGCGCGTTGGTGGCGAGCCGGTGGGCATCGTGGCGAACCAGCCGATGGTGCTCGGCGGTGCGCTCGACGTGAACGCGGCCGACAAAGCCGCGCGGTTCGTCTGGCTCTGCGATGCATTCGGGATTCCGCTCGTGTTCCTGCACGATGTACCGGGCTTCATCGTCGGTTCCGCCGTGGAGAAGCAGGGAATCATTCGTCACGGTGCCAAGATGCTGTTCGCAGTGAGCGAAGCGACAGTGCCGAAAATCAGCGTCATCATGCGTAAGAGCTACGGCGCCGGGTACTTCGTGATGAACGGGTTGGCCTACGAAGCCGACTACATCGTCTCGTGGCCCACCGCGGAGATCGCGGTGATGGGACCCGATGGCGCGGTGAACATCATCCACCGCAAGACGTTGGAGGCGGTGCCCGAAGCGGAGCGCGCCGCCAAGCGGCTCGAACTTGCGGAGGAGATCCGCGCCAACATCGACCCGTATATCGCCGCGGGCCATGCTCAGCTCGACGACGTGATCGACCCGGCCGATACCCGCAATGCGATCTGGCGCGGGCTGCGCATCTCGCGCGACAAACGGGTGGAGCGGCCGTGGCGCAAGCACGGCGTGCTCCCGGTCTGAGCGCGGAGACGTATGGCGCTGACTCGTTGCTCGAGCGGCCACCGAGTGGCCGGGTTGATCAATCGGTGAGGAACAGACGCAGCTCGGGGCCGGGGCTCGATCAACCAACAACTTGCGGCGTTCGACTACCACTCGCTCGCGGGCACGTTGTTGGCCCTGGCCGCAATCACTGCGCTGGCCGAGATTGCCAGCACTCGCCTAGGCCGTGCGTTCGCCTGAGAACGCGCGCCTCGCAACATGAGCGATCGCCCACGACGCGCCCAGCAGGAAGGTGGCCGCGACCAACAGGATCGCGCTGGTCGACGGCGCGCCGCCGAAAACGTTGATACTGGTGCCGTAGGTAGCTGCGCAGATGACTGCGTCGAGGGCCAGGAACCCGCCCAAGGCTCGGGCCGGTCGGGGCCGCTGTCCGATTGCGGCCACGAGAATCCCGAGTCCGATCAACGTGACGCCGAGGAGTGCCGTACCGCGTACCGCTTGGTTCCCCGTTGCGATCTCGCGGAAGTACGTGGTTCCGTGCGTATCGAGCGAGAAGGAATTGTCACGCTGTTGGTAAACAAGAAACGCGCCGGCACCCCCGAGGAGCGCCAGCAATCCGACCCGGCCGGCATTGACCGCCCGCGCGACCGCATTCGCGTCTCCGGCCTTCGCCTTTGCGATCATCGAATCAACCGACCATGGTCCGGCGCCGTTGGCCAAGATCGCGAGATGGAGCGCGATCATCATGTAGTACGCCCAGTTGTACTCGCCAGGAGTGTTGAGTACCGACAGTGTGATTGCAACGGCTTGACCGACCCCGAGGATCGCGGCGAACCGAGTGAAGGTTCCCGACAGCAAGAGCGCTGCGAGCAACACTTCGCTCGCGATCGTGACCCAGCCGAAGATCTTGAAGTTTGGGACAACGATCTCCTCGAGCACCCACCGGAACGGTCCGAAGACCTCGTTGGTGATCCCGTGGTTCGCGAAGATCCAGAGGCCACGGGTGGGTCGACCGAAGTCTGGCGGTCGTTTCCAGTCGGTGTTGGAGAGCCAAAGCATTCCCGCGATGACCCGCGCCACGAGTCCAGCCCAGGGCGGTGCCGCGTCTCGGAGCCGCTGGATAGCTGGGGGGATCCGTAGGTCCCGGATTCCCATCGGGCTGGGCGTCGACACCGTTGGGCTGGTCATGACCTGCAACCTACCGGCGCGACGCGGTGATCGACACGGCCAGTCCTTACGAAGCGCGAAATCGCTGTGTTCTGTCGTGTTGCGGTCAGGAGCCGGTGACGGTGAGGGCGCCGTTGGTGGCAAGCGCCTCCGGCAGCGCGTCGCCGCACCCGCAGAACGGATCGGTCCGGCCGACCGCGTCCAGTACGGGTGATCGACTGGTCGGTGGGCGGATCGAGACGATGCTGACGAGCGCGTTCACAACCCGTTCGTCCCATTGCGCCCCGGCATGTTCGCGCAGGATCGCGCACGCCTTGTCGGATCCCATGCCGTCACGGTATTGACGGTGATTGGCCATCGCGTCGAACGCGTCGCAGGCACTCACTATTCGAGCTGCGAGCGGGACTGCGTCACCCCGGATCTGGTCGGGGTAGCCGCGCCCGTCGACGTGCTCGTGGTGGCCGCGGACGATCGGCGCGATGCACGCGAGCACCGAAGACTCCAGCACGATCCGTTCGCCGGCAACGGTGTGGCCGCGCATAATTGCGAACTCGGCGTCGTCGGGGCGGCCGGGTTTCTTGAGGATGGCATCGGGAATCTCGAGTTTCCCGACGTCGTGGAGCAATGCGGCCAGCGCCAATGTGCGGAGCTCCGGCGCGGAAAGGTGGAGCCGCTCGCCTACGCGGAGCGCAAGTTCTGCGGTGCGGACTACGTGGTCGCGAGTGATCGGGTCCTTCGCCTCGAGCAGACCCACGTAGCGATGGACAAGCGGATCGAGCCCGATCTCGAAGGCGCTCAGCGGTTCATGAATCGTGAGGGGTCGAATGATGTCGCGCATCACGGTGCCCCGCCGGTACGCCACGCACGCGCCGATGGTGGTCGCCAGCACTCCGAAGATGTCGAAGGCGTGGGCGAGCCAGAAGCCCGTGGTGAAGGGAGCCCGACCGATCCACACCAGGCTCGACGCGCCGATCATTGCGAGTCCCACCGAGACTGCGAACGACGCTCTAGATGTACTCGGCCATGAGGTTGGTGACGGTTTGACGTAAGGCGAAGACCTCCAGTGCAGTGGAGATAGCCGTCTTCACCAACACCGGAGGTCTTCGTGTTTCACCGTAACGCTCGTTTGACGTTTCATGGTCGTCGTCTGCTGGTCCAGCGAGACCGCGAGGAAGGGATGCCGGTCGCCCACGCGGCCAAAACGATGGGCGTGTCTCGTCAGTGCGCGCATCGTTGGGTCAACCGGTTCGATGTGGAGGGCGAGGCCGGTTTGTGGGACCGGTCGTCTCGGCCCCATACGTCACCGACTCGGACCAGTCCCGAGGTCGAAGCCCGCGTCCTGGCGGCTCGGGTCGAGCAGCGTCGCGGTCCGGATTGGCTCGGCCCTGAGCTGGGTGTCCCGGCTCGGACCGTGACCAGGATCTTGCGTCGCCATGAGGTGCCCCGCTTGTGTGAGTGCGACCCGTTGACCGGAGCTGTGGTCCGCGCGTCGAAGACCACCACGATCCGTTACGAACGAGACCGGCCCGGCGAGCTGGTCCACATGGACGTCAAGAAGATCGGGCGGATCCCCGACGGTGGCGGTTGGCGCGCCCACGGCCGAAAGAGGGGATCCACCGCAGTCAAGAAGAAGGCTCGGATCGGATACGACTACATCCATTCGGTCGTCGATGACCACAGCCGATTCGCGTACTCCGAGATCCTCGCTGATGAGAAAGGCGCGACCTGTTCAGAGTTCTTCGCTCGCGCTCTCGAAGGGTTCGCCGGCCATGGGATCACCGTCGAAGAAGTCATGACCGACAACCACTGGAGCTACACGCGATCAATCGCGTTCGCCGAGCTCCTCGCCGCATCAAAGATCAAACACCGGCGGATCCGACCGCACTGCCCGTGGCAGAACGGGAAAGTCGAACGCTTCAACCGGACCCTGCAAACCGAGTGGGCATACCGACACGTCTTCACCACCAACCACGAACGCAGCACCGCGTTTGCACCCTGGCTCGAGGACTACAACAATCGTCGGCGCCACAGCGCCATCGGAGGCCACCCACCGATCAGCCGACTGTCACCAACGTGACGGCCGAGTACAACTAGATCGGCTAATCCAGGCCAAGCGCAACTGCCGAGCCGACAGGAGTCCACACACCGACAAGGACGCGACGGCGGCGCCGATCGCGACGGGACTACTCATCTTGGGAAACGGGAGCAGCGAGGGATGGACGAGTAACGCCGTCGCGAGGCCGAGCGAGGCCGTCAGATGGATTCCCACGAACGATCGCCAATTGCGCAGGGTTGCCTTCCCGATCGCCGATCGTGGCGCGACGAGAGGGAGGAGGGCCAGACTCGCGACCGGGAGCGCCCAGAAGATCGACGACATCGTTGCGTCGTTGGGTCCGTAGATGATGCCGGGCACGGTGATCCCATGGACGAGCGGCAGTGCGGATATAGCCATGGCAAAGGCGCCGAGCAGTCCGACCTCGGCAAGGTCACCTCGAGCTGCGACCACGACGACCGCGGCTGATGACACCACACACAGCGAGGCTGCGACCACGACGATCCAAAAGAGTGCGGTCGGACTCACCCACAACGGTGTGGTCCCGGGCAGCACCGATGCAGTGACCTGGAGTCCGACCACCGCGCAGCAGACGGCGATCCATTCGCCCAGCCAGGACCGGCGCTTGGAGTCGTTCAACACTGTCATGACTCACCATCGACACAGCTCGGGTGGGGGTTGAACCTTGATCCGTTCCGGTGTCGATCCGCGGGAAGGACTGGTTTCGGCGCGGGCGGTTACTGTGCGGCCATGGCTGAGATTCGCGCGGAGATCACTGCAAACGTGTGGCAAGTGGTGGCTGAGGTTGGAACGATGGTCGCGGAAGGCGATGAGATCTGCATCCTCGAATCGATGAAGATGGAGATCCCCGTGATCACCGAAGTTCCGGGCGTGCTCCGCGAGCTGCTCGTGGTCCCCGAGCAAGTGGTCCACGAGGGTGACCTCATCGCCATCATTGACGAGTCGTGATTCGCTGGGAAGAACCGGCCCCGCATGTGGGCCTGGCGATCCTGGATCGCCAGGAACGTCGCAATGCCTTGAACTCCGAACTGTGCGATGACCTGCGCGGTCATGTGGAACGTTCGCATCATCTTCGGGCCGTGGTCATCGCCGGCGAGGGTTCCTCGTTCTGCGCCGGTGCCGACATCGTGCGACGAACCGCAGACCACGGCGGGCTCCAGCATGGTGGTACCGACTCGTTCCGCCCGGCGTTCGAGTTGTTGCTCGACGCGATTGAGGCTCACCCGGCCCCGGTGATCGCCGCGATCCACGGCTACGCGCTCGGTGCGGGGACCCAGCTCGTGGTGGCGTGCGACTTCCGCGTGGCCGGGCCCGGGGCGATCTTTGGGATTCCGGCATCAAAGCTGGGCATTGTCTTGAGCGCGGCCAACGTTCGTCGCCTCGCACTGCTGATCGGGCACACGGCGGCCCGCGACCTGCTGGTGACGAGTCGACAACTTGACCGCGACGAAGCCGATCGGATCGGACTCGTGACCCGACGGGTCGAGGATGTGCGCGCCGAGGCGATCGCGTTTGCGTCGACGATTGCCGCGCTGGCTCCGATCACCGTGCAAGGCCACAAGCGTGCACTGAATCTCGTGAATGCGGCGACGACGCTCGACGCCGATGCGCTGGCGGAGATCCGAGCCCTCGAGGAGTCAGCGTTCGTCAGTGAGGATTTACAAGAGGGTCTTGCCGCGTTCGCCGAGAAGCGCGCGCCAGACTTCCAAGGCCGCTAACTCGTCGAGCGGTCTGGCGTCGGATCGGCGCGCGGTCCGTCTCG
>JANPBJ010000051.1:0-8666 GCA_031430375.1 Acidimicrobiia bacterium
CTCATGACGATGTACGACGGCCCCGTGTTCGATGCCGACAACCACTACTACGAGGCGCTCGACGCGTTCACCCGCCACCTCGACCCTCGCCTCGGGCCGCGCTGTGTGCAGTGGTGCGAGATCGACGGCCGCAAGTATCAAGTGGTGGGCGGACGGGTGAGCAAGGTCGTCACCAATCCCACCTTCAACCCCATCGCCAAGGCCGGCGCGATGCACGACTACTTCCGGGGCAACCCCGATGGTCGCAACCCGCTCGAGTTTCTCCAAGACCGCGAGCCGATCCGCCCGGAGTACCGGGATCGCGATGCCCGAGTGCGGGTCCTCCAAGAACAGGGACTCGAGGGGTGTTGGCTCTTTCCAACCCTCGGCATGCTCTACGAGGAACTGTTGGTCCACGACACCGAAGCGATGACGCTCACCTTCACTGCGTTCAACCGTTGGTTGAACGAAGACTGGGGCTTCGCGTATCAAGACAAGATCTTCGCAGCGCCGTACTTGTCGTTGGCGGACCAGGACTGGGCCATCCGCGAACTCGAGTTTGCGATCGGCGAAGGGGCACGCACGATCGTGATGCGCCCGGCCGCCGCGTTCACGCGTGACGGCGCACGCACGCCGGCGAATCCGGAGTTCGACCCGTTCTGGTCACGCGTGCAGGAGGCCGGGCTCACCGTCGTTGTCCACGCGGGCGATAGTGGCTATACCGCGAACGGGTACGCGCCCGACGGCTTCAGTGCGAACTTCAGCGGCGGGAACATGGGCCCGAGCATCAAGATGCTGCACATGGAACGGGCGATCTACGACTTCCTCGCGAGCCTCATCTTCGACCGCTTCTTCACGCGCTTTCCCGGGATCCGCGTGGCCAGCGTGGAGAACGGCAGCGAGTTCCTCCCCGACTTGTTTCGCAAGCTCGCGTCGCAACACCGTCGGATCCCCGGGTTCTTCCCCGAAGATCCGATCGAGACCTTCCGCCGCAACGTGTGGATCAACCCGTTCTGGGAAGACGACGTGCACGAGATCGCGGAGCTGATGGGGACCGACCGCGTGATCTTCGGCTCGGATTGGCCCCACATCGAAGGCATGCCGAACCCGCTCGACTACGCCGTGGAAGTGAAGGAGTTCGATGTGGCCGACCAAGGCTTGATCCTCCACGACAACGCACTTGCCCTGAACCAGCTTCAGCCCTTGGTCTGAGTTCGACCGCGCTCCATGATTCCGGCCCGCCGCTTCTCGATCTCGACGGGATCAAAACCGGACCCTTCCCAGTTTCGCGAGACGTCGTCTTCGATCGCCCACGCTTCGGCATCGGTGACGAGACTATTGCGGTCGTACGTGGACAGCATCCGTCGGACGGCGAGCTGATCCACGGTCCGACAGTCGGCGCCCAGCTGTCGGCAGTACGGGAGCAGATCGTCGTGGGGAACCACGTGATTGACAAGTCCCCAGTCATAGGCGAGCCGGGCGTCGACGAAGTTGCCGGTGACACTCATCTCTCGAGCCCGTGCCACGCCGATGCGTTGGGGCAACAGCACCGTGAGACCCCAGCCTGGCATCACGCCAACCCGTGCGTGGGTGTCGGCAAAGCGCGCCCGATCTGACGCGATCAGGAAATCGCAGGCGAGCGCGAGTTCCAAGCCACCGGTGACCGCTACGCCATTGACCGCTCCGATGAGCAACTTGGTACGCGGCGGCAGCGCGCCGCGCCACGGAAGGTGGCCGTCGCGGTCGCGCCCTCCCATATCCACCGACTCGGGGTCTGGCTTCGGACCGCCGGAACGCAGCTCGTCACCCTCCACGGTGCCCCCGCCGAACTCCTTGAGGTCGACGCCCGCGGAGAAGGCCGGGTCGGCGCCGGTGAGGATCATGACGTCGACGGTGGCGTCGGCTTCAAGTTCGGAGATCACAGCCGGGAGCCGCCGACGGACCGATCGATTCAGGGCGTTGCGCGCTTCAGGCCGGTTCATCGTGATCGTCGCGACCCCGTCCTGCACATCAACCTCTACCTCGGACATGCCTGCTCCCTTTCGCACCGATGTTGGTCGATACTCTGCCACGATGATCCTTGATCGATTCGACCTCTCGGGCCACGTGGCCATCGTGACCGGCGCAGGCAAAGGCATCGGCGCCGGGTGCGCCGTCGGGCTCGCCGAGGCTGGGGCCGATGTGGTGCTGGCCGCCCGCACCAGAACTGACCTCGACGCGGTCGCCGAACTCGTGGAAGCCGAGGGCCGCCGCGCCCTTGCCGTGCCCACCGATGTGACCGAGCCGGAGCAGCTCGCGGCGCTTGTGGAGGCCGCCGAGCAGCTCGGACGGGTGACGATCCTGGTGAACAACGCGGGCGGGTGGGATCCCCGCCCGTTCATGAACACCAGCCCTCGGAACCTTGAAGCCGCGTTCCGATTCAACGTCCTGGCAGCCTTTTCGCTCACCCAACTCTGTGTCCCGCAGATGGTGGACGCCGGCACCGGCAGTGTGATCAACATCTCGTCACGTGCCGCCAGCATGGTCCAGCCGTGCTTCGTGGCCTACGCAACGGCAAAGGCCGCTCTCTCGATGATGACCCGGGCGATCGCGCCCGAGCTCGCGCCCATGGTGCGGGTGAACGCGATCGAGGTGGGCGGTGTGGAGACCGCGGCGCTCGAGCATGTACTCACCGACGACTCCATCCGCCGTCAACTCGAGACCGGCACCCCGATGGGACGAATCGGGCAACCCGAAGACATCGCGGCCGCGGTGGTCTACCTCGCGTCCGACGCGTCGAGCTGGGTGACCGGCAAGATCTTCGAGGTCGACGGTGGCGTTGAGAGTCCCGCATTCACGATCCCGTTCGCCCCCCTCGGAGATTCCACCACTTGAGCCTCGCCCGGGCCTACGGTGACGCCGGGGAGTCCCACGGGGGGACACGAAAGGGACACCATGGGGTGGAGAAAGCGACGAGCACGCACGCTCGATCTCGCGCTCTTGCAGGCCGACACCACCCACCTCCAAGTGGAGGCACTCCGCACCGAAATCACGATGCTGCACCACGAGCTCACGCGCCGAGACGTGGAGCTGATCAGTGCGCTCACCCGCGTGGCCAATGCGTGCGATGGGTTGCAACTCCATGTTGAGATCGGGCAAGCCGATCAAGCGCGGCTGATGCGCGCCGTTGATCGAATCGGTCTCTTCGTGACGGCACCGCCGATCATCACGCTGCCCGCCACCGGCGCTACCCCTCCGGCTGCCGACCAGGGTGCGGGTTCGGTCATCGGCGGCAGCATCGACCCATCACGCGCCGCGGCTCCCCCCACTGATGACCGCGCCACCGATGCCGCGTCCACCGCCCGTGAGGCTGATACCACCATCGACCTCACGAGTGATCTCCCGATCGCGCCCGCGACCAGAGCCGAACGACCACTCGAATGCGAAGTCCATCTCCAATTCGGAGACCGGTGGATCGATGGTTTTCAGATCGAAGAGACCATCCGGACCGGCACGGTGACCCAGTTCCGACTTCGCCGCCAGGTCGACGGTTGGATTCTGCCGGAACTTTTCGACGAGTGCGAAGTACGCGTGTTCATGCAGCCCGTCGTTGAGGCCACCGCGCGGGACTAGCGCACACGGTCGCGGCTCACACCGTCGGAGCAGCCCGGCCCGCCATGAGTGGCAGGTCGAGGTACGTCTTGATCCCTGCGTCGGCGGCGCACACGTACCGCACAGCGTTCACACAATGCATCGCCGGCGCGGTGAGCCCGATCTCGGCGTGCTCCCCCACCACCGGCGGGTGAAGTCCGTGTACGACCACACTCACCGGAGGCTCCGCGGTGAGCTCGGCTTCGAACCGTTGACCTTCCTCGCCGAACGCCCACGCGGGTTCGAGGTGCTCCTCACCCATCAGCCAATTGACCCGCACCGTGATCACCGATTCGCCGTCGACGAGACCTTCCCATGTGAACCGCTGCGCGGCCACCGTGCCCGCCTCGATCACGCCGACGGGGGTATCGAGATCTTGGGTCGCGACCGCCATCTCATGCGTGGTCCGTTTCTCGGTGTCGAGGGTCCAACCGAGTTCCGCCGCGATCATGTCGATCGACTCACAGAATCCCAGGCCCAGGATCGTCGGCATTGGGCTCGTCTGCGCGGCTTCGGGTGGGGTGCCGAACATCATGACGTCGCGCACCACCGACGCGGTCGGGTAGTTCCGAATGTCGCTGAACTCTTCCGCCCGCACGTGGCGGATGTTGCGACACCATGAACTCAAGAGGAGCGGCAGCCGTTCCGTGATGCCACCGGGATTGATCCCGGTACCGTGCAACGTGGCGTTGCCGCGCCGACACGCGTCCTCGATTGCCGCGATCTTGGGTGACTCACCCGGGTAGATCCACCCGACCGGCGTGACCACGTTCTTGCCCGACTCGAGCAGCCGAATCACCGTTGTGGTGCTCGCCATGACCGGCGTGTAGAGAACACAATCAGCATCCATCGCGATCAGCGCGTCCACATCGTTGGTCGCGATCACACCGATCGGGTCGATGCCGCAGATGTCTCCCACATCCTTACCGGCCTTCTCGGGGCTGTGCACCCAACACCCCACCAGCTCGAGCTCAGGATGCGCCAGCACTCCGAGAATCGACTCTTGCCCGACCATGCCCGTCGCCCATTGGATCACTCGAAACTTCGGTCTCTCCACTCGATCGAGACTAGCGGGAGGTGCTTCGGGACGCTCCGAGACTGCTCGCCTCCACTGCGTTCCGGTTCGGGGGTGTCGGACTCCAGCCGGCCACTCGTGTCGTCGACAATGTTCCTGTGGAAGGCTCACGCCATGACTGATCTGGTGATTCGCAATGGCACTGTGGTTGACGGCACCGGCGCGCCCGGGTTCGTGGGCGATGTGGCGATCGAGGCCGGCATCATCACCGATGTCGGTTTCGTGGGCCGTCGCGGCCATCGGGAGATCGACGCGGATGGGCTCATCGTCACCCCCGGCTTCGTCGACATCCACACCCACTTCGACGGTCAGGTGACCTGGGATCCGATCGTCGCACCGTCGTCGCTCCACGGCGTGACCACGATCGCGATGGGGAACTGCGGTGTGGGCTTCGCGCCCGCGCGGGCCGACCAGCACGATTGGCTCATCGGTCTGCTCGAAGGTGTGGAAGACATCCCCGGTACCGCGCTGGCCGAAGGGCTCACGTGGGACTGGAATACGTTCCCCGAATACCTCGACTCCATCGCGGCGAAGCCACACACCATCGATATCGGCACCCACATCCCACACGCCGCATTACGCACCTATGTGATGGGCACACGCGGTGCCGATCACACCGAGGCTCCCACCGACGACGAACTCACGACGATGTCGACCCTGGTGCGAGAAGCACTTGACGCGGGCGCGATCGGATTCGCGACGAGCCGCACCGACGTGCACCGAACCAAGGACGGCACCAATATCGGCACCCTTACCGCGAGTGAACGAGAACTTCTCGCGATTGCCGAAACGATGCGCGACGCAGGAGCGGGGGTCACCCAGCTGATCTCGGACTGTTACCAAACTCCCGACGACGAGTTCGCGAATCGCGAGATGGATCTCATCGAAGCTTTCGCGCGCACCTCCACCAGACCGTTGAGTTTCACGGTGCAACAGGCGTTCCATTCGCCGGACCGTTGGCGACACTTGTTCGGCCGCATCGCCACGATGCGCGCCAACGGTCTTGACATCAAGCCGCAAGTCGCGGCGCGCCCCATTGGCGTGCTGCTCGGCCTGGAGGTAACCGCCAATCCGTTTCTCTTCACGCGCGCCTACGACGAAATCGCGAATGAACCTCTCGCGGCGCGGGTGGACGCGTTGCGCGACCCGGAACGCAAACGGCGCACTCTCGAAGAACATGCGACCATGATCGCCTCGCTCCCCGACGGATTGTTCAAGTCGATCGTCTCCGGATGGGACGTGATGTTCGTGATGAGCGATCCGGTCGACTACGAGCTCGATGCGAACGACTCGATCGGAGCACGGGCACGCGCCGCAGGTTCGGATCCCGCGTCGGTCGTCTACGACGCGCTGCTCGACAACAACGGCACGCAACTGCTCTACCTCCCGTTGTTCAATTTCGCCCACGGCAACTTCGACGACCTGTACGAGATGATCACGAGCGACTTCTCACTCTTCGGACTCTCCGACGCGGGCGCGCACTGTGGCGCGATTTGCGACGGCTCGATGCCCACCAGCTCCATCGTGGTGTGGGCCCGAGATCGGAGAGGCGGCCAGAGGATTCCCATCGAAGCGATCGTGCACCAACAGACGCAACGGACCGCCGCGCACGTCGGCTGGCTCGATCGCGGTGTGCTTGCCCCGGGTTACATCGCCGATGCGAACGTGATCGACCTCGAAGCGCTGGCGTGTCGCGCCCCCCAGGTGATCCACGATCTCCCCGCCGGTGGGCGTCGCCTCATGCAGACGGCCCGCGGCTACCGCGCAACGGTCAAATCTGGCGTCGTGACCTTTGAGGACGGTGAACATTCCGGAGCACTCCCCGGAGCGCTCGTACGAGGGCGGCGCGTCGGGCCCTGACCCCGCTCAAGTCCTCCCAAAGCTCGTCGATAGCTAGGCATAGAACTACTGGGAGGTAGCAGGAATGAAGCAAGCCCTGATCGCACTCGGCCTGGTCGGTGCCCTCGCCGTCGCCGGCTGTTCGAGCGACACCGAAAAGACTGACGCGTCGAAGGACACGAAAGCCGCCAAGACCACGACCAGCACCACCACCAAGCCTGCGTTCGTCGCCAACACGAAGAACACCCCTGGGACGCTGAAGGACTTCGTCGGTGCCAAGATCGACGTCAGCGACACCAAGTGTGTCTCCGGCGACAAAGGTTGGACCGCCACCGGCAAAGCCAAGAACCCCACCAACGCGAAGGTGCAGTACCGCATCTTCGTCAGCTTCTTGGAAGGCGAAACGACCGTCGGCATCGCTCAGACCGACGTGTCGGCCGCCGCCGGAGCCACCGCCAACTGGACTGCCACCGTCGGTGCGGCTGGAAAAGACCTGCGCTGCATTCTCCGGGTGGAACGCGCCGCTGCGTAAACGGGTTCGCTCAGACCGAAAAGAACCGCCGGCATTCCTCACGGGATCGCCGGCGGTTCTGCGCGTGTTGATGGCTGTCGGAGCCGAACTCGGTGCCGCGCCGAGATAGGCAGCGCGAGACCAGAAACACCACAAGGTCACTGCCAGGTCTGCCGAGACCACGTCGGTGACCAAGCACTTTGCACACACGACCCCCGCGCGCCGCGCGGCCGAACGCCCGTCGTTCCACCGTCTCCATATCGTCAAGCTGGGGCGAGTCGCAGCCGCGCTCTTCCTCGCGTTGGGATTCCTGCCAGCACTCGACGCTGCCATCGTTGAGCAGCCCGCGGGTGCCGCAACCTGTGCGTCGGCCAACCTCACGGTTACCCCCCTGACCTCAGCCACCTTCTACGCGGACTTCAGCCCGAGCCCTCCGTCGCTTCCCAACCTCGCCGGCCACTACACCGGGTATCGCATCACCAACACCTCGGGTGCCGCGGTCAACGGATCGTGGGTCAAGCTCTCCAACTTCACCGGCGGTGTGGTCTCGCTCGCACCAAGTCAGTCCGCGCACCAACCTCTCGCGAACCTGGCTCCCTCGGGTTCTGGCCTCAGCTACTTCTACCTCAGTGCATCCGCTGCCACCGCCGCGGCGCAGACGCACACGGTCTCCGTCTATGACCGTCAGCCGGACCTGATCGGAGCGACCGAACTCTGCAACACCACCTTTACCTTCACCTCGGTGACGAACACCACTCAGGCGGCCGCCAACCAGGTGAACGTCGCGACCGCGACGAGCAACCCGCCGGGCCTCGGCGCCACCATGACGCTGACCGTCAGCGGGGATACCGGCACCATCGGCGCGGGCTCCGCTGGCGATCCGGGTGGTTTCGACATGACGCCCGCGGCGGTGGTGACCGGCGTCTCCGCGTGGAATCCCGGCGCGTACCGATTGTTGAGCGCCGTCTTGAACATCAACCTCACCGGCGGTGGCGCGACCAACCATTCGGACTTCCTGCACTACACGATCACCGACCCGAGCTCGGCCACTCGCCCCTACACGATCACCTACACGTTCGTGATCGTCGGTACCACCAACTCGAACACCGCCGTGACGCCGATCCAATACATCGCGTCGGGCACCCAGATCAAGCACACCAACATGTCGGGCACGAACTACGCAGCGATCCTGCCGGTCCAACCGATCTCGAACACCACCACCCTCGCGAAATCGGTCTCGCCGACCGCATTGACGACGCCCGGCGGCGCCGCGACGTACACGGTGACTGCGACCAACAGCTCGGGGAGCCAAAGCGCTTCGCTCGACGATTTCACCGACACCCCCGGCGCAGGATCGACCCACGTTCCCGGCTCGTCGAAGTTCAATGGCATCACCATCGGTGACCCGTTGACCAGTGGCAGCACGCTCGTGTGGGTCGGACCGTTCGCAGTCCCCGCTGGCGCGTCGCGCACACTGACCTACGGCGTGAACATCGTCAGCGCCATCGGCACCGTCACCAACAGCGTGATCGGCCACATCGGCGCATCGGTCATCGACACGACCAGCTCGACCGGGGACAACGTGCCCGCAACCAGCTCAGTGACGGTCGCCGCCGCGCCCACGCTGAACCT
>JANPBJ010000052.1:0-9454 GCA_031430375.1 Acidimicrobiia bacterium
CAGGGGGCGTGCAACTACGATCACCGGCTCGACGTCTCGTTCGCGAGACGCCCGGAGGGGTGCGAGAGCGGCCGAATCGGCACGCTTGGAAAGCGTGTGTGGGGAAACTCACCGAGGGTTCGAATCCCTCTCCCTCCGCAAATTCCAGCCGTTAGTTGCACAACAGACGCCACTACCTCCTCGCCGGGTAGGAAGCGGGTAGTAAGATCGCTCCATGGCGGTGAGGAAGTTGTCTGTGGCGATAGACGAGGACATCGCCGCTTCGGCCGCCGCCCTCGCGGAGGCCGAGGGTTTGAGTCTGTCGGCGTGGATGAACCGCGCTGCGGCGGACGCGTTGGCGCTCGAACGCGGACTCGCAGGCGTCCGCGCCTGGGAAGCCGACAACGGCGCACTTACCGCCGACGAGCTCGAGGCAGCGGACCGCGTTCTCGATGGCGTCCTCGGCAACAAGCGCCGTTCCCGACGAGCGAGTTGATGAGCGGACTCACCTATGACACGGGTGCGCTCGTCGCCGCCGAGGGTTCCGATCGCTCGGTGTGGGCGATCCACAAGCGCGCGCTCGAACGGAACGTGCGCGTCACAGTTCCCGCCGGCGTTCTCGCTCAGGGTTGGCGAACCGGTCGGCAGGCCAACTTGGCCCGTCTCCTGGCTGGATGCCGTGTGGAGGACCTCACGGACGTCCGCGCCCGGGCATCCGGTGCGGCCTGTGCGCGGTCGAACACGAAGGATCCCATCGACGCTTCCGTGGTCATCGGGGCGATCGCACGCCGCGACCTCGTTCTCACCAGCGACCCTCGGGACCTCCGGACGATCGCCGAAGCCCTGGGCCACCGCCTCGACATCCGCCCGGTGTGACCGGAGTCGACGAGGAGCCGGACGTCCCGTCGGCCAAGGCGTCAGCTAGTTCACGGCAGCAGGAGCCGCGGCCACGACGGCGACGGTCTCCCTCCGCTCCGACAGGGGTGACTGCACCTGTTTCGAACCCGTGGCGCACACGTGCCAGCACGGCCCAGATAGGCGTATGGTTATACGTATGCCACGACTTCAGGTCTATCTCCCCGACGATCTCTACGACGAGCTGAAGCGCCGTGAGCTGCCAGCTTCGGAACTCTTGCAGACCGCAGTGCGGGCCGAGGTCGAGCGGCAAGACGCGCTGAATGCGGCCGTCGAGTACACGGCCGGGCTTGCGCTCGAGGTCGGCGAGCCCTCCGCTCGCCAGCAAGCTCGGGCAAGGACCATCGCGCGACGGATCCAGGACCGCCGCATCACGCGAGCCAGCTGATGCTGGTGCTCGACAGTGGTGGATTCACGAAACTGTCGACGCGTTCGGCCCAATCTCTCGCGCTTATTCGCGAGTTCATGTCCGTCGGACTCTGGCCGCCCGTTGTCCCGACGCCCGTTCTCATCGAGTCACTGCACGGTCGTGCCGGCCGCGACGCGAACGCCAATCGTTTCCTCAAAAGTTGCGTGACCGAATCATTCGTGTCGATCGAACTCGCTCGGCGCGCGGCCGAGCTCCGACGCCGAGCGCGAAGCGGCTCCGCCGTCGATGCTCTCGTAGTCGCGATTGCTGAGCCGGGCGGAACAGTCTTGACCGGCGACGCGGCCGACATCAACGCACTGGCCGCTCACGCCGACGATGTCGCAGTCGAGGCGATCTGATTCTTCGTCGGAAATCGCTGACCTACGTCGAAGACCGAAATCTACGACCTGCAAGGGTTCGAAAGGAATCCCACCAGGCCCGCTCGGCCCCTGATGGCCTGCCGACACTTCGCACGCCGCCGGCGACGCCGCGATCACCGTGCCGCGCCGATCCGAGTAGGCGTATACTATCCGCATGCCACGAATTCAGATCTACCTCCCGGACGACCTGTACGACGCGGTGAAGTCGAGAGGTCTACCAATCTCGGAGCTCACCCAGGACGCGGTGCGGGCCACACTTCGCCGCGAACTGCTCCGAACCGAGACCGAGGCGTACCTCGATGAGCTCGCAGCGCGGCTTGGTGGCCCGTCGACCGAGAAGGAGCTCGCGTCCGCCGATCGCTGGCTCGACAAGGGCGCGGCAACCCGGCGTCGTCGGGCGTCGTGACGGCAACGCTGGACTCTTCGGCGCTGACGAAGTTCGCGACGCAGGATCGGGCGAGCATGGCTCGGATCCGGCGCCTTCTCGAACGCGACCTGTGGCCACCGGCAGTCCCAACCGCCGTGGTCGTCGAATCGCTCACGGGCAACGGTCCACGTGACGCACGGGTGAACCGGCTGCTGCGAACCTGCGAGATCGTCGACCTCGACACCGCGGTGGCCCGACGAGCCGCAGCACTCCGGACCCGTGCGCGCGCGGCTTCGGCGGTCGACGCGATCGTCGTCGCCACCGCCGAAGCCGAAACCAGCGAAGTCGTGATCACCGGTGACGAAGAGGACATCACCCGGCTGACCCATTACGCACCTGGTGTCTCGGTCATGGTGATCTGAGCAGCCGAAGGGTTCGAAAGTCAGAGGACGAAGACGAGCCTTGCCCTGATCGCTTGTATGTGCTACAAGTAGCGCATGGCATCGGTCGGCATTCGAGAGCTCCGACAACGAGCAAGCGAGCTCCTGCGCCGCGTGGAGGCCGGGGAGACATTCGAGGTCACCGATCGCGGGCGCCCCGTTGCACTCCTCAGCCCCTGCCCGGCGGTCGAGGGCCTCGATCGGCTGCGGGCTGATGGCGATGTGACCGCGGCCAGAGACGAACTCGAGACGCTTGCGGAACCGATCGAGGTTGGCACCGACGCGGAACTTCCGTCTCAGGTGCTGGCTCGATTGCGACGCAATGAGCGCTGAGAAACCGGTCTACCTGGATTCGTCCGCGTTGGTAAAGCTCGCAGTTGCTGAACCCGAATCTCGCGCGCTTCGTCGCTCGCTCCAGAAGCAGCGACCGCGAATCACGAGCGCATTGGCACGCACTGAAGTTGCTCGCGCCACGATGCCGTTCGGATCCAATGCGGTAGCGCGCGGAGAGGCAGTGCTGCGCCGGGTCGAGATCGTAAGGATCAACGATCGCATCTTGCGCCTGGCCGGATCCCTCGAACCGTCCGAGCTCCGTTCACTCGACGCGATTCACTTAGCGACCGCACAGCTCATCGGCAACGATCTGAAATGGATCGTCACTTACGATGAGCGGATGGCGGAGGCAGCACTTGCACTCGGTCTGTCAGTTCGAGCACCGGCCTGACTTCGCAGGGAATGTTCGAAAGCGATTCCACCAGGCCCGCGAATTCCCGAGTGGTCCGGACATCGGCGTCGACCGTCATGCCTCGGCTGGCATCGGCCGTCCCGCGCAGTTGCGGTGAGCCGCGAATGCGCGCAGAATCACGAGATGCAGCCGCTTGCGATTCATCATGTGTCGATCAATGTGTCGAACTTCGACACCTCGTTCGCGTTCTATACCGAGGTGCTCGGCGGGACGGCCCGAACCGACCGGCCCGACTTTGGATTTGGCGGCGCGTGGATCAACTTCGGCAGCGAACAGGTCCGCCTCATCGAAGCGCCGGTCCCCGGCAATCTCGGCCAACACTTTGCGATTCAGGTCGCCGACATCCGCGCGACCATCGAAGAGTTGCGCGCCAAGGGCCTCACAGTGAGCGACGCGATTCCCGTCGCCACCAACCTCCAGGCCTTCCTCGAAGACCCGTGCGGGAACGCGATCGAACTCCACGAGGTGGGCGGGGCCTGAACCACTCCCGCGGACGCGCACGGTAGGTTCGAGCTGGTGGAGCGCCGCCAGATGGATCACTTGATGGAGATCGCGCTCGTTGAAGCTCGCGCCGCCGAGGCCCACGGCGACGTTCCCATCGGTGCGGTGGTGGCGCGGATTTCCGACGGCGCAGTGGTGGCGCAGCGCCATAACGAACGCGAACTGGCCCAGGATCCCACCGCTCACGCCGAGGTCTTGGCGCTCCGGGATGCTGCACGGGCAGAGGGCAGTTGGCGACTGACCGATTGTGCGCTCGTCGTCACGCTCGAGCCGTGTGCGATGTGCGCGGGCGCGCTCGTGAACTCGCGCATCGGGCTCGTGGTGTTCGGCGCGGAGGACCCCAAGGCCGGAGCGGTGGGAAGCCGGTATCAGCTGCTCGCCGATCCCCGCCTGAACCACGAGTGCCCGGTGGTCGCGGGAGTCCGCGGTGACGAGTCGGCGGTGCTGCTCCGAGACTTCTTTTCGAGCCGTCGCAACTGAACCGGCCGCCGGTACACTGACCCGCTCGTGCGTTGGCCCTCGGGCCGGAGTACGCCGAGGAGGGATGCGAGAGCGGCCGAATCGGATGGTCTCGAAAACCATTGTGGGGAAACTCACCCTGGGTTCAAATCCCAGTCCCTCCGCCAACCCGACCCGGACCTCGCGTCCGGGTCGGTTCGCGTATCAACTCGCGGGCATGAGCCCCAAGTTGGCGTAGATCATCTGCGTGGCGCGCGACCGGTTGAGGGTGATGAAGTGCAGGCCCGGCGCGCCGCCTTCGATCAATTGCTGCGAGAGTTTCGTGGCCTCTTCCACGCCCACGTTGAAGACGGCCTCTGGATCATCCTCCACCGCGTAGAGCTTCTCCGCGAGCCACGCCGGAAACTCCGATCCTTGGAGTTCGGTCATCCGCTTGATGCTGCTGATCGCGGTGGCCGGCATGATCCCGGGAATCACCGGCTTGTCCACGCCGAGGTCGCGCAAGGTGGATACGAGATCGAAGTAGTGCTCCGCGTCGAAGAAGAACTGCGTGATCGCGAAGTCGGCGCTCCCCAACTTGTCTGCCGTGCGGCGACGATCTTCCGAGAGGCTCGCTGACTTCGGGTGTGGCTCCGGGAACGCAGCCACTCCCACCGCGAAATCGCCCGATTCGCGCAACAGCTCCACGAGTTCAACCGCGTAGGCGAGTTCACCGGGAGGGAGGTCGAGATCCTTCGGAGGGTCTCCGCCGAGCGCCAAGATGTTCTCGATCCCGGCCTCGCGATACCGCACTGCGATCTCCGAGAGTTCCGAGCGGGAGTGGCACACGCAGGTGAGGTGTGCCATCGCCGTGATGCTGGACTCACGATGAAAACGGGTGACGATGTCGTGGGTCATCTCGCGAGTTCCACCACCCGCGCCATAGGTGACGGATACGAAGCTCGGGGCGAGCGGCTCGAGTTCCACGAGCGCGCCCGCGAGCGCATCGGCTGCAACCGGCGTCTTCGGTGGGAAAAACTCGAAGCTGTAAGTAGGGCCGGTCGCGAGGAGGTCGGTGATCTTCATGGTCAGAAGAGGGTACGCGAGATCCCCATTGCGTACCGTCTCACTTCGTGGACTTCGAAATCATCCAAACCATCGCCGCCTCTGTCGAAGCTGTCGACTCCGCGCTCGTCGATCCCGCCTTCCTGATCCGGATGGCCGAACTCCCGAAACTGGGCTTTGCCGAGGTGCTCGATCAACGACGCGACGGCGATGTTGTACATCAAGACGTGCGGTATCTGTTCGAGGCGGAACTTTCGCGCGCAGTGACGCGCGTGGTGGACCCGGCCTTGATGACCTGGGTCGAGCGATCGGTGTGTGACCTTGCGAGCCACGAAACGCGGTGCGAGCTCCGACCCGATCACTACGGGGGCCTCCTCTCCGGCGCCTACACGGCAATCATCACGCCGATTCCGACGGGCGCGGTACGCACCATCACCGGTGCGCTCAAGGTGAAGATGCCACTCGTGGGCGGGAAGGTGGAAGGCGCGATCGTCGGGGGGATTCGTGAGAACGCCGAGGCCCAAGTGCACCTCTTGGAGACGTGGATCGCGACGTAGTGGTGGTGGTGGACCAGTAGGGACGCGCTACTCCGGCGGCGGGGGCTGCGGCGCGGCCCAGCCGGCGTCGTCGGGACCCGGATCGGGGGTCGCCCACGGTGCGGTGGTGGGCGGCGCGGGAAACGGCGACTCGAGCACCGGCGGCGCGGCGGTCGGCGGCGGGGTTGACGGAGCCGTGGTTGGTGGAGCCGCGGTTGGTGGAGGCGGTGGTGGGTACCCAGGAGCAACGGGAGCAACCCGAGCCGGCGGTGGCGCCTGATAACCCGGCAGCGCATACCCGGTGGTCGCCGTCATGGATCCCGGACCACCGCCCGCCATGAGCCCGGCATTGGCGTCCTCTTGCATCGCGGTGATGGCACGGATCATGAAGATCGCGAGCAACGCACTCGCTCCGGTGGCAACCGAGCCAGCGATCAGCAACCCGTTCTGGACGTCGAACGCTGATACCTCGTAGGCCTTGGTGCGGCTCGGGGTGGAGTTCAAGAAGATGAACGCTCGTCCGACCAGGAACACGATCCACCACACCCAGACGAGCGCGGAACCCTTGGCCCGTTCGCCAGTTCGCAGCGGCGGCCCCGACCCTTTCCAGATGCCGTGCATTTGCATTCCCGGGATCACAAGGTTCGCAAACGGGATGAACCAGCCGCCGATCGCGAACCCGGGGCCGAAACTCTGACGCGCCCGACCGAACAGGCCCACGTTCTTGGCCGCGCGCCACATCCAGATCATGAACAGCACCGCGATCACAAGGGACACCATGAACAGGAGACCGGCGACGGCGCCGACCGCTTGATTCGCATCCCGCACTGCCGGCACACCCGAAAAGATGGACCCAAACGCCTTGTCGTGGACGACCTTCCGCTCGTTGATCGCAACCGGAATCATCACCAGCGCGAGCAGAGCCGAGATCGCCAACAGCACGTACATCGCGATCGCCAGGCCGCGCAGACTGCGGAAATAGCCAATCGCGACCGGGCCTTGCCCACCTTGATAGGCAGACGGGTACGCCGGTGGGGCCGGAGGCGGAGGCGGCGGGGGCGGAGGCTGCGGAGGGGCCGGTGAACCCCAGTGCGAGTCTGGCGGCTGCATTCCCATCCAGTCAGCCTACGGACCCGCGCGGATAGGCCGGAGGATCGTCGTACTAGTGAAAGTCGAGACCCGAAACCATTTCCTTCGACTTCGATGCCGTGGCAATGACAAACTCCCCGCCATGCCTCCCGAGAAGCTTCAGTGGAAACACCTCTACGACGAAGTCGTCACCTCTGGCCTCTGCACCGGTTGTGCCGGTTGCGTGATCGCCTGCCCGCATGACGTCCTCGGCTACAAGGACACCGAGGGGGTCTACAAGCCGTTTCAACTCGAGGACTTCGGCGGACCGGCCGACTGTTCGCACGGCGACAAGGGCTGCACCTCGTGTACCCGTGCGTGCCCACGTTTTCGGGCATGGGAACCGGAGATCGACCAGTTCCTCTTCGGTCGCGACCGCGCGCCGGAAGAGGTTTCCGGGATCTACAAGGACATCCTGCTCGCACGAGCGTCGGACCCCGTCCTGCACGAGGTGGGCCAGGACGGCGGCCTCGTCTCCGCGATCCTGTTGTACTGCCTGGAGAAAGACATCATCGATGCGGCGCTGGTGAGCTACCTCGAAGGTGACGGCTCCTCCTGGAAGGCGGTCCCCGGTGTTGCACGCACGCGCGAAGACATCATCGCGACGGCCGGCAGCCGCTACACCTATAGCGCGAACACGATGGCGTACGCAGAAGCGGTGGAAGGCGGGGCCGAGCGGATCGCGCTCGTGGGCATGAGCTGTATGAGCTCCGTGCCACCGGTGATGAAACAACGCAAGGCGGGCAAGGTCGCACGCCGGCTCTCGCTCAACATCGGGCTGCTGTGCTCCAAGACGTTCGATGACGCGATCTTCGAAGAACTCTTCGAAGCGAAGTACGGCCTGAAGAAGGCCGAGATGAAGAAGATGAACATCAAGGGCGTCTTCCAGATCTGGATGAAGAACGGCGACTACCACGAGGTTCCGCTCAAGGAATGCCACGCGTGGACTCGGGAAGGGTGCAAGTCCTGCCCCGACTTCGCGGCCGAACATGCCGACATTTCCACCGGCGGTATCGGCAAGTTCAACGACTGGACCCTGACGATCGTGCGTACCGAAATCGGGCGCGAGATCATGGCGGGCATGCTCGAAGGCGGTTGGATCGAAACCCGACCCGGCGACGACGACCCCGACGCGATAGCGCTGATGCACAAGCTGGCTATCCGATCACGCAAACGTTGGCCCGAGTTCGCCGTAGCCGCGCCTCGCCTGATCGGCACCTGACCGAACGTTTGGTGTCGCGATCCCGTCGCTCCCCCGACGGATGTACCACGCGAAACCACGGAGGTCCGCGGATTATGACGAATCCAACCTCGATGCGGCGCCTCACCAAGGCGGTGCGCACCGATTCGGCCGGAGGGATCGCGTTACTGGCCGCCACGGCCGCGGCCCTGGTCTGGGCCAACGTCGCGGGCGCGAGTTACGCGCAGTGGTGGTCAACTCATCTCTCGCTGCCCGGACCTGATCACGCGCTCACGTTGCAGAGTTGGGTGACCGACGGCCTGATGGCCGTGTTCTTCTTCGCCGTCGGGCTCGAGATCAAACGCGAGGTCGTGGACGGCGAACTCCGTGATCCACGCACCGCGGCGGTGCCCATCGCCGCGGCACTCGGCGGCATGCTGGTTCCGGCGTTGATCTACTTGGTCGTGACCGCGGGGACTGCACACACTCGCGGGTGGGGCATCCCGATGGCTACTGACATCGCGTTTGCTCTTGCGGTCCTGCGATCCGCGAATCGTCGGGCACCCAGCGGCCTGGGAATCATCTTGCTCACGCTCGCGATCGTGGACGACCTCGGCGCCATCATCGTGATCGCGATCTTCTATTCGACCGGCGTGAAACCGGGCTGGCTGCTCGTCGCGGCGATCGGCGTGGCGGCCGTCATTGCAGCCGGCCGGCGGTTCGAACATCCAGGGTGGTTCGTGATCCCGGCCGTGCTGATCTGGATCTGCTTCTCCCGCTCGGGAGTGCACGCCACACTCGCCGGCGTGGTGCTGGGTCTGGCCACGCCACTCCGGAGTCGGTCCGGCAAGCCCGTGCTCGAACCTCTCGAGCACGCGTTGGCGCCCTGGAACAACCTCATGGTCCTTCCGCTGTTCGCGCTGGCGAACGCCGGAGTGATCCTGTCCGGCGGGCAGCTCCACGCCGCGGTCACGAGCCCCATCGCCTGGGGAATCGTGCTCGGGCTGGGCGTCGGGAAGTTCGTGGGAATAACCGGGGCGACATGGCTCGCAGTGCGGCTCGGCGGCCGCCTCCCCGCCGGATTGGGTGCCCGCTCGATCGCCGCACTCGGGCTCCTCGGTGGCATCGGATTCACCGTCAGCCTCTTCATTGCCACGTTGGCGTTCTCCGGGCCGCTCCTCCAAACTGCAAAAATCGCAGTCTTTGCCGCATCGATCGTTTCCGGAATCGGCGCCGCGGTGCTCCTCCGAACGATCCACCCGATGCCAAAGGCGTCGACGTAACCTCGGCTCGTATCAAAGAGTCGGAGTACGCCTGATGACCCACGCGACCTCCCCTGACGCGAACGCAGGCGCTTCCAACTCCGCCGCT
>JANPBJ010000053.1:0-5364 GCA_031430375.1 Acidimicrobiia bacterium
ATCAGGAGCGCGGCGTGGCCCAACTCGTGGATGAACACCAACACCAAATTCGAGGCGAACAAGACCGCGAACCCGAGACCGACCGACTGTGGGGTGAACTCGAACCGTTCCTGTGATGCGACGACCCCGAACGCGACGAACCCGCCGACCGCCACCACTGCCGCGACGATCATCCCGGGCCGCGTGAACAAGAAGCGCAGACCGTGGTGGTGCAACCAGAGCGTGAGACGTTCTGCGCCGGACCATTCGACGGTCAACGACTTCGCGAATCTCGCCCACCGTGCACCCAGACCAGCCGGCGTCAACGCGCGGGTGAGCGCCGCGTCGACATCGGCCGGTGTTTCGATGAGGAACCCGCCCGTGGCCAACGAGCGGACCAACTCGGTGACCGCACCGACATCCAACTCGCCCGCGGCGCGGAGATGCTCCACCACGATCTCGGTCGTGGTGCGGGTCCCGTCCATCAAGGGCAACAGCGCCGCCTCACCCGATTCGAGGCGGTAGTAGACGAGGTCGCGGGAGTTCGCGATCATCACCGCACCGTCACCGCCGCCACGGACCTCGACCGACCGGGACTCGACCCAATCCCCCAACTCCGGCCGCCATCCGCCCGGATCCGCCCGAGCCGCGACCGCCGCCCACACATCCACCGCGGATGCCGACGGGCACGCGATCGCCTCCGCCGTCGCTGCCCACATGCCTACGGTCACCACCGGATCCTCCCCCGGGACACCAACTGGGCGCCACCCGGGAACCACCGAGTCCGTCTGCGGCTCTGTCACCAGCATGCAGCCGACGGGCGCGCCTCGCCTTCGCCCGATCACGCGCCCAGGCTCGTCGGTCACGACCTCGACGGGTTCGCCATGAGCGCGGAGCGCCCTGCTGAAGAACCGTCGGGCTTCGACGATCTCCCCGTCGAAGCCCTGAACGATCTCGCCGGACGGGTCACGCTGCACAGTGCCGCCAAGCAAGCGACGGTGATCCGCGCCGGAGACCGCGCCGACGCGTTCTACGTGGCGGTGCGCACGATCACCCCGGGCAAGGTCTTTCTCCTCGAACGCACCGAACCGACCCGCGCGGCACGAGGATCGGACCTCCACCCTGAGCGACGCAACAAGCCCGACACCGGGGAGGCATCGGGCCTGTTGACGGTCGACGCTGAGCTGATCTAGGGGTGCAGCCTTCCCAGCGTCTTCCGATCCGCCTTACGGCCGGTCTCTTTGGTCTGGTCGGCCTTCTTCGCCTGCTTGCTCGGGTTCTTGGGCTGGACCTTCTTGGCGGTCATGGTGGTGCTCCTCTTTCGTCCGGTTGGTAAATCCAGTGTGAACCATCCCGCCGGCCTTGTCTGTCACCGTGGTGACAGTAGGGATATCATTCTCGTGACATTCGCTCCGGTGACTGTCGAGGCTGGCGGAGACGGTGGGCGAGGCCGGTTCATGGGCGACACGGCGAGCAACCCTGCTGGGATCGGAAGCGGGCTCTTGCCAATTTTCGAGGATCTGCCGGTCGAGAGGGTCTGTTGCGTTGGCGCAAGGTCGCGACGGTCGGTGAGGGTGGCGGGATGAGGCTTCGTCGTTCTCGTCCGATCTCCACCGTTCCGAGCTCGGCGTTCAAGGGCTTCGGGTTTCCGCCCGAGATCGTCGTCCTCGCCGTGCGGTGGTATCTGCGGTATGGGCTGTCGTATCGCGACGTCGAAGGGCTGCTCGGTGAGCGTGGGATCGAGGTCGACCACGTCACCATCTACCGGTGAGTCCAGCGATTCACACCGTTGCTCGCGGACGCGGCCGTTGGTTCGTCGACGAGACCTACGTGAAGGTCGCCGGCAAATGGCGCTACGTGTACCGGGCCGTTGATCAGTACGGTCAGATCATCGACGTGCTCGTCTCGGCCCGCCGCGATCTGCGGGCTGCACAAAGGTTCTTCGCCGGAGCGATGCGCGGACTCAAACGCGACCATTCGGCGCGAGTGATCATCCGCGGTCATGCGCTGATGCAGAACCTCCGCCACGGCCACGACGAACTCGGCATCGACGCGCGCGCACCGGCGCGTCGCGCACGCGTTCACCGAACTCGCCCAAACGATTTGAACCCGAAACGGAAAGGCAGGTCGGTCCCGCGCGGCCCGACCCGAATCAACGCAACAGTGCCGTATCAGAGCCCAACAGAGCATCCTCAGGTCTCCAGACTTGCCCCGTAGTGTCGGGCCATCGACTCCGAACCGATACCTCCCGCTAAGTCGCGTTCGCTGCGACGCACACTGGGCCCGGGTCTGTTGGCGATGCTGGTGGTGGGCGACATCCTCGGCGCCGGGATCTACATCCTCGTGGGGGAGGTCGCCCACGACGTCGGCGGGATGGTGTGGTTGCCGTTCCTGCTCGCATTCTGTTTGGCCTTCCTCACCGCCACGTCCTACGTCGAGATGGTGAGCGCCGAGCCGCACGCAGCCGGCTCGGCCCACTACGTCGACCTCGCCTTCGGTCGCCCGCTGCTCACCTTCCTCGTCGGCTACGTGGTCGCGGCGTCGGCGGTCTCGACAGCTGCCGCGGTATCGCGTGCCGTCGGCGGGCAATACCTCGGCACCTTGTTCGAAGCCCCGGTCGCGCCCGTGGCCCTCGTGATGGTGCTGGCCCTCTCCGTGCTGACCTGGGTCGGAGTCGCCGAATCCGCACGCGCCACGGCCGTGATGACGGTCGTCGAGGTCGGCGGCCTCGTATTGGTCATTGCCGTCGGCGCACTCGGGCTGCTCGGTGGTGCAGCCGACCCGTCGCGCCTCCTCGACTCCGGCACGACTCATGCGGGAGCGTCCGGCGTCCTGGCCGCCGCGGCGCTCGCCTTCTTCGCGTACCTCGGCTTCGAGGACATCGTCCACCTCTCGGAGGAAGTCAGGGACCCGAGGCGAGCTTTCCCGCGTGCGCTGCTCGGCGGCCTCGCGGTGGTCGGCGTGCTCTACATGGGCGTCACCGTCTCGGTCGCGCTGCTCGTCGACTCCGCGCAACTCGCCGCGTCGTCGGCACCACTGCTCGAGGCACTCGAGGCAGGTTCGCTTCCGATCCCCGCCGAGGCATTCGCGGTCATCGCGATAGTGGCCGTCACCAACACCGCACTACTGGCGCTCACCACGGCGTCCCGCCAGGTCTACGGACTCGCCAGGAAAGGCTCGATACCCGCAATGTTGGGTCGAGTGGGACGGCGCCACACCCCGACCAGGGCCATCATCGGTGTCGCGGTCGTCGTCGGGGTGCTTGTCGTCACCGGCGGCGTGCGAGGTCTCGCCGATACCACCGTCGCGCTGCTGCTCGGCGTGTTCACCATGGTGAACATCACCGTGTTGGTCCTACGACGTCGTCGGCATGACAACGCCACCACGCAACCGCGGCCGTTCCGAACACCGACCGCCCTGCCCATCATCGGCGCGCTCGGCAGCGCCGTGCTCCTCGTGGACACCCTTATTGCTGGTGGCCTCGGGCTCTACATACGCCTTGGAGTGTTGTTCACCCTCGGCCTGGGCCTGTACGCGCTCACACGCCTACGACAGCGGTCGACGGGCTGAGCGCACGCCGCTCACGCCGGACCGCGTCAATCACCGACCAGAATCAGCCGCAGTGGGCAAGGAGCCTGGGAGCCAGCCGGTCCTCGCATCCTACGGATCTGCAGGACCCGGGTGCTGCCCGCCATGCAAGACAAGTCGGGAGTCTCGCTCGACGCCATAACTGTCCTGTCCGCCGTCGCGGCCGGTGGGTGCTTCCAACCCGACAAGGATCAGGAGCCCACCACCATGCCAGAACCAGCCCCGCGATCATCGTGGGTGTCGACACCCATACCGACACGCACGCCGCGGTCGCGATCGACCAACACGGTCGACGACTCGACAGCATCGAGGTCCAAGCCAACCGGGCCGCTTACCGGCGGCTGCTCGGTTGGGCGAATACCCACGGAACCATCGATGCCGTCGGCGTGGAAGGAACCGGTTCCTACGGGGCTGGGCTCGCCCGGTTCCTCACCGCCGCGGACGTGACGGTGATCGAGGTTGGGCGCCCGAACCGCCAACACCGCCGCCGCTACGGCAAATCCGACCCTGCTGATGCCGAGGGCGCAGCCTGCGCGGTGCTGTCGGGCCAGGCCGCTGGCTTGCCGAAGGCACGAGACGGGATTGTCGAGTCGATCCGCACGGTGCACGTGGTGAAACGTTCCGCGATCAAGGCCCGGACTCAGGCCGCGAACCAGATGACGCGCCCGACGCCTCCACCCAATCATCCTCAAAGACCTCGCCGCCTTGACATAGAAGTATCAGTGCCCACTCAGCACCGTGTGACCGCGTTCGTGATCTGGAGTGTGAACACGGGCCCGCCGACCCCGGTCAGCCCCAGCGCCGCTGCGAAGACTCATGGCGCTCGCCCGCACCGGTGGAACCCAACCGAAGACGTGGTCAACGACGGCCGCGGTCAGCAGATACTGCCGGTGACGGAGTCGATGGTGAGCGACCTCGTCACGAATGACTGCATCGAGTTGGATCGAAGGGGTGCATTGCGATGCGCGTGGCGCGCTGCGGCCAGGGCCCGGCCACTAATCACGATCGCGATCGCAGTCGTGCCGATCGCGAGTTCAACGCCGCCAAGGGGCAGCCGGTGTACGACTTCGTCGCAAAGACCGGGCAGGCCCATGGCTTCAGCCCAATGGAGGACGGCCGGAATACCCCACAACCCGAGCCCGAGGACGACCCCGACGAAACCCAGCGTCATGGCCGCCCGTTCGACGCGGGCCAGGCGAGCAGGACCAAAGCCGTGCCGACGCTGATCGAGCCAACCCGGAAACACCAACATCATCAGACCGCCGATAATCAACACCAGCGTCACCGAGATGCCCTCCGCCCACGGAGCGCACGTCGAAGTTCGGCAACCTCGGCTGGGTCCATCGCCGAGACGAAATGCGTCAGCGCCGAGCGCGGGTCGCCTGCGGCCGCGAGGAACTCCGTCATCCGCGTCGCCGCGTACTCGGTTCGGCCCAGGCAGGCCTGGTACTCGAACGCCCGGCCGCGCGGATGCCGGTCAAGGCGACGCTTTTCCCAGAGCCGGGTCATCGTCGTCATGATCGTCGTATACGCAAGGTGACGGCGACGGCTGATCACTGCATGTACTTCACCAGGGACGAGCCACCCCTCGTGATCCCACAGCACGTCGAGGACCATGGCCTCGAGTTCACCCCGACCCAGCGGCCTTTGTCGTGCGCTCACGGCCGCGATCGTCGCCTCCGGGTCAGCCGGGCGCAAACCGAGCCCACGGAAATCACGATCCGCTGAAATTTTCCGGCATCGACGAATAGATCTCCGCACACTCCTCAGAGCAGAACCAGACCTCGCGGTCGGCGA
>JANPBJ010000054.1:0-5043 GCA_031430375.1 Acidimicrobiia bacterium
ATGACGCGGACTCGGCCGCACTCGGTCTCGATCCGGATTCGATCACGTACACCGCGCTGTCGGATCTCGCGACTACGACGGACAAGGCACGGCGGGACGCGCCTGCGATCGCGGTCTGCGATGTGGCAACCGGGCAATAGTGCCCTGCCGAACGAGCGCCGCAATGGAGTACTGGCTGGGCAGCGGCTCGTTCAGTGCCGGCATATGGGCTTCGTTTCCCCGCCTGTTCGGCGTACCGCAACGGTCGGCGGGATCTTGTTCATGGCTGTGAGGTGCAGTTGCTATTGGCGGGCGAGCCCGTCAATCGACGCGCCTTCTTGGTAGAGGCCGACCAGTGCATCGATGTCGGTCGAAGGCAGTCGTCGCTGGACAGGGTTTGAAAGCCGTCCCCAAAGGTCCACCCGTTGTCAGATTCACAACGTTCGGCCTGCTCAGGTGCCATTTCGCGTGTCCGATCGCTCAGACAGGTTCGTCTTCTTGTCCAAACCCTCCGCGGAGACTCGACGCTTCGGTGTGTCCGTGGCCACGACGGTTTTCACGATCTCGCGGCTCTTGAATGCCGAGCGCGGAACGACGGGTGCCGGACGCGAACGATGAGGCCTCGTCGCGCCACCCTCACTGACCGGCGCGACGTTGCGCCAACGAAACAGTGCAGCCGCAGCTACCCGCCTGGGCGAAAGACCATGGCGGTGAGGCCGAGGATGAGGAGGGAGAGGTCGACCCGCGCCACCAGGAACCTCCGTCGAGCGCGGTCGCGGATCTCAGCGGAATCATGGCCGGGCGTGCGGGCCAGTTCGGCGAGCCGACGCCCTTCGGGAATGAGAAAGGCGACACCGATGGCACCCGCGGCCACGACCGCCCCGATCCCGATGAGCAGCCACTCTTCTGTCCAGCCCAAATGCTGACGTTCCACCAAGATGACACCAGTGATGGCCAGGACAACTGCAGCAGGACCGAAGATGGTCTTCGCGATGGTTTCGGCGTCGATGGCGAATCGATCGGTCACCGCATCCGGGGTTGAGGAGCGCATGCGGCCGGCAATGACCTGGAGGGCCAAGGCGCCGCCGATCCACGTGGCCGCTGCGAGGATGTGCAAGGTCAACAGCAGCTGATCGACGCGCATCCGCAGAACGGTAGCCGCACAGCCACTGAAACGCGGCGGGCATGAGCCCTTCGGGATCCTGACCGGGAGGGCTCGAGAGTTGGAACGTTCTGGTGGTGTTGTCACCTGCGGTGGTGTTCGCGGCCGCACTGCGACTGCGTCTGAAACGCGACGGCCAGACCGGAGAGATGCTCGGTCTCATCGCGTACGGGTTCGGTGTGATCATGACCGTCGGCGCGCTCGCCTACGGGTCGTTGCAGTTGGCGGCCACGACGATCAGCGATCCGACCGTCCTCACCGAAGCGATACGCGCCATCACAATCGTCGAGGTACAAGTCTCAGCTCTGCTCGGTTGGGCTGCGATTGGACTCGTCGCCACGATGAGTATCGCCGCTTTCCTCGTCGGGCTTCTCCCTCGGACGATGGCGTGGGTCGGGGCCGTCCTGGTGGTCGCCGCGATCGCGTTCACACCAACCGACCACGGAGCCGCGGGTCTCGCACTGTTCCCGTGGATCGCCATCAGCTGCGTCGTTCTCCTTCGCGAAAACGAACAGCCCGACACTCTCAGCGCCACATGATCGGCACCGTGAGGCATCGCCTCACGAACTTCCACAGCCATTGCCCGTCCGGTCTCGAGCGCGACCGTGGCGAGCGGGCAGGCGTCGGCATTGGTGTATGCCGATTTGCATGCAGAGTACGAGCGTGAGAATCGATGTCTCGACGCACGAGGAGCTCAAGCTCGTCGCCGAGGCGGTCCTGGCGGAGGGCTCGCACTGCGATGGAAACGGTGTTCCCGACGGTGGTCTGCAGCGCTGAACACGCCCCTGCGCAGTGACGAGACCGCCTGGCTCGATGCCGATCTCGGGTGACGTGGTCGATCTCGACCTGGGCGTCCCCGAGGGGCGGGAAGCCGGGTTCCTCCACCTCGCGGTCTTGGTGACGGCCCAGCGCATCCTCGACGCGACCCCCTCGGCTGTTCATGTCGTTCCGCTCACAGCCACGATCAGGCGGTTCGATTCAGAGATCGTGATCGATCCCGATCCCACGAACGGGCTGAGCGAGGCCTCCGCGGCCCAATGCCAACACCTTCGAGCTGAATCCCCGAGCCGTATCGCCGTGACACGCGGGAACGTTGGTCCCGCCGCCGTCGCTCAGCTTCGTGAGACGATCGCCGTGCTCCTCGACCTTCCGGGTGAGGGGGACACCCGGAGCAGACCGGTCGTCGGAACGTGTCGACCCATCGAGCAGCTCGAAACGCGTGGAACTCGGTGGCGATAGATTTTGATACTGCCGACCCTCGTCGGCGCGGCTGGAGGCCGAGCATCATGGCGATGCGATCACTCGAGACCGACTACCTGGTCGTGGGCGCGGGCGCGATGGGCATGGCCTTCACGGATGCCTTGATCGATCATGCGGACGTCCACGTCACGCTCGTTGACCGTCGCCACGTGGCCGGCGGGCATTGGCAGGACGCGTATCCGTTTGTCCAGCTCCATCAGGCTTCGGTGTTCTACGGCGTCGCGTCGACCGTGCTGGGAAGCGGCGCCGTGCAGCAGAGCGGTCCGGAGGCGGGACTCCAGGAACGGGCCCGCCAGGCGGAGATCCGGGCGTACTACGACGACATCCTGTATCGCCGATTCCTCGGGTCGGGTCGGGTCACCTTCCTCGGGGGGAGCGAGTATCACACGGACGGCTCGTCCCAACTCGTGACGTCGAGCGTGTCGGGCGAGACGGTGGAGGTCGACGTGCGACGGCGCATCGTCGACGCCAGCTATTTGTCGCCGACGATCCCCGCGACGACACCACCGCCGTTCGGCGTTGCCGACGATGTCCGCGTCGTCCCCGTCAACGACCTCGCGCGGTTGGAAACCGCGCCGAAGAGGTATGTGATCGTCGGTTCCGGCAAGACCGCCACCGACGGGATCGTGTGGTTGTTGGCCAACGGTGTGCAGCCGGACCGCATCGAGTGGGTGCGCCCGCGTGAACCTTGGATGCTCAATCGCGCCCTCGTCCAGCCCGATCCGGCGGTGGCGTTCGGGCTCGCGGCGGACACCATGGAATCGGCAGCTGACGCCGAGTCGCTCGACGATCTCTTCTTGCGTCTCGAAGCTGCCGGCGTGATGTTTCGGATCGACCGGGACGTCATCCCCACGATGGCCAAAACCCCAACCCTCGGCGCATGGGAACTCGATCTGCTCCGCACCGTCGAGAACGTCGTTCGCCGCGGACACATCAAGCACGTGACTCGCACCGAGATCGTCCTGGACGACGGATCGGTGCCGCTGGTGCCGGGCTCACTCGTCGTGCACTGCGCCGCGTCCGGACTGCAGTACCCACCGCTGGTTCCCGTCTGGGGGTCCGACGCAATCCGACTCCAGACGATCCGAGCCGGCTTTCCATGCTTCAACGCCGCGCTGGCCGGCTACGTGGAGGCAACCCGCGACGACGACCGGGAACGCAACCGGTTGTGTCCGCCCAACACCCTCCCCGACAGCCCTGCCATCTGGGCACAGATGCAGTTTCGTGGAACCCTGGCGACGCGCGCGTACGGTGCCAACCCCGACATTGCTGCCTGGGCCAACGGCTGCGCTCTGAACCCCGCTCGCGTCGAACCGTCGCAACGCGATCATCCCGCGGTCCAGGCCGCCGCCGCACGCCTGGCGGCCGCCGCCGGGCGTGGGCTCGAGCGGATGGCCGAACTCGCCCAAGAGCCGCTGTCGAACGTCGACGAGGTATGAGCGCGAGAGGGGACACGCGATTGTCTCAGGTGGGTGGCTTGGTCGAGGTACAGGAGTTCTGCGACGATCTGTGGGGTGGACAGCTGGATCTCGCGGGCACAAGTGACGGCTCGACGGGCGGACTGAAACGCCACCATCAAGCCGTCACCAGCCTCATGACCGAGCACACCTCGATCTAGTGGTAGGAACAGATCCTGCTCCCTTGCTGATTCGCTATGAACCGCACCCCGACGACGCGGTCACGTGGAGTGTTCAGTCCTGACTGAACGGACACGGTCTGCATTGAACGCCTTCAGGGGTGGGAGAGTCCGAAACCGACGGGCCCCGATCCGATGGAGGTAGTGGTGTCGAGTGAAGAGAACGTGATCGCGGTGCGCCAGTTGTTCGAAGCCTTCTACACGCCAGACGACGCGGCGATGGCCGGGCTGATCGGAGAGGACTTCGTGACCCACGCTCCCGGAGGGGCTACGGGCAACGCGGTGGGGTGGACGGCGATGGCCCATCAGATCGCGGATGCGATCCCCGACATCCGAACCGAGATCGACGACATCTTCGGATCCGGTGACAAAGTCGCGGTCCGCTACACATCACGCGGGACCCACACCGGCGAACTCTTCGGCGTGGCGCCAACCAACCGCCCACTGACGATGTCGGGCGTGGAGGTGTATTGCACGTCGAGCGGTCAAATCGTGGAGTGCTGGGGCCAATACGACATGAGCGAGCTGTTCAGCCCCGGGTCGTAGCGCCCGTCAGCCGACTCGTAAGCGTTCGACCACCTGGCTCGTGATCGCCGCGATGAGTTCGTAGTCCTTGTCGACGTGCAGGACGGTGAGTTGTGCGAGTTCCGCACTCGCTGCGATCAGGAGGTCGGGGATCGCGACGGCGCGATGTTGGCCCCGTTGCGCGAGGAGCGTCTGTACCTCGACGGCCCGATCTTCGATCGATGGCGTGAGGTACTCAACCGGCATTGACGCGAGTGGCGGGTGTGCGTGTCCCGAACGCAGTTCGTCGGCGGTGCGGGCCGAGTAGCCAACCTCGAGCAGTGTCACGGTGCTGATCCGCACGAGGCCGCGTTCGATGTTGGACGACCACTGTTCGGCGTCGGGACTCGCGGCGAGGCGCACGAATGCCGACTTGTCGATCAGCCACTCGGTCATCGCCAGGCGCCACCCATGATCTCAGGATCGTCGAGGTCGCGGAACG
>JANPBJ010000055.1:0-4699 GCA_031430375.1 Acidimicrobiia bacterium
ACTGCCGTTGTCTTGCAACGTGCGCTTCCCCGTCGCCGGATACTCCGGCACGACCTTGGCGATGAGTTCGGGGTCGTCGCCGATCTGGCTCACGATCCAATCGGTGAACATCTGGCGGGTGAAGTCGTTCATCTCGCTCACCGCGGTCTGCTGGTCGGGATACTCGGGATCCACGCGGGCCGCTTCCAATCCCTTGTCGCACCCCGGCCAGAAGATCAGAAAGCGGTACCACCGCCCGTAGAAGGGCAGGTGGCGCAGAGCCCAGCGCACGCCCGCTCCCACCGTCTCGTGGTAGTTCGGGTTCGGGAACATCCATTGCGCGCTGCGTTGGAACACGGTGAGCTGCGCCACCTCGGGCGCGATGGTGGGCGCGATCTGAAAGCCGCTGGCGCCGGCACCGATCATCGCCACGCGCGTGCCCGCGAGGTCCAAGGTGTGATCCCACCGCGCGGAGTGGAACGACGGCCCGGTGAACGTTTCCTTACCGGCGATCTCGGGGATATGCGGCCGGTTGAGCTGGCCGACCGCGGAGATCACCGCCCGCGCGACCACAGTGTCCTCCGAACCATCGGCGGCGCGCACCCGTACCGACCATGTTGCGTCCGTGTCGTCCCACGCGGCACCGAGTACCTCGGTCTCCCACCGCACGTGCGGCGCAATGCCGTGCTTGGTCATCACGCCTTCGAAGTACGCCTGGAGTTCCGGCTGTTGCGCGAAGAACTCCGTCCACTGGTCACTCGGTTCGAAGCTGTAGCAGTAGAAGTGGTTGCCGACGTCGACGCGCGCGCCGGGGTACGAGTTCTCCCACCAGGTTCCCCCTACGCCGGCGTTCTTCTCGATGATCGTGAACGGGATGCCCGCTTCCTTCAATCGGATTCCGGCGAGGAGGCCCGACTGCCCACACCCGATTACCACAACGGGGAACGCCTCGCGTGCCGCGATATCGAGTGGCACATCCACGCGTCGCGCGTCGGTGCCGTCGAGCTCCATCTCTTCGAGCAACATCGGCACGTACTCGTCGGGGACGTCCTCGCACACGAGCCACGCCATCATCTCGTGCAACAGCTCGGCCGAGATCGGCTCCGGTTCGGGGCAACCGCGGTCGCGGTAATCCCGGATGACCTCGAGCGCGAGGGCGCGCACCTCGGCCTTGTCCTCCTCCGACATATAGCCCTGCACCTCGTTAAGGAACAGTCCCTCCGGCTTGAGGCGACCGCGGATGATCTCCGGGTTCCCGGACATGTGGACCAATGAGAGCATCAGCGTCGGGATGCTCACATCGAGCAGCGCGGTGGCGATGTCGTCATCGGACGTGGCGAACGGCTCGCCGGCGTGCGGATTGCGCATCAGGTACCTCGAGGATTTCTCGCTCGGAGCGGGCAGTGCGGGTCCCGCGAGATGGGCCAGGGTACACAGCGCCCGAAGGCCATCTCCCCAGGTGTTCGTCCGGGACGCACGCGAGTCAAGCGGACACCCGAGCATCGGAAAATCTTCACAACTCCGGCACCGGTTCCCGGTTCATGGACCGTTACCGTCACTCGATGCTCGAACGGCTCAAGAACCTGCTCGTCGCTCGCTTCCGCCACGCCTCGCCCGCCGCGCTCGCTGCGACCGCGCTGGGCCTGCTCGTCACACTCGGAGCCGCGCTGGTCTTCGCCGGGATCTCCGAAGACGTCATCCAACACAACGGGGCGGCCACCGCAGACCCGGAACGGCTGGCGTGGATTACCCATCATCGGTCCGGCTTCCTCGTGACGGGCTCTCGGGTCCTCAACGACCTCGGGTCCGTTGTCCTGGTCCTCGCGATCGCGGTCGTGATCAGCGCATTCCTCTGGTGGCGACGAGTGCCGATCGGCGCCGCGATCACACCGCTCGTGGCCGTCGTGTCAGCGGGAGCATTCGCGGCGGGGCTCAAGCTGATCGTCGACCGCGCTCGGCCCTCCGTCGCGTATCGGCTCGTGGCCGAAGCCGATCCCTCGTTCCCTTCCGGGCATGCCACGGGCTCGACGGCGCTCGGCGTCAGCGCCGCGGTGATCGTGGCCATCTATCTCCTCCGCCGGCCACTGGCCCGCGTCGCCGTCCTCACGCTCGGCGCGATCATCCCGATCGCCGTTGCGGCGAGCCGCCTCGAACTCGGTGTCCACTGGCCCACCGACGTCATCGCGGGCCTTGCACTCGGAGCGACGGTCGCCCTCGCGACCATCGCCACCTCCCTCTGGATTTCCACACCGCCTGAATCGCAGCCAACTTCCGTCGCTCCCCAACATCGACGCGCGCAGATCTCGGCATTCCTTCGGTCGACACGCGGTGATTCCGGCGTGACGCGGTTCAACCCCGTTCCGGTCTGAGTTCAACACGGGGAACCATCGCGATGCCCGTTTGCTGCGTGATCAGCTCCGAGAGAACTCACGCAGGACGCGGCCGGGCCGGGCGCCGGTGTGTTCACCCTGCTCGGTGACCACCTCACCGTTGACGAGCGTGACCGCGTAACCCTCGGACCGCACCTGCAGCCGGCCCTTGCCGCCCGGGAAGTCATTCACGTACGTGGGATAACCGACCTGGAGCCGCGCGGGGTCGAAGACATTGACGTCGGCGAACCCGCCCACCTTCAGCGTGCCGCGATCGATCAATCCCAACGTGGCCGCGGCCTTGGCGGTGAGCCGGTGCACGGCTTCGGGCAGCGACACGATGCCACGGTCGCGGCACCAGTATGCGAGGAAATGGGTGGGCACGTCGGCGTCACAGATCTGTCCGGCGTGCGCACCGGCATCGCCCGCGCCGGGATAGATCCCGTCGAGGGCCAACAGGTCGCCAAGTGCAGCACGGTTGCGATGGAAGTACCACACGTTGAAGAGTTCTCGACCCTCACTGGCGATCAACCGATCGATCACGACCTCCACCGGATGCACGCCGGCCTCGGTGGCCAGGTCCGCGACCGAGCGTCCGCCCTCCACGTGGTACTCGGGCACCGCGCCGGTGCCGAGCGGGTGGATGTGCTCGGGGTCATAGAACAGACCCTTGGTGCGGCCTTCCTCGATCAACCCGGCGCGAATGTCGTCGTCGCGGAGTGCGGCAACCCGCGCCTCGATCGTGGGCAGCATCATCACCTCGCGCCAACGAATCCCGCGTACGGGTGGCACCTGGGCCAGACCGGCAAGTGAGCCCGACGGTCGGGTCATGCAGTACGCAGTGATGCGGCCGGCCTGAGCGCGCGTGTCGTTGAGGAACCCGTCCCACAAGGCGACCACACCCCGATCGCCGTTCACATCGTTGCCGGGCCCCGCCGCGAACAACACGTCTCCGGCGCGTTCGGCCATGGCCCGCAACAACTGGAACTCGTTGCCGGCGCGCGTCTCGAAGTCGAGTACTGCTTGGAAGATGCCACCACCGGCGTCGTTCATCGCATCCGCGAAGGCCAGATGCTCTGCCGTCGATGCGTAGGTGCCCGGGACCTTGCGGCCGTCGGGCACCGTGTGCACGAGGATGCGCGACGTCGAGTACCCCACGGCCCCGCCGGCGATCGACTCGCCCACGATGTCGCGCATCCGAGTGAGTTCGTCGGGAGTTGGCTCCTCGTCGCCGAGCGAACGTTCCCCCATCACCTGGTAGCGCACGGCACAGTGACCGACCAGTGCGACCACGTTGAGCGCGGGCGCCATCCGCTGCACCGAATCGAGGTATTGCGGATGCGTCTCCCAATCCCACGGCAGACCGCCGATGATCGCCTCGCGGGGAATGTCCTCCACGCTTTCCATCATCTCGGCGAGATACCCGCGGTCGTTGGGCGCGGCGGGAGCGAAGGTCACACCGCAGTTACCCATCAGCACCGTGGTGACCCCGTGCCACGAACACGAGGTCATGAACGGATCCCATCCGACTTGCGCGTCCATGTGCGTGTGCAGGTCGACGAACCCTGGTGTCACGGTGAGTCCGGTGGCGTCGATCTCGCGGGCCGCACCGACGCCGGCCAGATCGCCGATCGCGGTGATCCGGTCGCCGTCGATGGCGACGTCGGCACGTTCCGCATCGGCGCCGGTGCCGTCGATCACAGTTCCGCCTCGGATGATCAGGTCATGCGCCATCTTCGCTCCTTGGGTTCGTGGACTCGCCGGGCACCAGGCCCGAAGCATCGGCGAGGAGGTCGAGCGACCGCAAACGCGCCTCCCGGGTGCGCGCCGCGTGAGCCACCATCAGTTCGTCGGCATCGGCGTGCGCCGCAAACGCATCGAGGTACGCCTTGACCGCGGTGGGGGTTCCCACGGCGGTGTACTGCATCATCGCCGCAATCTGTTGCCCTTGGCGCGAGGCCAGGACTTCGTCGGCCTGGTCGTCCGAGAGGTGTTGACCGCGCCCCACGAACAAGGCAACCCGGGCACGGCGAACGGAGACGAGCTCCTGCTGAGCCTCGGCATCGCTCCCGGCCGCAATCACGTTGACCCCCGCGATGACGTACGGCTCGGCGAGCTGCGCCGACGGTCGAAACTCGCGCCGGTAGACGGCCACGGCCTGCTCGAGGTCCTGGGGCGCGAAATGCGATGCAAATGCGTACGGCAACCCGAGCATCGCCGCGAGCTGCGCCCCGAAGAGCGACGAGCCGAGGATGTACAGCGGCACCTCGGTGCCCGTGCCGGGGGTCGCCTCCACGCCGTCGACCAACGTCGTGGTGCTGAGGTATCCCTGCAGCTCCAGAATGTCTTGC
>JANPBJ010000056.1:0-18750 GCA_031430375.1 Acidimicrobiia bacterium
TGGTCACCCCGGTTTTCTGCATGCCCCACGAGGGCGGGGAAGTATTGACGCAGGTGCGAGGGTACTTCCGACGTCGTACCCGTTCGTGCCCTCACGTTTCGGGCCCGTGGCGTGTCCGATCGGCGTGGGCAGAGGTCGAACTGGAACCAGACGTTCGAGTTTGGTTCCTCGCGCTCGACGGGGCTTCCCAAGCTCGAGCGAGGTTCCACGTCGACCGGTTGGCCGATGTCGGCCCGCTCCTCGACGAATCACACACCCGACAACTCGACGGCAAGCTACGAGAGTTTCGCTTTTTCCGGGACGGTCGCCCGGTACGGGTGACGTATTGGATCGCGTCGGGTCGGCGGATCCGAACCGAGGCTGGACTCACCCAAGCTGAGCTGGCGGAACGGATGGGAACAACACAGTCCGCCATCGCGCGCATGGAAGGCGGCGGTACGCGGCCCACGCTTGAGACGCTCGAGAAGCTCGCGGTCGCGATCGGTGGAGAACTCGTGGTCGGTGTGGGCGAACACCTGTCGCAGAACCGATCCATCGCGAAGCTCGTCCGCGACGGACACGCCGTCGTCCGCAAGGCGAGTTGAGGGCCGCTGTTGCGTTGATTCGGATGGGGCCGCGGTGAACCGAATTCCTGTCCGTTTCAGGTTCAGATTGTCCGGGCGAGTTCGGTGAACGCGGCGTCGACACGCCGATGGTCGCGCGCGTCGACGCCAAGTTCATAGTGACCGCGTCGGATGTTCTGCATGAGCGCGTGACCGCGGATGATCACCCTTGCCGAATGGCGAGCGATTCCGTCGTGTGATGATCCGACATCTCGTACCGGTGAGCGTCGAGGCCGTCCAACACCCCATAAGGAAGGCCAGCAACAGCCGCACCTGCACATTCGCCTTGTCTCGGGATATCCGGCCGGTTGATGAACCTCCCCCGGCCGGATGAGTTTCCGCCGGCTACAGGTTCAACCGAGCCTGCTCGTCCTCGTTACTGGTTCGGTGTGGTTCCCGAGTCCTTCGCGAGCTTGGCCGCGGCCTCGCGTTCGGCGAGCACCTTGATCAGGGCGAGCTCTTCCTGGCCGACCTCGGAGAACCGGCGGGCGATGTCGTCGATCGTCCAGCGGCCCTCGGTGCGCATCTCGCGCACCTCGACGGGCTGGTTCCACACGGCGATCTTGTCGCCGTTCGCGGTGTAGATCTGACCGGTCACGTCCTTGCTGAGATCCGAGAGCAGGAACCCGACCATCGGCGCGACATCCTCGGGCTCGCCCATCTCGATGCCAAACGGAACGTTGCCCGACATCCGACTCTTCGCGACCGGCGCGATCACGTTGGCGCGCACGCCGTACTTGTACATGCCCGCCGCCACCGAGCGTGCGAGCGACACGATGCCGCCCTTCGCCGCCGCATAGTTGGACTGCGCGACTGAACCCGCGAATGCACCCGACGTGAACGCGACGAATGCACCCGATTGCTGCTGCTTGAAATGAGGCGCCGCGGCGCGAAACACCGTGAACGTGCCCTTCAGGTGGGTCTCGATGACGGGATCCCATTCCGACTCGACCATGTTGAAGAACATCCGCTCGCGCAGGATGCCCGCCACCGCGACGACCCCGTCGATGCGACCGAAGTTGTCGATGGCACTCTGGATGATGGATGCACCACCTTCCATCGTCGTGACCGAGTTCGCATTCGCGACACCCTTGCCGCCCGCGGCATGGATCGCGGCCACGACCTCGTCGGCGACCTCGCTCGTGGGCTCGTCACCATCGATCGACACGCCGTAATCGTTCACGACCACCGCGGCACCTTCGGCCGCGCAGAACTCGGCAACCGCGCGGCCGATTCCCCGACCTGCGCCGGTAATCGCGATGACCTTGCCGTCGAGCGCGCTCATTGAAGCCTCCGAAGTTTGGTCGAGCAGTTCTATTCCAGGAATTCTGCGAAGCGGCGCAGGCCGTCGATTGCTTCGCGGGAGCGCCGCCACGGCGCGACGATCAGGCGGGTCACGCCAACCTCTTCCCAGCGGGCGATGTCCGCTCGGGAGGTGATCTCGCCTCCGAGCACGATCTGGAAACCTTCGCCGTCGCGGCCTTGCTCCGCGAGCAGGGCTCGTAGCCGTGTGATCTGGGCTTCGGCCGACGCGAACGTGTGTTGGATGCCGACCCAACCGTCTCCGAGCCGCGCGGCACGGCGCAGCGCGGCGTCCGACTCGCCGCCCACGATGATCGGTGGCCACGGACGCTGGACGCACTTCGGTTCGAAGGCCACGCCTTCGAAGGAGAAGAGCTCGCCGTGGTGATCGATGACGTCTTCGGTCCACAGAAGTTTGCAGACGTCGATCGCTTCGTCGACGCGCCGTCCGCGGGTGTGGAAATCGAGCTGGGTCGCGATCCATTCCTCCTCGAGCCACGACGCACCAATGCCGAATTCGAGCCGCCCCCCGGAGAGGATGTCGACGGTCTGCACGCCCCGAGCCACCGTGAAGGGGTGCCGCAACCCGATGTTGTAGACGTGGGTTCCGAGGCGAATGCGCTCGGTCCGGCCCGCCAGGAACCCGAGGTACGCGAACGCGTCGAAGACCGGGGTCTCGGGAGGCACCGGAGGGTGGGTTTCGCCGGGGTGTGGAGAGCGGCTCATCTGCGTGGTGAGCACCAGGTGCTCGGGCAGCCACACCGACTCGTAGCCGAGGCGTTCCGCTTCGAGGGTGCACTCGACGAAGAAGGCGGGATGCAGACGGCCAAGTGCGACGCCGAACTTCATCGGTTCCCCTCGAGTCGGTCAGAACCCGCACCCGTTCCCGTGATGTCGACGAGCACATCGCCGTTCGCGGTCGCGCGGGCCACGTCGCCGGCGTGGAGGAGGAGGCTGCTGAAGGGCAGCTCGACAATTGCAGGGCCGGCGAGCGTCACGCCACCGCTGGTGAGCTCGGCGATGTCGACGACTTCGGCCTCGGTCCATTCGCCGTTGAGCGAGATCCGGCGCTGGGACCGCGCCGGAATGGGGGTGGGTGGCGGAGGGGGCCGCAGGTCGGGGTGATCGCTGCGTCCGACCGCGACGAGTCGGAGGCCGCGAATCCGGGGTTCCTCCGCGCGCGATTCGATGAGGCGGGCCTCGGCGTTGCGGCGGTGGAACTCGTCGACGGCGGCGCTGAGCGCAACGGGTGAGATCGGGGTATCGGCGGCGATGGCGATCGGGATCGGCACGTCGAAGGTCTGGCCGGGAAACACCAGGTTGAGATACCAGGTCCGATCGATGCGGTCCTCGCCGATACCCGCGTCAGTGAGTTCGGCGTTCGCGTCGGCGGCGAGCTGATCCGCGAGCGCGGAGAGTGCAGCGAGGTCGGCGTTCTCCGCGGGGGCGAGGTAGGTGCGCGACTCGTCGACGACGTGGTCGGCCATGATCAGGCCGAGGGCGGAGAAACCGGAGGCCGCGAGCGGGACGAGGCACTGGCGCATGCCCAGTGCCCGGGCTTGGGTCGTGGCGTGGACCGGGCCCATGCCTCCGAACGCAACGAGCGACAGGTCGCGCGGGTCGGAGCCTGCGAGTGCCAGGAGGCGTCGCACGGCGTCGGCCATGTACGCATCGATGATCTCGACGACCGCGGTCGCGGCCTCCACCGCGTCGAGGCCGATCGGTTCGCCGAGCTCGGTGAGGGCCTTGGTCGCGGCCTCAACGTCGAGCGCGCGTCGCCCGGCCGCGAAGCGAGCCGGGTCGATGCGTCCGAGCAGGAGGTCCGCGTCGGTGACGGTGGGTTCGCTGCCTCCCAGCCCGTAGCAGGCCGGGCCCGGTACTGCTCCGGCAGATTGGGGCCCGACGACGATGCGATCGCCGGCGAGCCGGGCGACCGAACCACCGCCTGCGCCCACCGCTTGGACGTCGACCATGGGGAGTTGGATGAGGTATCGGTGCCGCCAGTTCCATTCCGTCTTCACCTCGGGACGCCCGTCGCGCACGAGGGACATGTCGTAGGAGGTGCCACCCATGTCGATGCTCACGACGTCGGCGAGCCCCGCCGCGCGTGCCGCGGCGGCGGCCGCGACCGCACCGCCGGTGGGGCCCGAGCCGATGGTGGCGACGGCGCGGCGCTCGATCGCCGCCGGCGGGCACACACCTCCGTTGGATCGCACGATGAGGAGATCACCGCGGAATCCGCCATCCTTGAGCCGCGTCTCGAGCCGGCGGACGTACTTGGCGATCACGGGGCCCACGTATGCGTTCACGACCGTGGTGGATGTGCGCTCGAACTCCGGCGCGCGCGGCAGGATCTCGTGTGACAGCGAAATCATGCCGACGTCCGGATACTCGTCACGTACGAGCTCGGCGGCGCGGACCTCATGGTCGGTCCGCACGAACGAATGGAGGAACGCGATCGCGATCGACGAGACGCCGAAGGCGCGCAGCCGTTGCGCGGCGCGTCGGACCGCGGCCTCGTCGAGCGGGACGACGACATTGCCGTCGCAGTCGATCCGCTCGGGCACCGCCAGGCGCACCCGCCGCCGCACGATCGAGGGCGGCGCGACGAGTGCAGCATCCCAGATGTCTTCCTTGTAGCCCCGCCGCAGATCCATCTCGTCACGGAAACCCTCCGAGCAGATCAGGCCGGTGGGCGCGCCCGTCATCTCGATGAGGGTGTTGTCGCCCGTGGTTGTCCCGTGCACGATCGCGGCCGCGGACCCGAGCAGGTCAACTACGGTCACGCCCTCGGCGCTGGCGAGGAGGGCCAGGGCATCGAGCACCCCAACGGATTGGTCGGCCGGAGTCGTTGGCGCTTTCTCGAGGCGGATGGTCCCGTCGGCGTGCGCGAGCACGACATCGGTGAACGTACCGCCGACATCGACACCGATCCGGTACCCCTCGGTTGCGCTCACTGCGTACCCCGAGGCTCGGCGCGCATCGTGGCGCGTCGCGCTTCGGTCGCGGGTGCGTCGATCGCGAGGTCCATGGCCTCGACGGAGCCGGTGACGACGACGCCGTAATCGCGCTCGGCGCCCCCGATCGAGACGAGCTCGTCCCACACGTCGTCGAGCACCGCGGCAGGGTCGCGCTCGACCGGGTCACCCCATCCGCCGCCGCCGCCGAACTCGTATACCAGGCACTCGCCCGGCTCGATCAGCTCGCCCTGGCACGCGACCCGCACGTCGATGACCGCCTCGGGTGGGCCACCGACCTTGAGGTAGCAGCGGTCTCCGCTCCCGGAGCGTCCGCCGTTGATCCCCGGATGTATGTGTCGACGATTCACCATGTACTGGCTGACGCGGGTCGGGGTGAGTACCTCTTTGACGAAGCGGCTCCCGGGCAGACCGCGCCACTGCCCCGGCCCCCCCGAGTCGGTGATGTACTCGCGGCCCCGGATCAGGTGCGGGAAGAGGGTCTCGTTGATCTCCGCGGTGGCCTTGATGAGGTTGCCGAACGACGCGTTCTGCGCACCCCAGCCGTCGACGCCGCGCACCGCGCCGCACCAGCCGGCGTAGAGCTCGCCACCATGGTCGAAGAACGGCTTGCCGGTGCGCGGGTTGTGATCGCCCCACATCTGGCGCGGTGCGCCAATCTTGTACGTCTGGGGGGTGCAGCGATCAGGAATGATCTGGGAAAGCGCCAGGGCGATCGCGTCACCCACCTCGACTCCGGGATGGTGGGTGCCGGCCGACACCGGCTTGCCGACTATGGGGTTCACGCAGGTTCCTTCGGGGATGATCAGCGTGATGGCGTCGAAGAAGCCCTCGTTCTTCGGAATGGTGGGATCAACGAGACTGGCGAGCTGCGCGATCACGTAGCCGCGGGTGTTGCCGAAGGTGGACCATGCCTGGAGTTCCTCGCGGGTGTCGGAGCCGGCGAAGTCGACCGTGAGGTGATCGCGCTCGATCGTGAGGGCCACGTGGACACGGATGTCCTCGTTCCCGGCCGGATCGTTATCGACCCACGCGTCAGCCGAGTACGTGCCGTCGGGCCAACCCGCGATCTCCTCGCGGACGCGTCGCGCGGTGTCGGCGATGTTGGCATCGTTACAGGCCCGGATGGTTTCAGTTCCGTAACGCTGGACCAACTCGCCCAAGCGCGCCACGCCGAGCTGTGCAGCCCCGACCTGCGCGCGCAGGTCGCCGATGAAGCCGGCGAGACGATTGTTGACCCGCATCATGTGGATCACGTCGCGACGCTCGCGGCCGGCCTCGATCACCTTGACCGCCGGATAGCGAATGCCTTCGGACCAGATGTCTTCGGCATGGTTGTTGTAACCGCCCGGCACCGCGCCGCCGGTGTCGCCGTGGTGGCACTGGATCGACGCGATGAGGACCAGCTCGTCGCCCGCGAAGACGGGCGCGAAGACGTTGAAATCCGGAAGGTGCCCACCACCATGATACGGGTCGTTCGCAACGATCACGTCGCCCGGGTAGAGCTCGTCGCCGAAGAACTCCAGCGCGAAGCGCACGGGCAGCGTGGAGGTGAGCATGAACTGGGGGATACCGACGGACAATGCCGCGAGGCGACCGATGCCGTCGAGGATCGTGGCGTTTCGTTCGTTGCTCTGGTTCAGGATCGGGGTCGTCGCGGTGCGCGATACGTAGGTGGCCATCTCGAAGCACACCGTTTCCATATAGCTCCGGACGACCTCGGCAGTGACGGGGTCGGCGAGAGGGCGGGCCTCGTTCGACGCGTCGCGGGTCGTCATGACACCCCATTCCCTGACATGCGTGTCAGGTTATCCGGGGGCGGGCTGACTCGCCTTGGGCGTGGGTCGCTCGTGGGCGATACTGACGAAATGGCTGCGCCCGACCTTGTCTCTCTCGTTGCGCCCGACCACACCGCGCTGCTCACCGTGGAAGTGCAGCAGGGTGTGGTCGGGGAGCACAGCTTGATCCCGTCGCTCGCCGCCGCAGTCGCGGCCGGTGGAGTCATGGAGCGGATCGCCGGCATGTGTCGCAGTGCCCGGGCCGCGGGGGTTCCGGTGCTGCACTGCACAGCCGACTCGCGACCTGACGGTCTGGGAGGCAATCGCAACGCGCGTCTCTTTGCGCTGGCTCGCCGCGCCGGCCCGACCCCGAGCGCGGCGCCGGCGGGCGGCACGGGCGCGTCGGGCGTCCATCCATCCGTGGGCGTTGAACCGGCCGACTTCGTGTTGTCTCGGCTCCATGGCCTCTCGCCGATGGCGGGAACCTCCCTCGACGCGATCCTGCGCAACATGGGAGTGACGACGATCGTGGCCACCGGCGTGTCGGTCAACGTCGCCTTGTTGGGCCTCGCGTTCGATGCCGTGAATCTGGGCTACCAGCTCGTGTTGGCTCGGGACGCGACCGCCGGTATCGACGACGACTATGTAGATGCCGTCTACGCGAACACACTGTCGCTCCTCGCGACGATCACGACCGCGGATGCGGTGGTTGATGCGTGGTCGCGTTCCGGATCGTCCGGCTGACCGCGACGGACCGGTTGGATTTACGCCACTGCCCCCGCGGTGCGGAGTAGCCCGATGCGGTCGTCGTCGTAGTTGAGAAGGTCGCGTAGGAGTTCGTCGGTGTGCTGGCCGAGCGTGGGTGCCGGGCGGATCGCCGGGGGTGCCTCGCCCGTCCGGATCGGCGTGGGAAGCAGGCGCGGCACATCGTCGGCAGGATCTCCCGGTGGCGCGAACCGCACCTGGAACTGAGGGTCGTCGAGGAGATCGCTGGCCCGGTTCACCGGGCCACCCGGTACGTCGTGTTCCACGAGGAAGCTCACCCACTCGGCCTGCGTGCGCGTTGCGAAGATCGCCGCCAGCTCGTGGCGCAAGGTGAGGTCATCTCGAGCGTGTTCGCCGAACTCGGCACCGACATCGCCGGTGAGCAAGTCGTCGCGCCCCAGCGCGAGGCAGAAGCGTTCGAAGAAATGGCGCTCCGAGGCCTGGAGCAAGATCGTGCGGCCGTCGGCAGTCTCGTAGTACTGATACCGGACCGCAGCCGTCATGCCTCCGGTCTGCCGCGCGACGGTGGCGTTCGCGAGCAGTTCGTCGATCCGGCCCGCGTTGAATGCGACCGCCGCGTCGGCCTGCGCAATATCGAGCCGGCTTCCGAGACCAGTGGCGCGGGCCCGCAGCACGGCCGCGAGCACACCGACGGCTGCGTACAGCGCCCCGGCCTTCGTCCCGATGTCGTGGTAGCGGCGTGGGATGGTGGGGAAGCCATCGTCGGTCCGCTCGGGTGGGGCGAGTCCCGCGTACGCGTCGTAGGCGACGCCATGGGTCGCGAGGTCGCGGTACGGGCCGGTCTGGCCGAAGCCGGACAAGCTCACGAAGACGAGCGCGGGATTGAGTGAGCGCAGCGCCTCGTAGCCGAGCCCGCGGCGTTCGAGTGCGCCCGCGCGTAAGCCCTCGATCACGACCTCGCTCGCCGCGACCAACTCGCGGAACACGGTGACGCCGTCGGGTTGGCGCAGGTCGATCGCGATGCTGCGTTTCCCACGGTTCCACCGCATGTGGAGCATCGAGACACCCGCGAGCTGCGCTCCGCCGACCGCACGCGTGTAATCACCGCGTCCGGGCTCTTCGACCTTGACGACATCTGCGCCGAGATCCGCGAGGTGCATGCCCAACATGTTCGGTGCGAGGAGCGCGACCTCGACGACCCGCAGCCCCGACAGCAGTCCGGGGGCCAGCCCGGCGGCCGGGCCGTCACGGCCGTCGCCACTCGGCTCGTGTCCGCGCTCGTCTGCCGGCATTCAGCGCCCGGTGAAGGTCGGTCGTCGTCCCTCGAGCAATGACCGGACGCCCTCGGAGCGGTCCTCGGTCTGTGAGATGAGGGCCGTGGCCGCGGCCTCTTCGCCGAATGACGTGGTCATGTCGGAGACCAGCGCGCGCCGGTAGAGACGCTTGGTCAGGCCGAGGCTGCGGGTCGGCCCCTCGGCGAGCCGCCCGGCCAGTTCGGCCGCGGTCTGCTCGACCTCGTCGGGCTCGACGAGCCGGTTCACCGCTCCCCAAGACTCGAGGGTCTCGGAGGTGAGGGTGTCGCCGAGCATGGCGGCCTCGTTCAAACGGTGGAGCGGTAGCAGCCGCGGCATGAAGAAGGGGTCGCCCGCGTGCGGCACCATGCCGCGGCGTGCGAACACGTGAATCCAGCGGGCGCCCTTGGCCGCGACCACGAGATCCGCGAGCAGCGCGAGCATCCAACCCGCGCCAGCGGTGGTGCCGTTGACCGCGCTGACGACCGGAGTCTCGAGTTCCCACAATGTGGCGAACAGCTGCTGGTACGGCACGACCGCGCGCCGGTAGTCGAGCACGCTCGTGGGTCGCTCGGCCGCCGTCGGGCCACCGCCGGCGGGCGTGAGGTCGGCGCCGGTGCAGAAGTCATTCCCGGAGCCGGTGATCACGAGACAGCGCCCCGCGGGGTCGGCGTCGGCGTCGATCAGCACCTGGCGCAACTCGTCGCGCATGATCGGATCGATCGCGTTGCGCGCCTCGGGTCGGGCTAGTCGGATCCACTGCACTGCGCCGTCGAGTTCGAGTTGGAGTGTGGTGGGGTCGGGCACGGGCGCACGCTACCTGGTGGGGTTCTCGCGTATCAGGGCCCGGAGCGCCTGCTTGTCCACCTTGCCTGCGGGTGTGGCCGGGAGCGCGTCGAGGATAAGGAGTGCTTCGGGGTGCTTGCGTCGGGACACGCCTCGGTCGGCGAGTGCCGCGTTCAGGTCGGCAAGTGTTGGAGGCGATACCGAGTGGGCGGGTACCACGCACGCGCACGCACGTTCACCGGTGCGCGGGTCGGGTATCGCGACCACCGCGACGTCCCGCACTGCGGGCTGGTCGCTCAGCAGGACTTCGAGCTCGCGGGCGCTGATGTTCTCTCCGAGCCGGATGATGATGTCGGTTCGTCGTCCGGTCACGGTGAGGTAGCCCTCGGCGTCGAGGACACCGAGGTCCCCGGTTCGGAACCAACCGTCCTCGGTGAAGGCATCGACGTCGAGGGCTGGATCGGTGTAGCCGCAGAAGAGCTCCGGGCCACGCGCCTCGATCGCGCCATCGACGATCCGCACCTCGTTCGTGCCGATCGGGCGCCCGTCGGTCGTGGCACGCCGTTCGTCAGGGGTATCGAGGCCGGCACTGCTGGTGACGCTCGGGAACTCAGTTGAGCCGTAGCCGCGACCGGTGCGAACTCCGAGGTTCTTCGCGGCGCGTCGTACGAGATCGGCGGAAACATCGGCACCGCCGACGGGGAAGATCCGAAGCGATGCGAGGTCGCGTCGTGCGACGTCGGGATGGTCGGCGGCGCCCTGCAAGAACGCGGGAGCGCCGCCGCAGAACGTGGCTCGCTCGGCTTCCACGAGCGCGAGGAACGCGCCCGGATCCCAGCGTGGCATCAAGACCGCGGTCGCACCAAGCCAGATCGGCAGCAGCACCCCGTAGACGAGGCCCGAGACGTGCGCGACCGATGACGGCACGACGAACACCTCGGAATCGTGGAGTTGATGGAACGTGGCCTGCGCCGAACATTCGGCGAGCAGTGTTGTGTCGGAGTGGAGCACTCCCTTCGGGCGGGCGGTGGACCCCGACGTGTACATCAGGAATCGGGGCGCGTCGACCTCCGCGACGGGTGGTGAGGCCGAGCCGCGCGCGGGCCGGTGGAAGACCTCGTGATCCGGGGAGTCGACGAGCAGGGCGCTGTGCGCATCGTCGGTGATCGTGGCCAGCTCGTGTTCGCCGTGGGACGCGACGACGGGGTTGTGCACTGCTCCGATCCGACACAACGCGAAACAGAGCGCCACCGACTCGATGCTGTTCGCCAGCCGCGATGTGACGACATCACCCGGCCCGACTCCCGCGTGAAGGAGCGCGTCTGCAACCTGAGCCGTGCGGGCGTGGAGGTCGCGGTAGGTAAGCCGACGATCGCCTTCGACCAACGCGAGCCGATCCGGCTGACGCGCGCACGCGGCGGCGAGCGCGCCCGCGAACGTGGCCGCCGGGTGCTCCATCACGCAGGCCGGGCCGCATCCGCCGCGCCCGTCAGACCCATGGCGGCCGCGAGGCGATCGCCGTGGCTACTTGGCGCAGCGAAGGTCACGACGAATGCCTCGAGTCGGCGGGTGAACAGGTGCAGGTCGGTTTCGGTCGAGAACCCGGAAGCGCCGTGCACTTGGTGGGCGTGGAGGAACACCCGGCGCAGTGCACCGGAAGCGTAGGTAAGCGCCGCGGTGACCGGCACTGTGGCGTCCCGCCCGCGGTCGATTGCCCAGGCGGCCTCATACGCGAGGAGACGACACGCGTCGATGTCGGTGCGCATGTCCACGCAGCGATGGGCGACGGCCTGGAAGCTGCCGATCGGACGGCCGAACTGCACTCGCTCGGACGCGTGCTGCACCGATGAGTCGAGGCATGCCTCGGCCGCGCCGACCGCGTACGCAAGCCCGACGATCGCGGCCGCGTCGAGCGCCCGGCGCGTCACATCGGGACCCGCGGGCCGATCCGGATCCCCGAGCGGCTCGGCGTCCACATTGTTGAGCGTCACTGCGTAGAGCGGGTCGCCCGCGAAGGCGTCGTGGCGTTCGCACGACACTCCACCGCGGTCGGGCTCCACCAGCCACGGTCCGTCGGCAGTCGCCACGATCAACGTGTCGGCGACCCCGGCCCACGGAACGGTGAGCTTCGTGCCGGAGAGCGGTCGGCCGCCGACGGTTTGTACCTCGCCCCACAGGTCGGGCAGCGTGGTCTCGACCACGGCCAGGGTGCCGATCCGGTCACCGGTCGCCAGACCGGGAAGCAGCCGTGCCCGCTGCGCGTCGCTGCCGGCCCAGAGGATCGGGAGCGCCGCGAACGTGGTGGACGTGAGCAGCGGCGACGGCAGCGGTCCGGCGCCGAGTTGCTCGGCGAGCACCGCGACTTCGAGCAGGCCGCGGCCCAGACCGCCGTGCTCAACCGGAAGCGCGAGCGCGCACCAGCCGAGCCGGCCCATCGACTTCCAGAGGTCTTCGTCGAACCAGTTCTCGGCTGCTTCGATGCGTCGTACTCGCGTCGGCGGGCATTCGCGCGCCACAAATGTTGCCGCCGTCTCGGCCAGCAGCACCTGTTCGTCGCTGAACTCGAGATCCATCGGGTCAGCCCGACCGGGGGAGACCGAGGCCGTGCCGGGCCACGATGCTCTTCTGGATCTCGAGCGATCCTGCGGCGATCGTGGTGGGCACGTTGCGGACGAAGTGACGTTGCACTTCGCCGCCGAGCGGCGCCCACGGATCACCGGCGCGCAACAGACCGGCGGGGCCCAGAAGCGCGAGGCCGGCGTGGGCAACAGCCTGTTCGAGCTGGGTCGCATGGATCCGCGCGATAGATGCCTCCACCGTGGGGACTTCGCCGCGGCCCTGGACGGAGATCGCGCGGTACGCGAGGAGGCGAGCTGCCTCGCATCGCGCGCGCAGATCAGCGAGCTGATTCCGAACCATAGGATCGCCGGCACGCCCGGTGGTGTTGGCGTACTCGACGAGATGTTCGAGCACCCGTGCTGCTCGCGCGTAACGCGCGATGCCGACCCGTTCGAACGTGAGCCCGGCCGCGATGATCCCCCAGCCGCGGTTCGGTTCGCCAAGCAGGGCGTCGCGGGGCACAACCACATCCGCGAACGTCACTTCGTTGAACTCGTGTGGGCCGGCCATGGTGTCGATGGGGCGCACGGCGATGCCCGCGGTCGCCATGTTCACCAGTAGGACCGAGATGCCCTCGTGGCGCGCCGCGGCGGGATCGGTCCGCACGAGCAGCAAACACCATTGCGCGGGTGTGTCGGCGTAGCTGGTCCAGATCTTGGTGCCATTGACCACGAACCCGTCGTCAGTTTCTACGGCGCGCGTTCGCAGCGACGCGAGGTCCGATCCGGCGTCGGGTTCGGAGAATCCTTGACACCAGATCACCTCGCCACGGGCCATTGGGGGAAGGAACCGCGCCCGCTGGTCGGGCGTTCCGAACCGCATGATCAGTGGGCCGATGTAGTTGAGGTTCATGTACTGCGGGCCCCGGGGCTCCTCGGCGGCCCACATCTCCTCGCGCAGGACGGTCTGGGTCCATACAGTGGCGCCTGATCCGCCGTGCTCGGGCGGCCACGCGGCGGTGAGCCAGCCGCGCTGGGCGAGCTGGTCACAGAACTCACGGGTGAACGGGATCGCGCGGGGATCATCCACGAACATCCCGCTCCACCACTCGGGAAGGGCTGCATCGAGGAAGGTACGGAGTTCGTCGCGGAACCTCTTGTCATCGGGGTCGAAGTCGAAGTCCACGGTCAGCGGTCCGCGCGCACGATGCCGCCGTCGACGTCGAAACATGCCCCGGTGATCCAAGACGCGCGATCGGACGCGAGGAACGCCACGAGCCCGGCGACGTCGGCCGGCTCACCCATGCGGCCGACCGGTATGGGTCGCTTCCGCAACGTGGCCGCGAACACCTCTTCGACCGTCTTGCCGGTTGCGGTGGCGCTGCGCCGCGCGGCCTCGTCGACCGCTTCCCCGTGGATCAGTCCCGGCACGATGCAGTTGGTGAGCACACCGTCGCCGGAGTATGCGTTGGCGAGGCTCTTCGAGAAGTTGATGAGCGCGGCCTTCGCGGCGCCGTAGGCCGCGAAGTATGGATCGGGTTCGCGCCCGACACGGGATGCGATGTTGATGATGCGTCCCCACTCGTGCGCGCGCATGACGGGAACGCAACCGCGGGCGAATCGCACGGCGCTCATGAGGTTGAGCTCAAGACTGGCGTGCCAATCGTCGTCGTCGAGCTCGGCCAGGGCCAACGCATGTCCCTTCCCTGCGTTGTTCACGAGGATGTCGACGCGGCCGAAGGCCGCCATGGTCTCGTCGAGCACAGTGACGGGACCGTCGGCATGGGCGACGTCGGCCGGGACTGCGACGACGCGGCGTCCGAGGGCCCTGATCTCCGCGGCGGTCTGGGCGAGCCGGTCGGCGCGGCGCGCGCAGATTGCGATGTCGGCGCCCTCGGCCGCGAGTACCAGCGCGATCTCGCGGCCGATGCCCTGGCTTCCGCCGGTCACCAGCGCGACGCGTCCGCTCAGCCCGAGATCCATGAGGAGGAGCGTTACACCTGGTTGTCGAGGTGCCAGATGCGCGCCGCGTCGCCGCCGGTGAGCTTGGCCTGCTCGTCGTCGGCATCCTTCACGAGTTGGGGTGCGCAGTCCTGGTATTTCGAGGGCAGCCGGTTCTTCCAGATGTCCGGTGGTTTGAGGATGTGGGCATCGGCGTCGACGATTCCGTGGTGTGTCATTGATGGTCTCCTCGGTGCCTGGCCAGCCGTGCCTGACATGCGTGTCAGGTTATCGACATCCCCGTTGACGTACCCGTTGACGTGCCGACCAGCGTCTTCATCGGCGCGGCAGGTCTGGTCGGCGCCGTTAGCGTGGAAGCATGGAATTCGAGACTTTGCTCTACGAAGTGACCGACGGAGTCGCGTGGGTGACGCTCAACCGGCCCGAGGTCCACAACGCTTTCAACCAGGCCATGCGCCAGGAGTTGCAGAGCCTGTGGCGAAGTTTGCGCACCGACGCCGGGGTTCGTTGCGTCGTGCTCACGGGTGCCGGCGACCGAGCATTCTGCAGCGGCGTCGATCGGACCGAGACGATGGGTCACTGGCTCGACGGCGCGGGCACCGACGGAGGGCAGGTTCGCCCGATCGCCGAGCCGAGCGAGTGGAGTTTCGACGACCCGGGCCAGTATCTCGGCCCGAAGACCAACGACTTGTGGACGCCGGTGATCGCAGCCGTGAATGGCATGGCGTGTGGTGGCGCGTTCTACATGCTCGGCGAAGTGGAGTTCATCATCGCCGTGGAGGACGCCACGTTCTTCGACCCGCACGTCACGTTCGGGATGGCCGCATGCTACGAGTCCATGCACATGGTCCAGAAGATGCCATTCCACGAGGCCGCAAGGACGGCGCTGCTCGGAGCACACGAACGGCTCTCCGCGCGGCGTGCCCACGAGGTCGGATTCGTCTCCGAGGTCGTCCCGCCCACCGAGCTGCGAGCGCGCGCCGAATGGGCGGCGCGCACGATCGCCTCCGCTCCTCCGGCCGCGATCCGGGCCACAGTCCGTTCGCTGTGGGCCGCTCGTGATCTGGGGCGCCGCGAGGCGCTGGCGATGGGTGACGTGCTCGTGCGTGAGGGATCCGATCCCACGAGCCTGCTGGCCGGCCAACTGGCGTTCGCGTCGGGCGCCCGCCTCGAACCGCGCATCCGCTGACCTACCGCCTCGCGTTGCCGGAGCCCGGGCCGTACGTCGGTGCTGCGATCCTCGCAGCGCGATCAGTCATTCACCGAAAGTTGCAGGTCCGCCAGCCGGTCGTAGTGCCATCTGGCCGGACCGAGCAAGGCGTCGGACGCGAAGGTTCGGCGCAGATTGAGATGCGGGTCATGTTCCCACGTGTCGTCGATGCCGCCGCCGCGCACTGGTGGTCGAGCGCCATCGAGACCAACTCCCACTGAGGGCGGTCGGTCGGTCGGTCGATCGATGTTCACCTCTCGGTCAGCCTCTGGCCAAGTTGAACTACATACGCTGACCGCCGTGAAGAGTCTTCCCGAGGTGCTGTTCGTCTGCGTCCACAATGCCGGTCGGTCCCAAATCGCAGCTGCGTTGCTCGATCACCATTCCCAGGGTCGGGTCACGGTGCGATCGGCTGGAAGTGCACCGGCCGACGAGATCAACCCGGCGGTCGTGGAGGTCCTCGCTGAGTTCGGTCTCGACGTTTCGCAGGAAATCCCCAAGTTGCTCGACCGAGATGCAGTCGAAGCCGCCGATGTCGTGATCACTATGGGGTGCGGCGACGCGTGCCCGATCTTTCCGGGAAAGCGCTACCTCGATTGGCAACTCGACGATCCCGCGGGGAAATCCGCAGCAGCCGTGCGACCGATGCTCGACGAGATCGATCGACGCGTGCGCGCCCTCCTCGAAGACTTGCTGGGTCAGCCGGGACACGGTGTCGAGGTATCGGGAAGCCGACCGTCGACGAAGTAGGCGTCCAGCCGCGCTCGCACACACGAGTTCGCGAGGTACGCGACGTGGCCTGTGCCGGTTCTGGTCAGCAGGACTGCGCTGTCGAGTTGGTCGACCAGCTTCTCGGCCCAGACGTAGGGCGTCGCCGGATCCGCTGTCGTGCCGACGACGACAATCGGTGGTGCACCGGTCGCTGCTATGACACGAGGAATCCGAGTGGGGAGTGCCGGCCATTGCGCGCACAACAACCCACCCCATGCAAGGTACGGTCCGAAATGCCGTGTGTCGGCGGCCATGAGATCCTGCCCGGTGGCGGTCGTGTGACTGCCCGGGCGTGGCCAACAAAACTGCCCAATGGCGGTCGGTGGTTCTGCCCTCGTTGATATTCGTTCTGCCCTGGGTTCCTGGGGTGGGTGCTCCTCCTGAGTCGACTGGTCGGTGCGAACCGAGACCGGCCGACCAGGAGGAGCAGTTGAAGTCTTACGAGGAAGTCATGGAGATTTTGGAAGCATTCGATTTGACCCGTAGTTATCGCGGTGCGGGCGAGCTGGCGGGGTGTTCTCATCACACCGTCGAGGACTGGGTCGCGCGACGCGACGCCGGCGAGTTGCCGGTGCAGGGCGAACCGGCGACGCGTTCGCGGTTGATCGATCCGTTCTTGGGCAAGGTCGAGGAATGGGTCGATCGTTCGAACGGCAAGATCCGCGCGGATGTTGCGTTCGACAAGTTGGTGGTGTTGGGGTTCACCGGCTCGGAACGCACCACGCGTCGCGCGGTCGCCGGGGCGAAAGCGAACTACCGGCATGGCCGGCGGCGTGTGTATCGGCCGTGGATCGCGGAGCCGGGCTTGTGGGCCCAATGGGATTGGGGTCAGGGCCCGACGATCTGCGGGCGGGGCACGAACTTGTTCTGCGCGTGGCTGGGCTGGTCACGCACCCGGGTGGTGTTCCCAACATGGGACCGGACCTCACCGACCGTGATCGGCTCGTTGGATCGGGCGATGCGAGCGTTCGGTGGCGTTCCGACGTATTGGTTGACCGACAACGAGAAGACCGTGACGGTCGATCATGTGGCCGGCATCGCGATCCGCAACCCGCGGATTGTGGAAGCCGGCCATCACTACGGGGTGACGATCGCGACGTGTGTGCCGTTCGACCCCGAATCGAAAGGCGGCTCGGAAGCAACGGTGCGGGTCGCGAAAGCCGATCTGGTGCCGACCGACGCGAACCTGTTACCCGCTTACGGGTCGTGGACCGAACTCGTTGATGCGTGCGACGCGTTCATGACGATGATCAACACCCGGCCGCATCGAGCAACCAGACGGCCACCCGAGGTGATGCTCGCCGAGGAACGCCAACACCTGCATCGTCTCCCCACGGTGGGGTTCACGGCGTGTTTCGGTGAGACACGCAAGGTCGGGTGGTCGGCGACGATCTCCTATGGGGGTGTCACCTACTCGGTCCCCCACGAGCTCGCAGACGAGGTCGTGTGGGTCCGGGTCGACGGCGACGAACTCGTCGCCACCCACGTGGCGGGGCGAGGCGCGATCGAGTTGCCCGGCATCGCCTCTCCACGCCAGGTCATCCGATGATCGACGATGCCCACTACCCGCCCCGACCGGTCGGGCCACTGCACCGAGAACCGAAACCAACCAACAGTGCGGAGACCGCGTTCCTCGCGATTGGTGACGGGGCCCGCACATGGCTCATCGAAGCGGGCGTGTCGGGCGCGACGCGCGTCAAGGTGAAGATGGCCGACGCGGTCGACTGTGCCGCGTTGCATGGCCGTGAACGCGTCGATTGGGCACTCGGCCACGCCGCGATGTTCGGACGGTTCGGTGAAGGTGACCTCGCATCGATCCTCGCCGCGCATCCCGGCGGCGACACACGACGCGCTGGCCCTGGCCACTCGCTCCAAGACGGGACCGGCGCGTGGGAAGGCTTCGGACGATGACCACGACCACGAGCGCGGCGGGTGTTACCGACGAAGTGATCGACTTGTTGCGACAACTTCGCCTCCCACATATGCGCCGCCACGCACCGGATGTCCTCGCGACCGCGAAAGCACAACGGTGGGAACCCGCCGAAGCAGTCCGGGCCCTCCTCGCTGAGGAAGTCGCCGGCCGGCGGGCATCGTCGGTCGGAACACGCCGCAAAGCGGCGGGGTTCCCGACCGGCAAAACGTTCGACGCGTGGGACGAGACCACCTCGTCGATTCCGACACCGACGCAACGGTCGTTACGGACGTTGGAGTGGGTCACGAACCATGAGAACCTCGTCGTGTGTGGCCCGTCCGGGACCGGCAAATCTCATTTGCTCGAAGCGCTCGGTCATGCCGCGATCGAGGCGGGCGCGCATGTGATGTGGTTCTCGCTCGAGAGTCTCGGTGCACTGTTCCGACGCCATCGTGCGGACGACACCACGAGCCGCGCGGTCCGCAAGATCCTGCGCGCAGATCTGATCTGCATCGACGACATCGGACTGTTGCCCGTCGCGACCGAGACCGCCGAAGCGCTCTACCGCGTTGTCGACGCCGCCTACGAACGCCGCGCGATCGCGCTCTCGTCGAACCTGCATCCCGCCGGGTTCGATGAACTCATGCCCAAAACCATCGCGAACGCGACCGTCGACCGGCTCCTACATCACGCGCACGTCGTGCTCACCGCCGGCGACTCGATCCGCCTCACCCAAGCCACCACCGGCAAGGGGGTGAAGCCCCTCGCCGAATGATCCCGGGCAGAACTACCGGCCACGCCCGGGCAGTTCTGTTGGCCACCACCGGGCAGAACCACTGTCCGCCCACGGGCAGATCTCACTGACCATTGACA
>JANPBJ010000057.1:0-16105 GCA_031430375.1 Acidimicrobiia bacterium
GTCGGTGATCGCCGCCGCCGGGGCCGCGGCCACGGCCGCAATGGCAATCAACGCAAGCCTGGTCCAGGACGACCTACGGCACGCATTGCGGACCGCGTAAGTGCCACATCACAGACGCAACCGGAAGGAGAGATCAATGGCACAAGCCGAAGACCGGAACGGTGAACAAGCTGCCGTGTGGAATGGGCCTGGCGGACACGGCTGGGTCGAGATGCAGGAAGTCATGGACGGGCTTTTCCAGCCGGTCGAGGACCTGCTCGTCGACGCAGTCGACACCGGCGCAGGAGGACGGGTTCTTGACGTCGGCTGTGGCGCCGGCGTCACCACGCTGGCCATTGCGAGACATCTCGATGCCGGCGGAAGCTGCACCGGCATCGACATTTCCGAACCGCTGGTCTCGACCGCCAGGAGGCGCGCCGAGCGCGACTGCGTTAGAGCACGCTTCATTCATGCCGACGCGCAGCGACACACGTTCGAACCAGCGAGCTTCGACATGATCGTCTCGCGATTCGGCGTCATGTTCTTCGACGACACTGTCCAGGCATTCTCGAATCTGCGCAACGCGGCGAGGGAAGGAGGCCTGCTGCGGCTCATCGTCTGGCGCCGCGCGGCGGAGAATCCGTTCATGACGACGGCCGAACGAGCGGCCTCGCCGCTCGTGACGATCCCGCACCGCGAACCCGACGCGCCGGGACAGTTTGCGTTCGCAGACGAGCAGCGCCTTCGCACTCTGCTCGAGAAGAGCGGCTGGAGCGGCATCGAGATCCAGCCGATCAATGTCGACTGCACGATGCCTGAGCAGGAACTGATCCGCTACATCACGCACCTCGGTCCCCTCGGCCGCGCCTTGGCGGACGTGGACACAGCCACCCGAGCCCGCGTCGCTGAGTTCGTCCGACCGGCCTTCGATCCCTATGTGAACGGAAGCGAAGTCCGCTTCACCGCCGCCTGCTGGATGGTCGGTGCGCACGCATGAACCCGCCCCGTCGCCCATCCACCGGGTCCATTCCTACAGACAAGACGACGTCGGGTTCTGTGCCCGACGTGTTTCCCCGCTGGCCCGCCGGACCCGGGACAGGACGGGAGCCGACGACACGGGATGGCACTCGATGGGACGGGGTGAACAACACTTCGGGGTGCCCGGTAGAAGCGTCGCGAAATTCGCGTTAGAAATTGCGTTAGAAGTCGCGCTGCAGGACTCCGCACAGCAAGAGGCCCTCACCGGAGTGAGGGCCTCTGACCAGCACTTTCGCGCCGTTTCGATGGTGGCGGGGGTAGGATTTGAACCTACGACCTTCGGGTTATGAGCCCGACGAGCTACCAGACTGCTCCACCCCGCGGCGTGCCGACACAGTAGCCGGTTCGTCGTGGCCCACCCGAGCCGAAAACCACGTACGGCCGCGGGACCCGCCGGTCCTCAAATCGTGGCGTCAGGAAGCGAACCGCGCGGATGGGGTGCCGGGAGGGTTGATCTCGCCCGGAACCCAGTCCGGATTCGGGACGCACACCTCACACTCGAGTCCATCGGGATCACGGAAGAACACGCTCAACACTTTGCCGAAGTCGGTCACGAACTCATCCGTTGCCCCACGCGCTATGAGGCGCCGCCGGATCTCTTCGAACGCCTCCATCGACTCCGCGAGCAACGCGAGGTGATCGATGCGGCCGCGTCCGAAGCCAGGAGTCTGGCGATCCACCTCGGGATTGTCCGGCATCTCGAAGACATTGAGTTCTGCGTAGTGACCCACGTCGATGATCATCAGTCGGAACTGGTGATCCGGCGGCCCGTCCACCAGTTCGGCCGACTTCTCGGCACCGAACACCGAACCGTAGAACTCGAGAAACCGATCTGCATCTTTGGTGATGACGGCCACATGGTTGAAGCCCGCGGTCAGCATCAAGACTCCTTCGCTGCCGCGCGCTCGCGCCGCTGCTCGAGACGCGACGCTGCTTTACCAATCCGTTCGATGTAGGAAACGAGAGAATCGCGAGCGGCCTCGGCCTCGGGGGTCAACCCTTCGAGATCGGTGAGCGCCCACCGCTGCAAGATGATCGGCACCAGGATCTGGTGGTAGTGGACCGAGAAGTCATAGATTCCCGCATCCGCGATCATCCGCGCGTGGCGCGTGAAGTTGGCAATGCCCGTGCCCGGCATCGTGAAGCCACGCACCACCCGATCCATCGCCATCACCATCTCGGAAGGGTGGCGCTCGACTCCTACGGTCGCGACATCGCGATAGAACAGATGATGAAGATTCTCATCCTGAGCGACGCGGCTCATGACCGCTCGACCGGCAGGGTCTTCCAAGAGCTGGCCAGTGTTGCGATGCGAGATACGGGTCGCGAGCTCCTGCAACGTGGTGTACACCAGCGCGTCGGCCACGGCATCGAACTGCGGCGTCTGACCAACCGACACTTGCTGCATTCGGCCGCGCTCCAAGGCCACCGGATCGATCGAGCGGGTCACCGTGAGGTAGTCACGAATCACGATCGCATGGCGGCCTTCCTCCGCGGTCCAGCGACGGGTCCATGCTCCCCATGGCCCCTCGGTATTCGCGCCCAACAAGGTGACGGTGTAATAGGGAAGGTTGTCTTCGGTGAGCAGGTTCACCAACAGGGCGACACGCGCCAGCTCTGAAAGCCTCGCATCGTTGGGATCCCAGTCGACGCCGGATTCGAAGTCCCGACCTTGGCCCCACGGCACGAGTTCGTGCGGGAACCACTCCTTCGTTGTCTCCAGGTGGCGGTGAAGCAGCTCCTCCACCACGGGCTCCAGGTCGGAAGGCAGCATGGTCATCGTCATTGCCCACCAGCGTGCCACGAATCGGCGCGGAACGCTCGACGGACGACACCATCCGTGCGTCGAACATCGGATTTTCAGGTGCCCGACGCCACCGTGACCGTTACCGTGACGGGGAGATGATCCGATCCGGTCCGGCGCAAGTGTTCCTCCATCCTCTCCCCTGGAAGGTCGACCGGCCAGACGCCGGAATCGATCACTGCACCGGAAACCGGCCGCGTCCCCCGCACCAACACATGATCAAGGCGAGCGATGGGCGCGTAATCGTCCGACGGTCGAGCGTAGGGGTGGGTCGGCTCCGTACAGCCGAGGACGGTGAGCGCATCGACGAATTCGTGTTGATCACACATCTCGCCAAGATCGTTCCCAACCGTGTCCTCGTTACAGTCACCGGCCACCACATCGATGCTTCCCGGCTCGGCGCTGAAAAACCCGAGGGCCACTGGCAACTGCGAGCGACGCAACGCCGCGTCGTCTGCATCGAGGTGCACGCTCAGGATCCGCACCCGGCGCCCGGAACTCACATGTCGGGCACGCATCCATGTCGCGATGTTGCCGTCATCACTCAGCGCCAACGCTCCCGTGGTGATGTCATCGAACGCACCCGCTCGCCACACGATGGCAGTGCCATTTGGCTCCCACGGAATCTCGATGGTCGACCACTTCGACCACAAGCCGCGGGTGTTCGAGGTCGCGAAGCTTTCGTAGCGCTGGAGATGAGAGACGACCGCCGCGAGGTCGGGTGGCGTGGTCTCCTGCAAACAGAGCACATCGGCGAGGAACGTGGCCGCATGCGCGCCCACGAGCGCGGCCCGAACCGAGCGATCAAGCACCGCCGTATCCATTGCTTCCGGATAGAACGACGACGACGCCCACGGTGCGGCCAGCACGTTCCACGTGGCGATCACGAGATCGGACCCTGGCGAAGAGCTCGGCACGAGCGACAGTCAAGCACCGCCCCGCCGGCACCTGCATCGGAACGATGAGCGAGGCGGTTTAGCCAGGTCTGATCCATTCATCCCAACCAGTAGACTTTGGGAAATGGGGAGCAGGAAACTTGGTGAGTCGATACCCCCGCGGCGCACCCGGCGGCTTATGTTGCCCATGGTCGTCGGACTCGCCATCACCGCCTCAGCCTGCGGCGTCGGCAAGTGGTCGCTGAATACAACGCCTTCCCCGGTGCGCGCTGTCCACGCCGCGCTGCTCTCGAACGGCAGCGTGTTACTCATCCAGGGATCTGGCAACGACCCTGAGCTGTTCGCCGCGGGCACATTCAAGACCACGGAGTGGGACCCGGTGAAGAACACCTTCCGCTCAATCGCCACCCCGTACGACATGTTCTGTGCTGGTCACGCGTTCTTGCCCAACGGCAACCTGCTCGTCGCGGGAGGGACCGCCCGCTACCCGGATCTCGCGACCGATTCCAACTACTTCGGTTCACAGAAGTCGTACCGCTTCGATCTCGCAAACCACGCGTACGTCAAGGAACCCGATCTCGCGGAGGGCCACTGGTACCCCACATTGGTCAGCCGCGGCGATGGCAAGGTCATCGTGGTCGGCGGCAATGACCAGAACGCGCTGCTCGTCAGCAACTTCCAGACCTTCACACCGCCCACCGGCACCGGCGCGGGAACCTGGTCGGCGCACCAGACCACCGCGAGCTTCCTTCCGCCGTATCCCGCGCTCCACCTCATGGCCGACGGTCGCTTCCTCTACAGCGGTGTCTCCACCTTCGGTGATGGCAGCGATACCGCCGGGATCTGGGACCCAGACGGGAACACCTTCATTCCCGTCCCGGGCCTCACCAACGTGGACCGCCGCGATATGGGCGCATCGGTCCTGCTCCCGCCCGCGCAGGATCAGAAGGTGATGGTCATGGGCGGCGGACAACACAACGACCCCGCGGCGCTTGCAACAGCCAGCACCGCGATCATCGACCTCACCCAAGCAAGTCCGACCTATGTGCCCGGCCCGCCGCTGAGCGAGGCAAAGCAGTATGTCAGCGCCGTAGTGCTCCCCGACCGGACGGTCCTGCAATCCGGTGGCTCCAACGAAACATGGTTCGATCGCGACCAGCCCGACTTCGCGTTCCGTTACACCGCGCAGATCTACCACCCCGACACCGGGAAGTGGGAAGACGCCGCGATGTCCACGGTTGGGCGGACCTACCACTCGGAGGCACTTCTCCTCCCCGACGGACGAGTTGCGACCTTCGGCGGCAACGCCGGCAATGACGGTGCCGACTTCGAGATGCGGATCGAGATCTACACCCCCGACTATGTCGGGAAGGTCCGGCCCAACCTCACCGTGGGAGCGGCGGCCCGGACCATCACACGAGGTTCATCGACCACGTTCCAATCGGACCGGGCCCTGAAGTGGGTCGAACTCGTTCGGCCCTCTGCAGCCACCCATAGCAACGATCCCGATCAGCGGCTCGTCGATCTACCCTTCACCCAGACCGGTGCCAACGTCACCGCGAACCTCGACGCGAACCCGCACCTCACTCCCCCGGGTTGGTACATGCTCTATGGCGTTGACACCGCGGGAACGCCCAGCGTCGCCACATGGGTCCAGGTCGTCTGATCCCTCCCGGTACGACGACGGCTACCTCCAACGACGAACCGCGTTGCCTGATCGTGGCCTGGCTCGTGTTGGGGTGGCGTCGCTCAGCGGCGGCGGCGGCGAGACGGGCTCGCGATCGACGGCGGCGAATACCCTGCGTCGGCCCACCCGAAGTTCGTCCCCGGTGGCACGATCTCATCGATACGGTCCAGTGTCGCGGCATCGAGCCTGACATCAACCGCGCCAAGTTGCGATGTGAGCTGGTCCATCTTCCGCGGACCGATGATCGCAGCAGTCACGGTCGGGTGATTGATCACCCACGCAATCGCGAGATGCACCAGGCTGATGCCGAGGTCATCCGCCAATGCGCCGAGGGCATCGGCTGCGTCGAGCTTGCGCTGGTTCTCGGGCAGGTCAAGGTCGTACCGGTCCGGCATCATCGCTGAACGTCGGCTCGAGTTGGCCGCGCCGTGACGCCATTTGCCCGAGAGCCATCCGCCGGACAGCGGACTCCACGGGATCACCCCCATGCCGTAGCGATCACACGTCGGAAGCACATCGGCCTCGATACCGCGCGTGAGCATCGAGTACGGCGGTTGCTCACAGATGAACCGCTCACGACCGCGCCGCTCGGCGGTCCATTGTGCCTCGACAATCTGCGACGGGAGGAACGTGGAACTCCCGAGGTAGCGCACCTTGCCCGCGCGCACGAGATCCGTGAGCGCGCCGAGCGTCTCGTCGATATCGACACGAGGATCGGGGCGATGGATCTGGTACAGGTCGATGTAGTCAGTGCCGAGCCGGCGCAGGCTCGCCTCACATTCGCGCATGATCCACCGGCGCGAGATCCCACCCGCGTTCGGGTCCGACCCCATCACTCCGTGGACCTTGGTCGCCAGGACCACCCCGTCACGACGGCCCACGAGCGCCTTGCCCACAATCTCCTCGGATTCACCCGCCGCATACACATCCGCGGTGTCGATGAAGTTGATCCCTGCATCCAGCGCGGCGTGAATGATCGCGATGCTGGCATCGTGGTCGCGGTTTCCCCAGGCGCCGAACATCATCGCCCCCAGACACAGTGGGCTGACCTCAACACCGGTTCGACCCAGCCGTCGGTACTCCATCGTGCGCTCCTCGCGATCGGAACCATGGTCGTGACCGAGCTTCGCAGATTGCGCCGCCCGCCGGGGGACGACAACCGGATAGGTTCGGAGTCGCATTCGTGCACCAACTCGATCGCCGCGTCGATATCGGCTCGGGGCGCGTACGCCCTCATCCGCGGGAAGGTGGCGCGATGGCGGCCACCCAGCGCTCGCTCGAGTTTGGCGATCCGTGGGGTGGCGGTCGCGAGTGTGCGGCCGATGATGATCATCGCCCGCCGAGCAACGAGCTCTTCGACCAACGTCGGCACCTGATCGATCGCGCCCACCCCGTGGACAACGCGATCGATCGCCGGGAACCGAATGTCCGGACCGCCTATCCGTCAGCGGACGGCTGCGGCATCATTCATCGCCAGACCGCAACACGCGCCGCGGACGGGTCCGCGACGACACCACTATCTCGACCGAACACCTGGACCTGCCCAGACTCATGGTCCGGCCATCCCGGATCGCCGGTAGCCGCGAAGCGGCACCACGCGTCCTGCAGTGCACCGACCAACGCCGTGGCCCCGGCCGCGTCCTCCTCCGCTCCGGTCCAGGACTCCCACCCCAGCTGATCGAGGGTTGCAAACGTGAATGGGAGGTCGACCGCGTGACACGACCGCAACGCCAGCCCGTCTGAGCGCGGTGCAGCCTCCCAAGTGAACAGATAGCGGAACGTTGCACCCTGGTGACCCTCCGCGATCGCGACTGCGGGCAGCAACATCTCCCGATCGCTCTGGATCGCCGCCCAGAGGTCCATCGGGTCATCACCCACGATCGCACGGTACGCATCAATCAACGCCGTGCCATCACGGCCGAGATACCGGTCGACCCGCTTTCGCATCTGCTTCTCGGCGATCTGCGGTTCCGCGAAGAACAGCCGCATCTCGTCACGCGTCGTTCCGATCACCAAGGCCACCTCCGCGCCCACCCCCGCCCGAAGTGCATCGACGGGGCGCGCGTGCAGTACGTCGCCGTCAACACAGGGATGGAAAGGCATCCGCGCCATCTCCGTCATCAACGGCGCCATGGCGCGTCCCTGCGCCTCGATGATCTGACGCCACTGAACGGCACGCGGATCGGCACCGTCAAGCGCGTCGACGAACATTTCGGTGACGCGCCCGATCTCCGCCCGAGTCCGCGTGTAGTCGGTCGCGCCGCTCTGCACGATTGCCCCGCAAAACAGCCCGGCGGTGCCGGGTGAGGCCAGCAGGTGCAACACCGATCCCCCACCTGCTGACGCACCCGCGATCGTCACCCGATCGGCGTCTCCACTGAACGCGCCGATGTGGTCACGAACCCACTCGAGGGCGCACTGTTGATCACGCAGGCCACAGTTCGTCGCACCCAGATCCAGCGAGCCCAGCGCGCCAACGCGGTACCCCACCGTCACCACAACCATCGGAGCGCGCGCCGCGAGCCGCCCACCATTGATGGTGGGGTCGGCCGTGGACCCTCCGAGAAACGCACCGCCGTAGAACCACACGAAGACCGGATGGGGCCCGGGCGCGCTGGGCGCCCACACGTTCAAGAACAGACAATCCTCGTCCATCGAATCCGGCGTGACATCGCCGGGGACAGTGCCCATCCCCGGGAACTGCGGCGCGGCCGGACCGAACGCAATGGCGTCGATCACGCCATCGAGCGCAACTCGCTCCGGCGCCGAGAACCGACGCGGACCCGTGGGTGGTGCGGCAAATCTCAGCCCCAGAAACTGGCGCACCGCACCGTGTTCGACGAGACGGCCGCGCACCACGGCACGGCCGATCTCAACGCTCGGGATATCCACCGCAAGCAGGGTACAAGCGGATGCTGCGCCGGCGGACTCCACCTGCATGCGTGCCTACACTCCGAACATGCTCGGACAACATGGACTCACAACCGACGAGATCATCGCGGCTCTCACTGCCAAACGAACCAACGATGTGCGCTGGCAGGAGGGCCGAACATTCGGCATGGTCTACGACGCCGGCCCCGAGGCTCACGAGGCGATCGCGGCGGTGGCGCTCATGTTCCTTCACGACAACGCCCTCAATACGATCGCGTTTCCCAGCCTGGGCGAGATTCAATCCGAGGTCGTCGGCATCACGGCCGAGCTCCTGCACGGCGCGCCGGATGCAGCCGGGTTCCTCACGTCAGGCGGGACCGAATCGATTCTGATGGGAGTGCGCGCCGCGATGGAACGCGCGAGAACGGAGCGCGGCATCACCGAACCCGAGATGGTGCTGCCCATCAGCGCCCATGCCGCGTTTCACAAGGCCGCCCACTACTTCGGAGTCAAGGTCAACAAGGTGCCGGTGGACGCTGAATGGCGGGCCGACGTGGACGCCGCGGCCGATCTCATCAACGCGAACACCGCACTCGTCGTGGGTTCAGCGCCTCAATACCCGCAAGGCGTGATCGACCCGATCCCTGAACTCGCCGCGCTGGCACTCGACGTTGGCGCGAGCTTCCATACCGACGCCTGCATGGGTGGCTTCATCCTGCCGTTCATGGAGCAGCTCGGGATGGAAGTACCACCGTGGGACTTCCGCGTTGAAGGCGTGACCACGATCTCGGCGGATATTCACAAACTCGGGTACGCACCGAAGGGCGCGTCCGTGATCCTGCACCGGTCGAAGACACTGCGCCGCTACCAGACCTTCGTCTTCGATGATTGGCTCGGCGGGTTCTATGCGTCACCCAACATCCAAGGCACCCGAGCCGGACTCCCCATGGCCACCGCCTGGGCCGTGCTGCATCACCTCGGACTCGACGGATACCGACGGTTGACCAAGGCCACGATCGACACCGCGCGAACGATGGAAGCCGGCGTACGAGCGATTCCCGGGCTCACGGTTCCCGGCCACCCACAGGCACAGATCCTTTCCATCGTGGCGGATCCCGGAGCACTGGGTACCCCCGACGCGATCGACGTGTTCGCGCTCGGGGATGCGCTCCAATCGCGCGGCTGGTTCCACGACCGCCAGAAGCCGCCCGATGCGCTCCACGCCACCGTCAGCGCTGGCAACGCGCCGGTGATCGACGACTACCTCCGCGACTTAGCCGCGGGCGTCGATGAGGTGCTGGGGACTCGGCTCGCCGATCGCTCCACCAATTACGCGACCCTCGAATAGCTGGGCTACGCAGCCGGCGGCTCGCGGTCACGGGTGGCCGAGAATTCCTCGCGCGCCGCTTGCAACAGCGACGGATCGGTCCAGGCGTCGATCGCCGTCATCGCCAAGTTCTTGGCCCCGTCTACCACGGCACGATCACCCTCGGGAGATGCCGCGGCCTCACGGAATCGATCCGAGTGGCCGGGAACATCAAGGGCCGCGATCCGAATCATGGCGTGGATCGACGGCACGACCTTCGAGACGTTCCCCATATCGGTACTCCCTGCGACCGACAGCGGGATGATCTCCGGATCGATGAAGGCCCGACCGAGCGCTTCACCGTTGACCCGGTACGCGTCGGCCAGACGACGGTTGAACCACAGCTCCTGATACGTGCTCGTGCGATGAGCATGGAGTTCGCAGCCGGTCTGCGTGGCAGCCCCGCGAAAGCAGTTCAACACCCGCTCGAGCAATGGCGGGAGCAACCGCTCCTTCACCGCCCGCACCTGAAACGCCGCCGCCGCGCGATCCGGGACGATGTTCTCGGCATCCCCGCCGTGCGTGATGATCCCATGGACCTTCTCCGTTCCCGGACGGAGGTGCTGACGCAGCGCAGCAACACCCGTGTAGCCGAGCACGATGGCGTCGAGCGCGTTGATGCCGTCCCATGGCGACGCCGATGCATGGGCCGCCTTCCCGCGCATCTCGAGTTCTAAATGGGTGGTGGCGATGTGCGGCGCCCAACCCACATCGGCGACGGACGGGTGCACCATCATCGCCAGGTCGGCACCGTCGAACGCGCCGCGTTTGAGCAACTCGATCTTGCCGCCCTTGCCCAGCTCCTCGGCCGGCGTCCCGAGCACGGTGAGATGGCCGCCCAAATCTTCTACGAGTGGTGCCAGCGCGAGACCCGCGCCGAGCCCGGCCGCCGCGATGATGTTGTGTCCACAACCGTGACCGATCGCGGGCAGGGCGTCGTACTCGCAGCACACCACCACGTGGACTCCGCCCGGATCCCCTATCCGCGCCGCAAACGCGGTGTCGAGTTCGTACGCACCCCGATCAACCGTAAAGCCGCCCTCGCTCAACCCATCCGCGATGAGGCCCGCCGCAAAGTGCTCCTCGAAGCCCAGCTCCGGCCGGGCGTGGATCGCCTGGGAACGGGCCACCAGATCCGTGGCGTGATGATCGACAGCCGCGCGAGCGCGCGTCTTCGCCTCCACGGTGTCGGTCAACCCTTATCCGGCCGCAGCGGGTGCTTGATGAAGAAGTCCCACATGATGGTGTTTGCGCTCACGCTCGTGGTCGTGGTGCCCATGATGGAAGACAGCGATTGAGAGAACTCACTCCCGGGCCACGTGTGCCCACCGTCGGTCACGCGATACAGGATCGTGGCAGCAGCCGGTGGGCAGTCGTAGCTGACCTCCGTCACGTCGGGCGCGACGGTCGTCTCGGTGTCGCCCTTCGGGCACCCGTTGCGCTTCGCCCAGACACTCATGATGTTCGGTATCGAGTCCTTGCCGCCGGAGGAGTCCGCCAACTGGTCCGGCGTGAGGGTGTCGCGCAGCTTCTTCCCCGAACCGTCCGGCGCCGGAAGATCAAGCGCCTGCTCGCCGCGGCCCCCGACGAACGAGACGTAGCCGTCGGCAGTGCCGTGAAAACTGACGATGGGAACGGGGCGGGTGAACGTGCAGCCCTCGATGTCCCGCACCCCGGCGACGGGCGCTACTGCGGCAATCCGATCGTTGTACGCGCACGCAATTGCCGACGTCATGAACGCGCCGTTTGACAAGCCCGTGGAATAGACCCGATTGGTGTCGATGCAAAGTTCCGCCTCCGCGGCGTCAAGCAATGCGCCCGCGAAGACCAGATCCTTGGACCCAAGGGTCGTGTCCCAGCGCGGCACCGGCCCGGTGCCTTGCGGGGTCAGCGTAACGAACCCCTTGTCGTCTCCGAATGGCCCAAGCTTGCTCATCAAGAGATGGACGTCGGCGCCTTCGCTGTAACCGTGGAAGTCGAGCACCAATGGGACCGGCGTGGTTCCGTTGTGCGCCGGTGGAACCTGCCGGTAGTACCAACGGTCCTCGCCGCCCGACTGCAAAGTCTCCTTGGTCTGGCCGGCAGCCACCGCGGCCGTTGTCCCGCAACCGGAGGACTTCTCGGCCGGGACATCCGCTGGCGCAGTTGCCGTGCCCGGTTTCGACGATGTCGATGAACCGGAGGGCTGGGATGCCGACGAGCCGTCGCTCCCGCACGCGCTCAGCGCGAGCGCACTCGCGGCAATGACCAACCATCGTGACGTTCGCATCGATACTCCCCAGGAAGCGAAATCCTCACCCTAGAACGTCGCCCGGGTCACCGGCGCTGAGCGCAGCGCACCGCGGCCGCGCCGACCTTGAGCAGCCGTTGGTCGCCGAACGGCGTGCCCGCCATCCGGTTACACGTCATGGCGACCGAAAGGTCCAGATCCGGATCGGCCCACGCGCCCGATCCTCCGAGTCCGAAATGGCCGAACCCATTCGGCCGGATGCCCCGGGTCGTCGCGGCCATGTGATACCCGAGCCGCCAGCGCATCGGGAATCCGATCACTGCATCGCGCCCGGTTGTCCGTACCGCAGTCGCCCGACGAATGGTGTCGGCCGAGAGGAACGCCTTCCCGTCGACGGTGCCACCAGCCGCCAGCACCGAGTACATCTGGGCCAGCGAACGGGCGGTGAAACAGCCGTTGATCGCCGGCACCTCGGCGTCATAAATCGCGCCGGAGTCCATGGGATCCCAAATCTCGTCGATCATGAACGCGTCGATCGGCATCTGAAATCGCTCCAGACGATCCAAGCGTGCGATCACCCGCCGCGTCCTGCCCTCATCAGGCCACGAGGTCAACAATGTTGCGACGCGCGCGCGGGCCGGACCGCCGGCGCCGATAGACATGCCGTCGAGACCGAGCGGCTCGACGATCTCGGTCTGCACCACTTCGTTGACGGTGAGCCCGGTGATGCGGCGCAACACCTCCCCCACCAGGAACCCGTAGGTGAGCGCGTGATAGCCGTGGCGGGTGCCCGGAGCGTATGCCGGTGCGTGGGCCGCGAGCGCGCTCGTGACGCGCTCCCAGTCGAGAAGGTCCGAGCCTCGATCGATGACGCCGCGCACCATGTGCAGGCCGGCCGAATGGTCCAGCAGGTTCGCGACCCGGATGTCTTGCTTTCCGTTCGCCTTGAACTCGGGCCAGTACTCGGCCACTGGCGCCTCTACGTCGAGGCGGCCTTGGTCAACCAACCGATGGGCAGCGGTCGCGACCACTCCTTTACTGGTCGACCAGCTCATGGCAGTCGTGTCCGCCTCCCACAGCCGACCATCCGGGTCACGGGTCCCGGCCCAGATGTCCACCACCTTCTCCCCGCGGTGATACACAGCGGCCGCGCCCCCACCCCCGCGTTTGTGGCGCAGGGTTGAACGAAGCGCGAGGGCAACGTCGGCAAAATCGGGATGGATGTGGCCTTCGGTCATGCCGAGAGACTCGCGCACCGCGCGCCGGGGTCGATCATCGGGTCTTCTGGCGTCACGCCGCAAGGCCAACTGCAGCAGTACCCATCAGATCGAGGAAGTTGTCGCAGTAGAAACGGCGTCGCACATCTTCACTCGCGTCTCCCAATGACGCTTCGAATCGTTCGAACGGCTTCCGGCCGCCCTCAACGTGGGGATAGTCCGAGGAGAACAACATCACTTCGGGGCCCGACTGCTCGATGATCCACCCCACGTCTTCGGTGGGGTACGGCGTGAACCGAATCTGGCGTCGCACGTAGTCCGACGGTCGCATTTCCAACGCCCGGATCCGGTCCTCGTGGCGATGAAACGCATCGAAGGCCGACTCCATCTGCCGCATCCACGACGGCACCCAGATGGCACCTTGTTCGATCACCCCGACCTTCAACGCCGGGAAACGGTCGAGCACCCCATCGAAAATGAGGGTCGCAAGCGTCTGCGCGGGTGGACCCGGAATGCCCATGTAATCAACCGAGCGGAAGTTCTCTTCGCCGCCGTGGAAGTCGGGCGGGATCGGGAGCCCGTTGTGGAAGTACCCGGGTTCGATGAGGTCGCCCGTTCCACCCACGTGGAACACGATCGGAATGCCCGCGTCCTGGGCCTGGGCCCACACCGGGTCGAGCGACCGATGGCTCGGCGAATGATTCGGCGGACAGCCGGACGCCACCAGCAATGCCGACGCCCCCATGCCAATCGAGTCACGTGCCATCGCCTCGGCGCGATCGAAGTCGACGAGCGGGACGTAACAAGTGGGAAGCAGGCGCGGATCGACGGAACAGAACTCCACCATCCCGCGGTTGTGCGCGCGCGCTGCTCCGTACGCGAAGTCGACGTCGGCCCGGTGCTCCCAGTCGTGGAGCCGACGGTTATGGAACGTATTGAACATGAGTTGGCTGGAGAACCCGAGCAGATCCAGCGCGCGTGGACGGTCCGCTGCGTTGAAGGATCCCGTGGCTGCGAAGTTCTTGCGCGCCATGATGTCCGCCGCCTCCGTGGCGCGATACTCCGGCGAAGCGTGCTTGAGCGCAAGCTTCTCGAACGTGACGTTCAGGTCTTGGAGTTGCTCCGCCGGGTCGCCGGTCTGCTGCAGCTCGTTACCGCCCCCGAGCGAGAGTGGCTCGATCCGGTCACGCAGTTCCGGATCGGCATGGTCCCGCAACCATGTGGGGGTTTCCATGATGTGCGCATCGGCGTCATGAACGATGCGACCACTGACGTACGGCATAGCGCCCTCCTCCGAATTCGACCCGACCGTACTCCGGCGCTTCACGCGTCGCGTTGGCCACCGACACGAGCACCGCGAGCCCCGTAACCGCCATCAGCACCGGAACCAATACTCCCGTGTCGTTCAGACCGCAGCCCAACACCACCAGTGTGCTGAAGCCCAGGACCAGTGTCCCACCACCGTCCAACGATCGCCCCGTCTTCGCCACACCAGACGCGCGGATCCTCCACAGACCAATGACCGCGAGGACGATCACCGGAAGCAGCCACCGAAACGGCGACGTGGTCCAACTCAGCCCGTTCATCTGCAGCTTGCGGAACACAACATCCACGAACTCGCCCGGCCCTTCGCGGCCGATCTGCTCCACCAATCGCCCGAGGTGCGTGCGCGACCCCGGCGCGCGGGCCATGTCGATTCCGATCGCCGCGCCCACCGCAATCGCGGTGCCGCCGAGCGCGAGCAACGCCGTGCGCAACCGGACCCTCCAACCCATGATGCACGCGGCCACAATGCCGAACGCCGGGACCAGCGAAAGGACCCCTCCCACATCGGCGCCCCAGAAGGGTGAGCCGTCGAGCACGACGGCCGCCACCAGGACGCCCACCGCCCACCATCGGCCGCGACGCGGATCCCGCACCACGAGCACGCACGCAAGAAAGAGGGCGCACGCGGCGAACGCGGCGAACCCCGCATTGCCAAATCCAATGAACCGACCCGCCACTTCGGGCGAGAAACCCAGCGGGCCGTTGAACTGCAACGGACTGCCGATCACCACGTCGGCACCGAGCACCACGAACGTGAGGCCGAGCAATCCGATCACGGGATCGAGCCGGTTTCCCCGTCCCAAGATCTGCGCGCCCGCGGCGAACGCCACCGACACCAGCGCGATCCATAGCCAATATCCCGGTGCGCCAATCGCATGAAAAGGAATCGCCCGAGCGAGATACACCGTGGGGATGAACGCGAGCGTGACCGCGGCCCACCAGTTGGCGGCCGATGCCCACCGCGAGCGGGGGCGCCGGGCGGCGGCGAACGCGAGGCCGATCAGCACCAACACCAGCGCGATGTACGCCGTGGCGACCCCACCTTGGATCTCCCCACGGAAACGCGCGGCATCGTCGGCATCCACGAGAAATCGCTGGCTCGCGGCGAGGTCGTGGGTCCGGCGTCCCACCGCGACCGCCCGACCCCGCATGGTGGCGGGCGTCTCGATTCCGACCAGCGCGAGCACCGACGGCGCAACGTCCATCAGCTGCACGAAGCCGGTCCGTTGCGTGGTGCCCGACCGGAGCAGGCCGGCGGGAACCCCCGGCGCCCGCACCGCGACCGCCGCCAATCGACCATCAACCGGATTCGGGGCGGTTCCCACGAGCACCACCGCATCACGGGCTGGGTCAACGCGGGCCAGCAATCGACCCACCATCTCGTCGGTCGCGCGCAGCGCCTCGGACCGAAGTTCTTTGCCGCGGCGTCGGGTCATCGCGGCCCGATACTCCTCGGCGCGCACCAAGTCGGACCCCTCCACCAACACCACCGAGCGCGGCACCCAAGACGCGGCAAAGGCGGCGTCGACCGCGGCCGGGTCCAGCCGCACCCCGAATGGTGAAGCCGGGTCCACCATCAGCAGGCGCGCATCCAGCTCGCCGGCCGGGACGGTGCCGTCGGCGCCCATCAATGCGATGGCCGCGGCGCGTCGTGGCCGGCCGGCGAGCAGACCAACGTCGAGACCATCACC
>JANPBJ010000058.1:0-18291 GCA_031430375.1 Acidimicrobiia bacterium
TGGGTGGGCTGGCAGAACGAGCGCCGAGCGGGCATTCGGCGCTATTCGCGATTGCACCCACCTGAGGCGGATCCGACGACCCCGGGTGTGCCTGGTTCGACCGAGATGTAGCCTTCGACGGTGACGACGGGTAGCAGGACAGATGGCTGGAACACGGTCGATGCGGGTCCGTTCGAGGGCTGGTTGACCTGGGTCGGTGATCCTTTCGAGACACTGACCGGCCCGTTCTACTTCCGCACAGACGACGACGGAAGGATCCGTGGGGCGTTCGTGCCCCAGAGCCAGCACTTGAACGGCGTTGGCATCATGCACGGAGGTTCGCTTATGACTTTCGCCGACGCGATGCTGGGAGCACTGGTCTACATCGGGTTGAACGGCCAGTTCGCCGTGACCGTGACCTTCAACAGCGAGTTCGTCGGGTCAAGCGTTGCGGGTGTGCCGGTGTACTCGACAGGGCGCGTTGTGCGCGAAACGAAGTCGATGGTGTTTCTGCAAGCGCAACTGGAACAGAACGACGAGCCGATCTTCGCGTTTTCATCAGCGATGAAGAAGATCACGCCGCGCTGAGCCTGCGCCGCCGAGATGAGCGCGGTTGGCGACGTAGCGTCGTCATCGTTCGTCCCGTCGATGGTCGCCCATACCTGCCGATCTGTTCGGGGGTCATTGCCGAACGCTACGGTGTTCCGCGAGTTCCGCGGTCGACTCAGTCGTGCGGTGGAGACGGTGGCGATCAGGCGCCGACTCCGTAGAGCTGCCACTCGCCGGGTACGCCCTTCAACGTGTGCGATCCACGGTTGGTGAACTCCATGCCGGAGCCCACGACAAGGTCTTTGACCGTGCTCGAAACGAGCAACTCGTCGGGGCCCGCGAGGGCGGCCACGCGGGCGCCGATGTGTACGGCGAGACCTGCGAGATCGTCGCCTCGGAACTCGATCTCTCCGGTATGGATGCCTGCTCGTACTCGCAAGTCGATTGCCGTCATGGCGGATCGGATCTCCTCAGCTGCGAGGATTGCTTGGCGTGGACCGTCGAAGACGGCCAGGCAACCATCGCCAGTCATCTTGACGACTCGACCACGGTGGCGCTCGACCTGAACCGCGATCACGGCGTCGTGAGCCTCGAGGAGTGAACGCCAGCGATGGTCACCGAGTTCTGCACTTCGCTGCGTTGAGGCACGATGTCGGTGAAGAGCACCGTGCCCAGCCTGCGGTGGGGTGTCGGGCCAGATCGACAGCCGGTGACGAACTCCTCGATTTCGTCTGCCACCGGCTCGCTGTTCTCGCCGAACAAAAAATGATCTGTGCCTTCCATCGTCAGGAAGCGAGCATTCTCAATGTGGTCGGCGACGTAGCGGCCGTGGGACAGCGGGTAGAGCTGGTCACCCGCGCAGTGCATGACGAGCGTCGGGACCGAGATTGTCGGAAGTGCGGCGCGTACGTCGACGCGCAGGTTGACGGCCCAGTACCTCACAGCTTCGGCAGGCGTTCCCGAGCGTCGTTCGATCCTTGCCATGCCAGCCAGCCATCGTGGGTCTCGAGCGACGCTCGGTGCGACGACCTCGAGACCGGGGTTCTCGTCATTACCCCACGAGGCGGCGAAGGCCGCCAAGATCGTATCGGCGTCCTCCTGAGGGAAGCCGATCGAGTAGTCCGCATCCTCGAGTAGACGCGCCGACGACGCCCAAAGCGCGAGTCCCCGAACGCGGTCGGGATACGTCGCGCCGGCCAGCAATGCGACGGGTGTGCCATCTGCAGTGGCGAAGAGGAACGCAGAGGGTGAATCCGTCGCGTCGAGCACCGCCTGCACGTCGTGCATCCGCTCCTCGACCGTCGACCGACTGTCTAGAGGCAGCCGATCGGAGAGTCCCGTGCCGCGCTTGTCGATCAGGATCAATCGGGAATACGAAGCCAGCCGTTCCGTGAACCGGGCGATCTCCGGAATGTCCCACATGGACTCGATGTGGTTCGCAAGACCAGGAACGTAGACGACGTCGACCGGGCCGTTCCCGACGACCTGGTATGCGATCTGAAGCCCGTCGCTCTCCACATAGCGAATCGGCCCCGCATCTACCATTCCCCCAGCTTCCCACGTCGGCCCGAGGCTCACCCTCGGTCGGGGGACATTCCCGCGCCCCTGGGTGCCCGGTCTGGCCTCGCTGAACAGCGCTATTCGGCGTTCATTGTGCGTCTGCCATGTACAGCGGTGGCGAACGCACAATGCACACCGCTCGGGTGACATCGGCGGCGCTTCTCGCTCGACGGTCGTCGCGGGGGCGGCTTGGTTTGCATACTTGGGTATGATGTATCAATGGCTCGTGAACGAATCACAATCACGGTGGAATCTGAACTCGTAGCCGCGGTCAACGGCGGAGTCGAGCACGGCAGAGCCCGATCCGTCAGCGCGTGGATCAACGCCGCGATCGCCGAGCGGTTGGAGCGTGAAGATCGGCTCGCCGCGCTCGCGGCGGTGTTGGCCGAGTACGAAGCGGAGCACGGTGAGTTCACTGATGAGGAACTCGATGCCCAGGTTCAGTCGGATCGCGAAGCTGCAGCAGCCGTCCGGGCACGCCGCCAACCTCACCGGCGTTCTGCGTGACCCTGATTCTCGACTCGGGCGCGCTGATTGCACTGGAGAACAATGACCGGGCTATGTGGCGGCGCCTCGATTTGGAGCTCCGGGGGGACCGGCGTCCAGTGACGCACGGAGGCGTGGTCGCCCAGGTCTGGCGAACGGGAACTGGGCGTCAGGCGCGTTTGGCCCGCGCGCTCCAAGCGATCGACGTGGTCGGTCTCGACCAGGGGCTCGGGAAGGAAGCCGGACGCCTATTGGGGTTATCGCGCACCAGCGACGCCATCGATGCGGCAGTCGTCGTATTGGCCGCGCCGGGTGACCAAATCGTCACCTCGGACCCTTACGACATCGACCGGCTGGTTTTCGCTTCTGGTCTGCCGATCGATGTCGTCCCCGTCTGACCGCGCCTAAGCGCTCACCGGCGGCAACGCCTGCTGCTCGTCCATCATCGAGGCCATGATCGTCTCGATGAACGAGGTCGCTTCTTCGGTGGCGCCGCCGGGGATGCCACCGTAGATACCGCTCGACTTCGCGGGTTCACCCTTGTGCTCCACTGCGTAGACGACGGCCTCGGCGAGATCGTCTGCGAATGAATCGGCGAGTCCGTCCTGCGTCTGGGGACGCGTGACGGCCATGTGGATCGAGTTGGGGTACTGCTGGCCATTGAAGCGCCAGCCGCGCAGCCGCATGAAATCGTTCACGTGGTAGATGTCGAACTCGTCCGACGTGAAGCTGAAGCAGAACGTGGGCGAACCGATGAGGCGCAGCTCCGAGTGGGACTTCACTGCGTCTTGCATTGCGAACGCGGTCTCGAAGATCTGCTTCGCATAGCCGAGGTAACCCTGGCGTCCGAGTGACACCATGCCGGCCCAGGTGGCCGCGAGCAGACCGCCCGAGCGCGAACCGTCGATGCCCGGCGAGCAGTACTTTCCGCCGGTCCAGTCGGTGAGGTAGAAGTACTGGCCGTTGCGCAGGATGCGGTCACGGAACAACAGGACCGAGGTCCCCTTCAATCCGTACGCGTACTTGTGGGTGTCGGCCGAGATGCTCGTCACGCCAGGGACGCGGAAGTCGAACGCGGGGATGTCGTAACCGAGTTGCTCGCCCCACGGCAGGATGAATCCGCCGAGACAACCGTCCACGTGCAGACCAATGTCATGGGAGAGCGCAAGCTGGCCCATCTCGGCAATGGGGTCGATCGTGCCGTATCCGTAGTTGCACGCCGATCCGATCATCGCCGCGGTGTTCTCGTCGATGAGTGCGGCGATCGCGTTCACGTCGGCCTGCGCGGTGAGCGGGTCGATCGGAGCCTGGCGCAGCTCCACGCCCACGAGGTGACAAGCCTTGTTGAACGCCGGGTGGGCGGTCTCCGGCTTGATGATGTTGGGGCGGTCGATGCCCTTCACGTTGCGCGCCCACTCACGGTACGCGAGCACCGAGTGCAAGATGCTGCCGGTCCCGCCGGAGGTGATGAGCCCCACGGGTCCGTCGTCGGCACTCTGCGCGCCGTCACCATGCATGAGGTCGAGCGCCATCGCGATGATCTCGCCTTCGAAACGCGTGGCACTCGGACACATGTCGCGCTGGAGCACGTTCATGTGGCTGTACATCCCGAACACTTCGTTCATGAAGTCGTAGTGGTCGTGGTCACCGCAGTACATCGTGCCCGAGCACTTCCCCGTTTCCCAGGTCTTGTCCTCCGCGGTCGCGAGTTCACGCAGCTCGCTGATGATCGAGTTGCGATCACGACCTTCCGACGGCATGCCGCGCAGCACGGGGAATCGATCGGCGTAGGGGTAAGCAGCCATCATGTGTCCTTCAGGTTGTGGTTCGTTGCATCAGGTGGTGTTCAGACTTGCGTAGATCGGGCGCAGCGCTTCGAACGCGGCGATGAACTGAGTCTGGAGGCGGTCGTAGGTGGCCCGGTGCTCTGCCTGCGGCTCGACGCGCGTGGCCACATCGACCATGGCGTTCAGATCGTCCGCGGTGAGAAGCCCGCCGCGGTGCAACGCGTACAACGCGGTGCCGCGTGCGATCACCTGGTGGGGGTCGGCCACGGCCGAGACGGGGCGGTCGAGGATGTTGGCGAGGGTCTGGACCCATTGCGCGGAACGGGCCGCGCCACCACCGAACACGATCTCTTGGCCGGCCCGACCGGAGAAGGCCTCCACCACCGGCAGCAACCACGCGAGGTTGTAGCCGATGCCCTCGATCACGGCCCGCACGAGATGACGCCGCTCGGTGTCGAGCGAGAGGTTCAGGAACCCGCCCCGCATGTTGGGATCCGCGACGGGCGAGAGCGAACCGGCGAGCCAGGGGAGGAAGAGCACGTCGTTGCTGCCGGGGGCGACCCCCGCCAGGAGATCGTCGAGCCGCGCGAACTGATCGGGGGTGGAGTGATCGCCCAGCTCGTCGGTGGCGTGCACGATGTGATCGAGCACGTGCTCCACCACTTTGCCGCCGAGTCCGTTCTCGGCCCACACGATGTACTCACCGGGGAACGGGCTCGGCATCGACAACACTTCGTGATCAAGGTCGGTGCCATGGTGGTCGGTGATATCGAGCAACACCGAGGTGGTGCCGATCATGAGGCCGACGCGATCGGAGCGGCGCGCGCCGGTAGCAATCGCACCGGCGTGGCTGTCGTTGATCGGCGCGTGCACCGCCGCGGTGGCGGGTATCCCGAGCTCGGTGGCGATGTCGGATCGGAGCGGGCCGATCGGCTCGGTGAGGGACCGCAGCGGCGGGAGCCGACTGGCGTCGATGCCGCTCATCCGCACGAGATCGGGGTCGTACTCGGTGCCACCGAGGGTGCGGTTGTCGGTGAGCAGCGCAGTGAACTGGGTGCATTGGTTCGCCGCGATGACCCCGGTGAGCCGGGCAATCACATAGTCCATCGGCTCCAGATACGCGGCAGTCCGCGCGTGGATGTCCGGACGATCGTGTTGGAAATAGAGCATGTGGGAAATGGACGCGCCACCGCCTACCGGCGGGATGCCGTGGTGTTCGATGAAGGTCAGAAACGCGTCGGGTTCGCGACCGAAAATGGCGAGGCAGTGATCCGTGCCGCGCCGATCGAGATACATGATGAGCGGGCCCACGGGTTGGCCGCTCGCGTCGACGGGCACCGTGGAGGAGTACTGGCTGTCGACCCCGATATGGCCGATGTCCGAGGCCGCGACCGGTTCGGCGGCCACCACTTCACGAACCGCGTCGACGACCGCGGACCACAGCAGGTGGGGATCTTGTTCGGCAGTGTCGCCCTCCCTGACCGTGTCGATCGGCCGCGCCGCGGCCGCGACGAGGCGTCCGGTGTCGTCGACGATCGCGACCTTTGCATTGGTGGTGCCGACGTCGATACCGAGCGCGTGAGTCATCACAGCGCCGTTGGGACACGTTTTGGAGCAGCGTCCACCGGGTAGGTCACGGCCGGCAGGTTAGTGGCGCGGTCAGCGGCCTCAGCCGTCCTCGAATGAATCTCGCTCGTGCCCTTGGCCGGGGCTGTGGCGATGACGAACACGCTTCGAACTCGCGGAGCGTGAGTCGTTGGCGAAGTCGAGGCGCAGATCGCCCGCCTTATCCGCGATGGTGATCTTGGAGGAGTCGAAGTCGGCGAGGGCCCAGGGATTGTCGTAGCGCTTGCCGGTGTTGAGCGGGGTATCGACACCCTTCACGGTGAGCGATCCGGTGGTGCCGAACGCGACGGTGCCCTCGGTGGGGGACTCGTAGCTCACGTCGAATCCGCCGGCGAGTTCGCCGTTCGCGGGACGCGGGGTGACACTCACCTCATGGGCGAGGACCGCGGCCTGGAACGCCGCAAAGTCGCCGAACTTCTTCGCGTCACCCACCTGGGTGAGCCACGCGTTGTCGGCGCCGCCATCGGCCACGAGATCGAATGGTTGGGTCAGGTGGTTGACGCGACCCGCCGGATCCGGATAGTCGCGCCAGTGCACTGGTCGCCACGAGTAGAGCGCCACGTAACCATCGGCCTTGCGGCCGAAGGTCCAGTTGCCGCTTTGCGTCACCTCGTCGAATCGCTCTTGCGGGAAGTAGGCGTGGGTGTAGTTCAGGTACCGGAACGCGGTAAGCGGCGGGCCCGGGCTGGTGAAGCTGGGCGCATACAGGCTCACCGATAGGGCACCATGTTGTGCGGCCCGGGGAAGCGAACCAGATCCGGTCCAGTAGCCGTCTCTGTCCGCTGGTTGAGTGCTGATCGAAGGCTCGTTCTTCGGGTGGGTGGTGAACACGATCGCGGTGTCGTCGAAGGTGGCCTGCGATATGTGCGCTTGATCGCCGAACCGGCCGGGCCGGTACGACTGGGCTGTGGAGAGCATCACCGAATCGCTGCGATACGTGTAGGTATCAACTTCGGTGAGGAGCGCGAAGCCGAGCATCGGCTCAAGCGCTTGGGCGAGATCCTGGGCGAGCAGACGGTCGCCACCCGTGATGTCGGCGATCGCCTTGAAGTCCTTGTAGAAGTCGGACTCCCAGAGCCCGGTTGCATCCAAGGTGTCGAGGGTCAGCGGCACGGTCTGCCATGCAGTATGCGCGCCGCGCTCCCACCAGAAGGCGACTTCGTCGGGATCGGAGAACGAATGGCCGAGCAGCCCGGTCTGCGTGCGGTCCACGGGCGCGGCGGTGTCGAGCGGTACCCCCATGTGCTCCTGATCGATCGTGGTGTGCTTCGACTGACCCACCCGGAGAATCACCGCGGGCACCCGGTACTTCTGGGCCCGGGCGAGCAGGGTGGCGCCGGGGTCACCCGCCGAGGTGTACCCCAGCGTGGTGTCATCCCAGAGCAGCTTGACCATGTTGAACACGTCTTGGTCGACGGCCTGGCTCTTGTCCTTCATGTAGGAGCGGCCGTGTGTCGCGCCGAAGTTGCCCTTCTGGATCTTCATGGCCATGTCGAAGAGCAAGAGATCGAGCACCATCGTTGCCCGCTGCACCAGCATTGGGTCGTCAACCCACTCGACCACGGTGATGAGCGCGTCGAAGGTCTTTTGGTAGTACACGTCGGAGTGCCATTCGGTGAAGCCGAAGCGGGCCTTCTCGGCGAGCCAGCGGTCGATGAATCCTCGGGCGCGATCCTTGTGCCAGGCGCCGGTGTTGCCGTCGCTACTGAAGACGTCGTTCGGGAATGCCTGACCCGCGAGGTACTCGTCGGCGTGGAAGAGGAGGCGGTGGTTCTCAGACCAGTAGTAGCGCTGGTCGATCGTTCCGGTCGGCTGCGGGTCGGTGTACCAGTACTTGAACGACCGCATGTGACTCTCGATGGCCGCGTTGAGTTCAGCGGGAAGCAGGTCGCGATAGCCGTACCAGAGGTTGATGATGTAGGTGAGGTCGAAGTCGGCGGTGTCGACGAAGTTGTCCATCTTCGAGAACGCGCTCGCGTAGTTGGCCACCGTGATTCCGGCGGTATTGAACGGAGTGCCGGTGCGACGTGAATGCTCCGCGTTGGCGATCATGTTGGTGGGCGAGCCAGGGGAGAACTGGGTTGACGCGTAGTCGAGGTACGAGTTCTGGCGTGCCTCCCAATACCACGATGGGAGAAAGCCGTCACGGCTGCGCGGCCCGGGCGGATCGGGGACAAGGAGCACACGACAGCTTGTCGCCACCATGGCGAACAGCAACGCGACCACAACCGACTTCCGCATACCCGGCCCCTTTTCCGAAGGTTCGAAGCCTCCCACGAAGGCAGGCCACCACGCAACGTGGTCGCGGCCGCTGCGCGAACATGGCCCGTGACCAAACCCACGATCGTGTTCGGGATGCTCGACGGGATGCTCGAACACCTCTTCACCCGGTCCCAGCTCCAGCGGCTCGACACCGCAGGACGGATCCTCGACCTCACGCCGCTGTCGTCGTTTGATGATCCGCGTGCCGCAGCGCTGTTGGGTGAGGCCGAAATCCTGATCGGACATTGGGGTTGTCCGACGCTCACGGGTGAGGTCCTGGCGCGAGCGCCGCGCCTGGGTCTGTTCGCCTACGCGGCGGGGACCGTGAAGTGGCAGGTCACCGATGCAGTCTGGGAGCGCTCGGTGGTTGTGACCTCGGCGGCGGCGGCGAATGCGGTACCGGTGGCGGAGTACACGGTCGCAGCGATCCTGCTCGCGAACAAGGGCGTGTTTCTCGCGCGCGAGATGCAGCGGGATCCGTCGGTGCGCGTGTCGCTCGACCACACCCGCGTCGGCAACTGCGGCGCGCGCGTGGGAATCGTGGGCGCGTCGTTTGTCGGACGGCTGGTCATCGAAGCACTGCGCGCCACCGATCTCTTGGTGTCGGTCTATGACCCGTATCTCTCGGTTGACGAGGCCGCGGAGATCGGGGTGACGAAGGTCGACGAGTTGGACGATCTGTGTTCGTCGGTGGATCTCCTTTCGATCCATGCGCCGGATGTGCCCGCGACGCGCGGGATGGTGGGCGCGGCGCAGTTGGCGTTGTTGCACGACGGGGTGACCGTGCTGAACACGGCGCGTCCTGCGTTGGTTGATCAGGACGCGTTGGTGGCCGAGTTGACGTCGGGCCGCCTGGCGGCCGTGCTCGATGTCACAGAGCCCGATCCGCTTCCGGTGGGCCATCCTTTGCTCATGCTGCCCAACGCGTTCGTGACTCCGCATGTGGCGGGCGCGATGGGCAATGAGCTGCGCGGGCTCTCGGAGCTGGCGGTCGAAGAGGTGGAACGGTTCGCCGCGGGTGAGCCGCCCCTGTATCCCGTTGTGGCCGCGGATATCGATCGCATCGCGTGACCGCGATCCGCCCGGGACTCTGTTCAGTCACACTCCGAGCGTTGCCCATCGACGCCGTGGCGCGCCTCGCGGATGAATGTGGGCTACGAGCAATCGAGTGGGGTACCGATGTGCACGTACCACCGGGAGATGTCCTGGCCGCGGCGCGCGCCCGTACCGCCACGGCCGCGGCCGATTGCGTGGTCGCGTCGGTTGGTTCATACCTCTTCTCGGCGGGACTCCCCGCGGCGGGCGAGACGCAGCGGCTGCTCGACACGGCGGTGGGGTTGGGCGCGCCCAACGTTCGAGTGTGGACGACCTTTGGATCGGATTCGGAGACGGGAGCCGACGCCGCGATGGTCGACGGTCTGCGCACCTTCTGTGTGGAGGCGGGGACGCGCGGTCTCACCGTTGGGCTCGAGTATCACGGCGGGACGGCGACGGCGACCGTGGCGGGGACGCTGGGCGTCTTGGAAGCGGTGGACCGACCGGAGCTGTTCACCTACTGGCAGCCTCCCTACTGGCGGGTTTCGACCGCTCCCGAATCCGATGCCGCCGAGGTCTGCGCGTTGGGTTCCCGACTCTCCCACCTTCACGTCTACGAATGGGCAAGCGCCATGGATCGGCGTCCGTTGGATGAGGGCGTGGATCGCTGGCGGGCGGTACTCAACGCGGCCGCCGCGGTCGACGGCACGTGGAGCGGTGATCGGGTCGCGTTCCTCGAGTTCGTTCCCGACGACGATCCCGACGCGCTGCGCCGCGACGCAGCCGTTCTCCGTGGGTGGCTCGGGGCTACGGCTCGTTGAGGACGACGCGCTCGAAGAGCTCAGCGGTGCGGGTCGCGAGTGGGGTCCACTCGAACTGAGGCCGGAGCGCGATGGTTGCCTGGCGCGCCGAGTCGACCTGCTCGCTCGTCAGAGCTCCGAGTGAGTTGGTCACCGACTCGCGGGTATGACCACAGGGAATCCCGGCGTCGCCGAGCATCTCCGTGAGGTACGGCCAGTCGGAGACGAGCGCGGGAATCCCCACTCCGATCGCGTCGGCGACGGTGCCGGTTGCGAGCATGTCGCCCTCGGGGTCAAAGGGGAATGCGAGTACGTCACATGCGGCGAGACGGGTTGCGTAGGTAGCTTCGTTGGTGCCGCGGTAGTGCTCGGCGATCGCGATGCGGTCGTCGACGGGAGCGGCTTCGTCGATGCGGAGCGACCAGCAGACCACCTGGAGGTCGTCACGCGCGCACGCCGCGAAACCGTTGAGGAACTCGACGACCCGCTTGTCGACCCGCGGCGCCCCCACGATGCCGATGCGGATACCGGCGGGCGGGAGGCCGAGGCGGGCTTCGGCTTCGGCGCGGGTCAGGGTGGTCGCGAGAGGCCAGAGCTCGCCGAAGTGTCCGTGAACGATCACCTCGTGGCGACAATCAGGCCGAAATCGGTAGCGCTCCAGCATGCGGGCCCGGCCCCATTCGGAATGATGAATGACGGCATCTGCGGTATCGGCCCACTGCTGGTAGATCGGGTCGTACACGTCGGGTTGGCGGTCGTGGGGCGTGAGGTTGTGCGCGGTCCACACCACGGGAATGCCCTGATCGGCGAGGGTGGCGATGAGATCTTGGTGCACGGCGGGGTCATCGAAGCCGAACCACTCCGGCCAATGCAGATGGAGCAACTCGACGTCGTCGAGGACGGTGGTCGGGTCGGCCATGACCCCGAGTGGTGAGGGCATCCCGATGACTCGATCCGCGATGGGCGCGTAGAGCAACCGGTGGTACCAATGCCCGTGGGCAGTTGACGCGACGCGAAGCGCTGGCGTGACGCGCGCCGTGAGATGGACGCTGGCTGCGGGGTCGATATCGATCTGGTGGATCGCCGCGAGACCCGAGTACGGGCTGGCCCATTCAGCGAGGCCGTCGACCACGACGCGGGTGATCGCGTGCGGGGTGTCGGCGGTGAACTCCACGGAGAGTGGTGCGCGTGCGGTTTCGGGGATCACCATCGCGATCGCGTCGGGCGCGTGATCCAGCGCGAGCGCATGCTCCACGATGACGCTCCGACGTTCGACGCGGTAGGTCGTCACACAGGTTCCGGCGCGGGGTGCGGGCGGGTCGTCATTGAAGCCGCGGCCCATGACTGCGAGGCGGTTCCAGCGCGCGGTGACCGAATGCGGCTCGGTGACAAGTTCGTCGGGCAGTTCCGCGGTGGTGGCGGTCCGGCCGTGCTCGATCACGATGGGGGCCCACACGACCTGGTCGTTGTCGACGGGTGCCTCGAAGATTCCGGGCGCATGCGGCACAGGGAGGTAGTGGCTCCGCCGCGCCCCGACGAAGGGGATCACGACGCGCCCTGCTGGATTCGCGTGGACCCACAGTGCGGCGGGTCGATCGGCTTCGAAAGCCACGAAGGCGTCGGTGTTCTCGTAGGTGTCACGCGTTGATGCGATCGCCACCGGCGGTGTGGCCCGCAGAGTGGCGCCCGCCCAGGCGAGCTTGCCCAGTACATCGAGGGTGAGTTGCAACCGACGCGCCGGACCGCGGTAGGCGTCCTGATTGCGATGCCGGTGGGCGTCGATGATGCCGTCGGGATCGAATCGCGGACGGGTCGCGCGGAACGCGTCGACACCGCGGCGTGCCCATGTTTCGACGCGACTGGTTTCGAGGTCCGGGCGCAGGGCGAGCGCGACGAGTTCAACGGTCAACGCGGTTGCGAGCACGCCGGTGGATCGTCCCCACGGAACCGCGGCGCCGTCGGGACCAGCCATCGTGGCCACGAGGTCGAGCGCTTGGCGCGCCCCCTCGTTCCAGCGGGGACCGAGCCGTTCGGACAGCGGTTCGCAGAAGAGCCAAATGTCGGCCGTATAGATGTCGTAGCGGCCGGAGGCATCGTTCGAATCGTCGAGGAACCGGCGTGGGTTCTGATCGAGGAGTGCTGCGAGCCGATCGATGAGTCGATCGAGGATGGTGGCGTCCTTGCTCAGGCCGAGTTGTTGCCGGGCGAACTCGCAGCGCGACAGGACCGCGGCATAGTTGCGAGGCAGGAGATCGGTATCGAGGAGTTCAATCCAGTCGTGGCTGTCGGTGGCGCGCGCCACCTCCGCGCGCTGGTCCGGAGAGCATCGAGCGAGGAGCGGGTTGTCGGCGAAGGGGCCGACGCGCAGGAGTGTCTCGGCGACCCGATAGGAGAAGAACGTGTGAGTGTCGCGGCCAACGACGCCGCTGAGGAGCTGGGCGATCACGGCGTCGACCGATTCTCCGGCCACGGTGGTGACGCCACCGGTTGCGAGGTGGGTGAGCGTATAGACGAGATCCGCGCGCACATCGGCGTCCACGGGATGGCCCGCGAAGGTGCCGGGGATTCTCCACCCAGGAAGGTGGTGGTGCACGAGTGCGACGACGGTCTCCGTGGTGAACTCGAGGAGTTCGGCACCGAGCGCGTGCGTGTCCGCAATCAATCGAGCCACCGTGCGTACTCGGTGCGTAGGCGGTCGATACTCCACTCACCGTCGTGGACGATCACCCGGTATTGGAGTCGCAGCGGAGCGCTCGGGACCATCTCGAGGGGTTCGTCCCAGAGGAACGCCGCGTTGACGAAGTTGGCCCAGCCCTCCCCGTAGGTGTCCGCCCTCGTGCTCGCGTACCACGGGCTGGGTGCTCGCGGGTTGGCGGGGTGACCAAAGATGGCGCACCCGGCCATCATTTCGGCTCGTACGTTCGCCATCAAGGGACCGCGATCTTCCTCGGGGCTCGCTGCCTCGCTGCTCACCTCCGCTCGTCCCTCGCTCCGGTTCGGGAGTTCGGTAGCTGCGTCTGGTCGTTCGATTGCCTCGTGGGCGAGGCCGTCGATGGCGAGCCAAGCGGAGGGTTCGCCGAGGGTGCGCTCTCGCTCGACGCCGTCGTCGAGCCGTATCACGGTGTCGGTCCAGGTTGGAGCGCCGCGCAGTGTGAGGCCGCCGTACCCGCCCCACGTGGTGAACGGTGTGCGATCGAGCACGGTGTCGACCGGTACCGAGAGTCTCTCGATCCAGTCGATCGCGTAGGCATCGGAGTCGATCGGTGATGTCGTGATCGTGCGCGTCTCCCGTAGCCGAACGGACTCGCCGTCGGGCGCGATCCATTCGAGCTGCGCGGTCACGGTGTCGTCGGTTTCGTGGACGTCGGTCGTGCGCAGTGTCCCGAACTCGCCGTACTCCTCCCAGAAATTCTCGCCGTTCACGAACTTGATCGTGAACCAAAGCGCGTGGTGCCACGGGTGATCCGCCGGTGACTCCACACTGAGCACCGCGCCAGCGGGCGTCGTCAGCGGATGCACGAACGGCCGCGACGCGTCCCAGGTACAGGCCAGATCCATAGTGGCGAAAGGTAGCGCTCAGCCGGACGCGGGTCAGTCGGACCCAGTCCCTCGATGCGCGCCAGTATGGAGCGATGGCTGATCTGAACTTCGACTTGGTGCTCTTTGATCTCGGCGGTGTGCTGATCGAGCTCACTGGGGTGGGCGCAATGCGTGAGCTCGCGGAGATCGAGAGCGACGACGCCTTGTGGGAACGATGGCTGAGCTGTCCGTGGGTTCGAGCGTTCGAGCGCGGCGATTGCACGCCCGACGAGTTCGCGGCCGGGATGGTGGCCGAGTGGGAGTTGACGGTCGCGCCGGAGGACTTTCTCGACTCGTTCCGAGCCTGGCCCGTCGGTCCGCTGCCCGGGGCGGAGGAGCTGGTCGAACGGGTTCGGGCGGTGGTGGCCGTGGGCTGCCTGAGTAACACCAACGCGATGCATGCAGGCGAGCGGTTCTCGCACTGGTCGATCTTCCATCTCTTCGAACCGCGCCTGTTGTCCCACGAGCTTGGACTGCTCAAGCCGGATCGTGACCTGTTCGACCGCGTTGCCGAACTCGCGGGCGTTGTGGCCGAGCGGATTCTGTTCCTCGATGACAACATCATCAATGTCGACGGTGCCAACGCCGCCGGATTCGTCGCGATGCACACGCGCGGCGTGGGTGAGGCAGAGCGAGCGCTGATCGCCGCAGGAGTACTCGGTCGGTAACCGGGGCATGCCTGCGGTCGACGCACGGGTGGGAGGCCGCGTCCTACGCTGCGGTGGTGCCCGCCTCGAACGTTGTTGTTGCCCTCGATGATCTGCTCAGCGCAGCCGACGCCGCTTCGGTGGTGAGCTTGTGCACCGAGTTCGGTCGCTATCGCACGTACGGGGAGCTCGAACCGATCGAGATCCCGGAAGGGCCGGGGCTGGTGCAACGCCACGACAGTGTGCGCAACTTCCTCACCACCGGCGGCCTGCGCCGCGCCGAGGAAGCCGTGGGAACCCTGGCATCGCGAACGAGTTACTTCCGCGAGGAGTACGCGTACGGCGGCAAGCTCCTCACCGATGGGATTGCGCCGTTCCTGTACTCCGAGCGGCTGGTGGACGCGGCGCGTGCGGTTCACGGCCGCCCGGTGATCGAGCCCCAAATCGCGTACGCGAACCTGATGGTGCCGGGCCAAGAGCTCGCGGTGCACACCGATGTTCCGGAGTTCCGTGGGGTGAGCCGCAAGACCGTGCCGCAGTGGCTCCTCGTGGTGATGCACCACTCCGGGCGGTTCGACGAGTGGCGGTTGCATATCGCGACGGGCATTGCGTGGTTCTCGAATCTTGACGGTGGCGAGCTCGCCTATTGGCCCGATGGTCCCGACGCACCGCTCGTTCGGCATTCGATCCTCACCAACACGGCGCTGGTACTCGACACCGATTCGGTGTTCCACGGTGTGGATCGGGTGGCCCCCGTGGATGCAGATGCGATGCCGCGGATCGGCCCCGGGTGTGGTCTGCGCGCGGAGGGCGATCGGTGGGTACTCCGCGGACCTGCCGATGACGTGCTTGCCGATTACGACTGGGCCGAGCTCCGGCTCTCGGTTTCGTGGAAGGCTTATTGCTTCGCGTCTGATGCCGAGTGCAACACCTGGCGTGACCACGCCGACGATCTCAGCCTCGACACGATTCTCGAAACGCTGCGCGCCGATGTGAGTGCTCGCCGGGGTGTGGACGTTGGGCGCAACGCCGATCTCGGCCTCACCCTGATCGATGAATACATCCGTTTCCCGGTGGTGGCGGACTCCCGCGGGTCCTAGGACCGGGCGAGGATTTCGCCGTGGAGCACCGCGAACCAGCCGTCGGGTTGCTCGGCCCAGTGGCGCCAGGCTGCTGCGATCGTCGCGAGTTCGCGGGTGGTCGACAGTCCGTATTCCACGGCTTGGGTCGCGAATGACGACTGCTCCACGCGGTCTGCCCACAGTCCGCCCCACCACGATCTTGTGTCCGGATCCGCATACGTCCAGGTGGAGCTGGAGGCGACGACGTCGGTGAAGCCCGCCTGCTGCGCCCACCCGAGCAGGAACCGACCGGCATCGGGTTCGGCCTGATTCCGACGCGCGATGCCGTGGTACAGATCGTTCCATCGGGTGAGCAATGGATCGAGCGGGGCCCAAGAGAAACAGGAGTAGTCGGAGTCGCGTGCGGCCACCACGCCGCCCGGTTTCACCACGCGTCGCATTTCGCGCAGCGCGGCGATCGGATCGGAGAGATGTTGGAGTACTTGATGCGCGTGGACCACGTCGTACGACGCGCTCGACGCATTGAGCGCATAGACGTCGTCGATCGCGAAGCTCACCTGCTCGGGCCGGTCGTTCACCAAAGTGGCGGCGTCGATCGCGTCGGCCGCCGAGTCGATGCCCACTACCCGCCCCGGCGCGACGCTTGCCGCGAGATCGAGCGTGATGTTGCCCGGACCACAGCCGACGTCGAGCAGGGTCTGGTCGGCGCGCAGATGAGGGAGGAGGTAGGCGGCCGAGTTCGCTGCCGTCCGCGACCGATGGCTTCGAAGTACCGACTCGTGATGTCCGTGGCTGTATTTGTCAGGCATACCTCCCATCGTCGCAGCCCATGGTCACGAACGTCGGTGAGTATTTCGCAGTACCGTCGCCGCGACCCCCGAAGAAGGAGCGAACGGTGACTGAGATTGCGTTGACCGGTGGGGCCGTGGGAATCATCGGCGCCCTTGGTTTCGATGAGACCGAGACCGGTATCGCCCCGCGCCGCCTGCCGGAATGGACCCGGCATCAGATTCCGGATCTGTTCATGGACTTCATGGTCACGCTCACCTCGGGTGTGCGCCTCGCGTTCGGTACCGACTCGCCGTGGATCGAGCTCGACGCGATGCCCACAGGGTTCGCCCTCGTGGGGATGCCGGCTCCGGCGATCACCTTCGATCTGGTCGTCGACGGCGTGCGGGTCGCTCGTGAGACCGGCAATTTCGGAACGCGTCTCGTGTTGGATGTGATGACCAATGACCTCCAGGTCGAGCAGGGGGAACCCGCGCAGCTCCGCTTCGACGGTGCCGGCGCGCTCGGCGAACTCGGCGGCGCTCTGAGAGAAGTCGAGATCTGGCTACCGCAGTCGGCCGCGACGGAGCTGAGATCGTTGCGAGTCGCCGACGGCGCGCGGGTCGAAGCGCCCGCGCGCACGCGTCGCCGCTGGGCGCACTATGGGAGTTCGATCAGCCATTGCATCGAGGCGCACGGACCCACGGACATCTGGCCCGCGGTCGCGGCGCGCGCCGGCGACGTCGAGCTCCTGGCGTTCGGCCTCGCCGGGCAGTGTCACCTGGATCAATTCGTGGCTCGGTCGATCGCCGAAGAAACGGTCGACATCATCAGCCTCAAGGTCGGGATCAACGTGGTGAACGCCGACAGCCTGACGGAGCGAACCTTCGCGCCCGCGCTGCACGGATTTCTCGACACGCTGCGTGACCGGCACGCCGAAACCCCGATGCTGGTTGTGTCGCCCATCATCTGTCCGATGGCCGAAGACCATCCGGGCCCGACCATCCCCGATGGTGCCGGTGGGTTTCGTGTCGTCGACGGTGGGCCGGTGGAGCTCCGCGCCACGAGTCTCACGCTCCGGCGGATCCGTACGATCATTTCCGAGGTGGTCGAGGCTCGCCGATCACGAGGCGATGTGCATTTGCACTATCTCGACGGCCTCGAACTGTTCGGGGAGGCCGATGCGCCCACGTTGCCTGACGGGCTGCACCCGGACGGTGATGGCTACGTCCGTATCGGTGAACGGTTCGCCGCCCACGCCTTCGGACCGGGCGGCCCGCTCGCGAGCTAGCCCTCGAACTTGCGCCATTTTCCCACCCGACGGGTGGGAAAATGGCGCAAGTTCATGGTTGGGGACCACCGCGATGCCCGCGGGGACAAACACTTCGTCGACGACCACACTGGCGCTCCCGACGAAAGGGGACGTCGATGCGCAGGCGACTGTTGGTGGCAGGACTCCTCGGAGCGATGAGCGCGGTACTTGCCATTTCACCGGCGACGGCGAGCTCCGCGGAAAGACCCGATGCGGAGCCGCGATCCCCGCAGCCGGTGAAGCATCCGATCGAGCGGGTGCTGATCATCTCGTTGCCGGGTGTGGGGTGGCGCGAGCTGAGCGGGCAACACCTTCCGAACCTGCGCCGCGTCCTCGAAGGCGCCGCGGTCGCGGACCTCTCGACCCGCGCCCCGCTCCTCAGGGAAGACCTCGCTGGTAACTACGCGAGTCTGAACGCCGGCGACAAAGCCGTGGGTCCGCGTGACGAGATCGATCGCACCGGCGTTGCCCCCGCGGGTGCGGCCTACAACGTTGATGAACGTCTCACCGGAACCACCGCGGGCGAGGTGTTCACACACCGGACCGGCCGCGCCGCCGGCGCAGGCCTGGTGGTGTTGGGCGTGGGTCAGGTCGCGGCGGCGAATGCCGCGACGCCGTACCGGGCCAAGATCGGTGCCCTGGGCGACGTGCTGGCCGGTGCCGGCTGGACGCGGTCGGTGATCGCGAACGGTGATGGTCTCGACGTTGGTCTGCTCGCCGGCCTGCCCCGACGCGCCGCGGCCATCGCATAGATGGGCGCCGACGTCACCGTCCCGGCCGGCGAGCTGGAGGCGCGCCTGCTGATGCCAACAGCAGGCG
>JANPBJ010000059.1:0-49996 GCA_031430375.1 Acidimicrobiia bacterium
TCGTCCGCGGTTGCAGTCCTACCCATTGTTGTACATGGACTGAACAGTCTACGACAAGTAGTAGTTGCTAGCATGGGATTGCTCAGTGCGCCTGCTCGGGAGGGACATCCTTGGAGCCTGGAACCGTGATGACCGTGCTCCGATCTCGGCCTCGCTCGTACTGGCTCCGCCGGGGCCTGGACCGTGGTGACCGCAACGGCGATCGCGCTGCCAGCACGGAACGGCGACGCTCTTTGCGTGAGCGGCAGTTGCGGCGCGAGCGGCAACGGTCGATCGACGCCGCGCGGCGCGTGAACCGATTGCAAGGGAGACGCAACGACAACAGGCTCAAGCCGCGCTCCAAGCCGATTTCCAGCGTCAACACCGTCGACACGTCATTGCCTACGCGATGTTCGCGCTCGCTGCTGCAATCGCGGTTGGGCATTTTCTTGAGCACTGGGGCGCAGTCGAACTGATGGCTCCTGCGCTGCAAGGTCTTCTGATCGGCTGGCCGATGGCCGGGTTGCTCGCCGTGAGCGGCGCGATGATCTACAGCAAGTAGCCAGAGACGCGCGCAGCTACCGACAGTGCCGTGTTGTGCCTTGATTCAGGGCATTGGCATCTGCATGCCGGAGTGGTCGCCGCGCTTCGGGCCACCGGAGTGGTCGTGACCGTCGGTGGCGGCGACTGCGGGGCTGAACGCGAGTGAGGTCAGGATGACGACGCCAGCCCACACGGCCGCGACTCCGGCGATGGCGGCATGTCGGTTGACGAGCCGTTCGCGGCCCGGAACCACGAGTAGGGCGCACAGTCCGACGAGCCCAAAGGTCTCGAGCAACGCGCACAGGGTGTCGATCGTTCCCCAAGCCTCCGGTGTCCCGTCGCCTCCGATCGCGAGCCCGACCGTGCGGGTCAAGACCCAGAGGGCGAGGATCGCAATGTTGGCGAGAATGCCGATGGCAGCAACACGTCGCGACGGCTTGAACAGCAGGAGCACGCCGATCCCAACTTGGGCCCACGCGGCCGATGCGAAGAAGAGTCCATGGGTCCACGACACGCCGGAGTGCTCGCCCATCGCTCCGAAATGGAACCCGGCCGCCCCGAGGAGGAGTGCGGCGACGAGATATCGGAGCAACGCATTGAGCGGCATCGGCTCGGTGGATGGATCAAGCGAATGGTCGTCCATGGGTCCCCCCCCAGAACTCTTTGCAGTGCCTGCGCAAATACTAGCGCGCAGCTGCGCTATCCCGGCCGGACGGCCCCGCTCAAAGGCGAGCCGAGCGGCTGGAGCTTGACGAAGCTTCCAGTGTGGGTAGCGGCGATCTGCATCCCGCCACCGATATACAGCGCGACATGGTCGACGCCGCCGGGTCCCTTGAAGACGAGGTCTCCGGGTTGGAGCTCGCTGATCGACACGTGTGGGAACTGGTTGAACTGCGAACCGGAGAAGTGATTCATCGACACTCCGGCTTGACGCCAAGCCATCATGGTGAGACCCGAACAATCGAAGGTTTCGGGTCCTGCGGTCGCAAAGACGTATGGCTTGCCGATCTGTGCTCGGGCGTAGGCGATGACTGCCGCGATGTTTCCGGACGTCGGGATGTCGGGGAATTTGCCTCCGACCGTACCGGGATCGACACCGCGCGGCGCCGGCCGCGGTTGCACTCGCGCCAGCGCGGAACGGCGAGCATCGTCGTCTCGACGTTTCTGCTCAGCGGCCATGAGTGTGGCGATATCACCCTTCACCTTGCCGAGGAGCTGTTGCTGACGCGCGTTGGCGGACTCGATCGACGCGCGCGCAAGCGCGGCGGCATCGCGTTGCGCCTGGGCCTGGTCCTGTTGACGGCGGAACTGCAAGCGTTGCACGCGGAGTTGATCGCGAGATCGCTGGAACTGTTCGATCAGCGCGGCGTCATGTTCCGCGGCTGCTGCGGCGTACTTGCTGCGGGATGCCAACTCGGCGAGCCCCGAAGCGTTGATCGCGTCCAACGGCGTCGCTTGGCTCGAGGATCGGTACAGCGCTACGGCTCGTCGCTTGAGGAGTCTCTCAATCCGAAGTGCGCGACGACGCGCGGTCGTGAGGCGTATTTCCGCGTCGGCGACCCGCGCACGGGCTTCGTCGAGCGCGAGCTGCGCGCCGTTGTACTGCTCACCGAGCGACGAGATCTTCATTCCGTTCTCGTTGATCTGTTGCTGGAGCCGTTCGGCCTCGGCGCGCTTCGCGTCGATTGGGGCTCCCGTAGCCGTCGCGGAGATTGTGCCGACGGTCAGCATGGTGGTGCACAGCGCGACTGTGGTCGCACGGGCGAATCGGTGCTTCATGGGGACTCCCTCTGTGGCCGACGGCCATCGTTTGTCCTTGCGGAGCGCATTTCGTTCGGCCCTCCCGCGCGCCGCATCACGCGACAAATCATCAGGGTTCCGGCCGGTATCTACGACGGTAGATCGTAGGTTCGCGGTGCTGCAAATCGTTGCGGCCGCGTCCTACTACGACGACACGTCGGCGTAACCTGGCTATGCATGGCGGCCGTGATCTCCAGAGTTTTGGTCCGCCGACCTCTGTCAGCTGTTGTCGTCGGTGCCGCGATCATCGTGATGCTCGGCGTTCTTTCGATGCACGTGATCGGCCCGACCACCGGGTGCGCGACCACCACGCCGCCACCTTCGATGCAGGATCATCAACGCGCCGCGCAGGACGGTGTGCAGGTATCTGAGACGCGAGAGGATTCATACGCGACGCAGGGTGCGAACCAGTGCGCCGCGTTGCCGTCGCGCAATGCGCTGATGCAGCTCGCCGGCCCCGGCCCCGTGCTAGCGATGACCGTGGTGACCACGCGCTTTGGCCATGTCTTGGCGCGGGTGCGGGACCGGCCGCATGAACCCGATCGTCTGTCCATCGTAGGAGTGCTTCGGCGTTGATGTCGTCGCCGGCACCGGCGTACGTCATGCAATGTCACGTCGAGGTGACTCGGCATCATTCCTTCGAAAGGGAGACCCTCAGTGCGAAAATTTTCAGCAATCACGCTGCTCGTCGCGGCTGGCCTTGTGCTTGCCGCGTGCGGGAGTGACTCCGGTGGTACTCACGGATCGTCAAAGGGTTCGATGATGGACTCGGGCGGAACCGGGGAAAGTGCGCCCGTCGTTGCGGGCGCTCGCGAGATCGTGGTAACGGCCAAGGCCTACCGCTTCGAGCCAGCGACGATCCAGGTCGCAGCTGGTGAGGCCGTGACCATCGTGCTCACCGCGACCGATCTCCCGCACGACGTCACCGTCGAGGGGGTTGGGCACATCGTCCACGCCAATGGAGGCAAGACCACCCGTGGTGGTGTGAAGATCACCAAGCCCAGTACTTACAGCTTTTATTGCTCGGTGACGGGCCATCGGGCGGAAGGCATGGTCGGAACGCTCGTCGTGGCGTGATCGGGAGCGGTAGCCCGGCCGGGCCGCCGGGTCCGGCTTGCGTCATCTCGACGCAACCGCGACGATCCGACCGTGAGTTCACGGAAACGACCGCTGGCCCGGGGCGAGCTCGAGGCGAAAGTCCTCGACGTTCTGTGGGACAGCGAAGGGTGGTTGATTCCCAGCCAAGTGCATCTGGTCATCAATCGTGATCGGCGCCTGGCGTATACGACGATCATGACGACGATGGCGCGGCTCTGGGGTAAGGGCCGCCTCGACCGCCGACGCCGCGGTCGAGCCTTCGAGTACCGCCCAACTCTGGACCGGACCGAATACGCCGCGACGCGGATGAACGAGTTTCTCACCGCGGCTGGCGACCCGCGCTCTGCGTTGACCCATTTCATCGCCGCATTGGATGCCAACGAAGTGGCCGAGCTTCGTCGTGTGCTTCGCCGCCGTGGCGGTTCATCGTGACGGTGGTGTTGATTGTTGGTGGCCTTATATGTTTGGGATTGCCGGGCTGGATTGATCGACACCGATCATTCAGCGCCGCCCGTTGTGCTCGTCTCGGCCGTGCGTCAATGACACTCGGGTTCATCGGTGTCGTACTCGGTCTCACGTTGTGGGGTGCCCCGGCGATCCTGCATTGGGCGGATGCTCTCGGGGTCCCGGGTCTGTGCGATGCGGCGATCCATCGGTTGCCGCTCGGCGGGCTCTAACTCGCGCTAGCATTGGCTGCGATCGCGATCGCTGCCACGGGCCGCGGGCTGGCAGCGTTTCACCGCGCACGGATCAGTGCGCAGTACGCACGCGTGGACCCCTACTTCGGGCGACATCAAGCCATGGGTCAATACGACGTGGTGGTCATCCCGAGCGACGAGCTCGTCGCCGTGGGCGTCCCCGGTCGGCAACCTCAGATCATTATTTCCGAAGGTCTCATGGCCGAACTCACCGCGCTCGAACTCGACGCCGTGATCCGTCACGAGGCGGCACATCACCGGCTGCGCCATAGGCAGTACCTTGTCATCGCCGCGGTCATCGATCAGGTCTTCGGTTGGATTCCCCCTGTCCGTTCGAGCACCGTGAGTCTCCGGATCGCCGTGGAGGAATGGGCGGACCTCGCCAGCACGGGACGGTCGGAGCACCGCGCCGCCCATCTGCGGTCCGCGCTCGAGCGTCTCGCTTCCCGCGGAGCGACATCGGTTGAGCGCGGCTCACTCGAGCGACGGATCGCCGCGTTACACGCGCGCCCCAGCGTCGGCCGTAGGCGTTCGTGGTGGGTGGGCGGGCGGCTGCTTTCTGGTGTAATCTTTGCCGCCATCGGTGGGATCGCATTGGTGTTTACGTTGCAGACGATCGACGCCGTGGTGCGCTGCGGAACGTGATCGACGTTCGCGATGATTTGGGCTCGGCCTGACCGATGTGACGGCGCTACTTCGGGCGCGCGGCGCGCCAAACGTTGCGCAGCGCGGCAACGAACTCGGCGTGTGACCGACTCTCCTGCGCGAGTGCGAGGAGTACCTGATCGATCAGCACGAAGTGGAACTCGTCGGCCTCGGGTGGGCGGAGCGGTGGTCCACCCGTCTCGTTCTCGCTTTCCACGACAAGACCGGTCTCATAGAGCGCCTTCATGAGAAACTCGACGCGCTCCGCTGACTGCTCACCGCTCCATTGGAACGGACCGTCGGCGCGGGCCGCGGTATCGGCCGCGATCCGCCAGCTGTCGATGAGCTCGGTGAACGTCTCGATCGCGGGAGCCGGGATTGCACTGTCGGTCGCACCGCGCAACGTTGCGATGACATCCGTGCCGTAGTCCAGCCACGCAGAGGCACTGGCTCGTGATACTGTCCGATCTCGACACGCACAAACCCATTCTCGCGCCGATGCGAGACGGTGGCCGACCGCCGGTTGGGCGCACGGTCACGCGGACAGCGAGGCAATACTCAGCCGGCCGGGCGATCAAATCGGTCGGCGAGCGCGTCCAGGGCCTCCTGACAGGTGGTCGCGTTTCCCGGCGGGTCCGGGAGTCGAACCGGGCCCTGCTCCCGGGACGGCAGCAGGATCGAAGCGTGACCGGGCGTGGTGGTATCGCCGCGTTGGTTCTCGCCCCACACATCGAGATCAACCGCCGGCCGACCGCCGTCGGCCAGGTAGGTGCGCGTGACTCGGCCCCGCATCCAGTGCGTGTCGCCCACGTAGTTGAACTTGCGAAACTGACAATCAAGTTTCCAGAGCCACGCGTCATCCCCCATCCAGTCGGTGCAGAGGTGAATCAGCCAGGTCTCCCGCATACGGCCGTAGTCGTAGCTGGCAGGGTTTCCCGCGTTGCGCGCCCACTCGGCATCCCAGTGCACGCGCTGTTGGACGTCGGGAATGTTCAGCGCGTCGGGCCGGAAGAAGCGGGGCATCCGTTGGCGCTGGTCGTAGCCGAGGCGCAACGGCGCGACGTTGTACAAGCCCATGCCCACGCCCACGTGCCAGCACACCATGTCGGTCACGCGCATCGGGCCTTTGACCATGGGTTCGAGTTCGTCACCGATATTGACGTCTTCGAAGTAGCGCGGGATTGCACCACGGCGACGGTCGCGTTCGCCCGCGAGCACGGCATCAATGTCCGCAAGTTCTTGGTCGGTGTACGGCAATAGCTCGATCGTGTCGTTCTGCTTGCGTTGGGTTGCTTCCTCGCGATCCGCGCGGATCATGAGCCGATATTGGGCGGCCAGGAGTGGACCCTGGGCCGCGCCGAAAACCTCCGCTGACCATTCGTGGACCGCGCGGCCCGCGAACTCACCCGTCTTGTCGTGCACCCCTACGAGCGCGTTACGCCGACCGACTCGAGTTCCGGGCCGGAGCGGATTCCACCACTCGCGAAACGATCCGGAATAGAAGGCATGGACTCCTCCCAGCGGGTCGCCGCGCATGAGTTCGCGGATCGCACCCTCGAGGCGACCGACTTCGTCCTCACCGATCAGTGAATCTCCGCCGACGAGGTGCGGCGGAGCGATCGGGCCCTCCCAGCGGGTGGAGGCACCGTACGCGGGGTCGCACCACAACGGGTTGTCATCACCGAACGCGTTGGCGACGTGGCGGAACGCATCTTCGTTCGGTGCGAAATAGTGCGGAGGACGGGTGTGGGGGCGGGCTATCCCAATGCGGCGTCGCAGCGCTTCGACACCGGAGTCAGTAATCACATCGGCCATGGTGGGCGAGTCCTCGATCGTGAATGTCTGGAGCCATGGGCTCGCTGAGTTCGGCGGGTTCGGTCGGTACAGTCTGGCTTCTTGTTGACCCGCGCATCATCTGACCCAGAAATTCGATCGGTCGTCGCGGCCTGGGTGGCGGCCAACGTGCCCGAAGTGTGGCGCACCGCTGCTCGCGACGGTCGCGCCGCGTTGCGCGCGGCTCGGCCACGAGCCGAGTACGAAGCCTGGTATCCGGTGTTCGCCACGAGCGGCCTCGCGGTGGCGACCTGGCCAGTCGAATACCTCGGACTCGATCTCGTGCCCGCGCAAGCGCGGGTGGTGGAGGAGCTGTTGGCACCGCTGAACCTCGGTCGGTTGAATCCGTTGGGATTGAACTCGGCTGCGCCTGCACTCTTTGCCCATGGCACCGAGGAGCAGCGGTTGCGATTTCTGCCCCCCATGGTGCGCAACGAAGAGCGATGGTGTCAGTTGCTCTCCGAGCCGGGTGCCGGATCGGATCTCGCGTCCTTGGCCACGCGGGCCGTTCGTGACGGTGATGAGTGGGTGCTCGACGGTCAGAAGGTATGGACCACGTGGGCGCATCGCAGTGAGTTCGCGGTGTGTCTGGCTCGGACCGACCCGAGTGTCCCCAAACGCCAGGGCCTCACCTACTTCATCGTGGATCTTCACGCGGTCGGGGTCGAGGTGCGACCGTTGCGTCATCTCGGGGGCGAGATCGACTTTAACGAGGTCTTCCTCGATGCGGTGCGCGTGCCCGATGCCTGGCGAATCGGCGCGGCCGGCGACGGCTGGCGGGTGGCGGGCTCATCGCTTGCGGGGGAGCGCCAGATGGTTTCCGGCGCGGGTTCCGGTGGTGTGGACCGCATCGGCGGCGCCGGTATCGACCGAGTGGTCGAACGAGCGCGCGAACTCGGGTGCACTCAGGATCCGCGGATCCGGCAACGCCTGATGGCGCGGTACTCGGAGGAACGCATTCGGGCGTGGACGAACCAGCGGGTGCGGGCAACGGTGCGCGCGGGAGGGACTCCCGGTCCGGCCGCCTCGATCGGCAAGGTGCACCAGGGAATGGTGAACCAACGCCTGCAGACGCTGGCGGCGGATGTGCTCGGAATGGATGCAACGGCATGGGAGGTCGGCACCGAGGGAGCTGAGTACGCCGACGGAATGCCCCCCGAAGTGAAGGGGATGTTGCGGTCGCGGGCGAACACCATCGAAGGGGGCACGACCGAGATCAACAAGAACGTGCTCGCCGAGCGCGTCCTGGGGCTTCCGCGCGAACTGGATCCGTGGTCCGATCGACCGTGGGAAGAAATCCCGCGGTCATGATCACGCGCCCGAGAACCCGCGTGGGGAGCTTCCGGCGGGCACGACCACAGACGCCACGACCACAGGCGCCACGATGACGAACCTCGCCACTCTCCTCCTGGAACATCCGTTTCATGACGACGATGACCTGCTCCACACCGTCGATCGGTCGGTGACCGCGGGTGCGGCGCGGGCCTCGGTTCGTGAGATCGCCGAGCGGCTCGATATCGCGCCGGGTCAAGCAGTGGCGGTCCAGCTTCCGAACGGTCCCGAGCTGGTGACGACCATGGTCGGGGTGTGGCTCGCGGGTGGGGTCTACGTACCGGTGAACCCGCGTCTTCCACTGCGAGCGGTCGACGAAGTGCACGCGTCCACCCAACCGGCTGCGATTGTGACCGAAGCCGGAATCACGAAACGTGAGGGGATGACCTACGACCCCGACATGGCGTTTGTGATGTGGACTTCGGGTACCACCGGGGCGCCCAAGGCAGTGCAGCACACGCACACCGCATACCTCGAGCTCGTGGACCGAGTCCTCGGGCCGCTGCGCGCCACGGCGAAGGCCCGGGTTGGACCGCCGTCGCCGAACATGATTCCCGTTTCGCTGGCGTTGAATGCCGGTCTCTACAACGCGTTGTTCGGGCTCCGGGCCGGCGCGGCACTCGTGATCATGGATGGCTTCGATCCGGCAGTGTTCGCCGCGCTCGTGCGTCGGTTCGAGATCCGATCGACGGTGCTTCCGCCGGCTGCGCTCGCCATGATCATTGAATCCGAAGTTGATGACCTCGGTCCACTGCGGTACGTGCGGTCCATCACGGCTCCGCTGTCACCCCTCCACGCCGCCCGGTTCGTGGAGCGGTTCCCCGGAACCTCCGTCCTCAACGGCTACGGCCAGGCGGAGATCGGTGAAGTGATCGGTTGGACTGCGGCAGAGGCGTTGGCGTTCCCCGAAAAGATCGGGGCGGTGGGTCGCCCCCACCCGGGTGTTGACGTCCGGGTGGATGCCGATGGTCATCTCCGAGTTCGTCCGCCGAACACTGCGGTCGGGATTGAGGATCGACTTGATGCCGATGGCTACGTGGACACCGGTGACGTGGCCCGTATCGACGCCGACGGGTTTGTCTGGATCGAAGGCCGGGCCGGGGATGTGATCAACCGGGGTGGCAACAAGGTGTTTCCCGAAGCCGTCGAGGAGGTGTTGCGCCTCGATGATGCGGTCGACGACGTCGCGGTCGTGGGGGTGGCAGACGACCGCCTCGGCGAGGTGCCCGTCGCGTTCCTCGTGGGCCGCCCGATACCCGACGACGATCTGCGCGCCCGGTGTCGTGATCACCTCGTTGCCTACAAGGTTCCCGTCGCCTTCCATTGGATTGCCGCGTTGCCACGGAACGAGATCGGCAAGGTTCAGCGCAATCAGTTAGCGGGGCTCATTGACCCCAGCGTGGCGTAACTCGTCCGGGTTACTTCCCTGACCAGTTCGGTGCACGCTTCTCGGCGAAGGCGGTCGCGCCTTCACGGGCGTCATCACTGGCGAACACTGGCGAGACCAGCGCCTGCTGGCGGGTGAACATCTCGGAGCTGGACCAATCGGCGGACTCAACGATCACCTGCTTCGTCACCGCAACTGCGAGTGGTCCGTTGCCCGCGATCTTGGCCGCGAGTTCTTGGGCTGCCGCGAGCGCCTCGCCGGTTTCGACGACCCGGTTGACGAGGCCGATCTCGTAGCCGCGAGCCGCGGTGATGAAGTCGCCGGTGAGCGCGAGCTCAAGCGCGATTCGGGGTGACACCTGGCGCGGGAGTCGCACGAGTCCACCGCCGCCGGCGACCAGACCGCGTTTGACCTCGGGGATGCCAAACTTCGCGTCCTGCGCGGCGACGATGAGGTCGCAACTGATGGCGAGTTCGAAACCGCCGGCCAGCGCGTAGCCCTCGACTGCGGCGATCAACGGCTTGCGCGGTGGAGCCTCGGCCACGCCGGCGAACCCGCGTCCGGCAACGACGGGCAGCTCACCGCTCAGAAATCCCTTGAGGTCCATCCCGGAGCAGAAGGTCCCGTCCGCACCGGTGATGACCCCCACACGCAGCGTGTCGTTGCCGTCGAGTTCGTCCATTGCCGCCGCGATCCCGATGGCCACCGCTCGGTTCGCCGCGTTCTTGGCCGCGGGCCGGTTGATGGTGACGGTGATCACGCCGTCAGAGATTTCGGTCAGTACCTGGTCGTCAGACATTGCTGCTCCTTGTGGAGGGCGAGCGGTTTCGGCGTTCAGTCAGTGCTGCGGAGCAGGCGTCCCGCGAGCGCTCCCGTGTGCTCGCCTGCTTCGAGGAACGGTTGGCCGTTGACGACCGTATGGTCGATGCCGTTGGCGCGCTGGATGAACCGCGGCGCGCCACCGGGGAAGTCTCGAGTGATTTCCGGGATCGGCAACCACATCGAGTCGAGATCGATCACGTTCACGTCTGCGTACGCACCCACCCGGAGCACCCCCCGGTCGCGGTAGCCCACGAAGTTTGCGGTGTCCGAGGTGATACGGCGGATTCCCTCTTCGAGTGAGAAGACGCCGCGGTCGCGGACCCAATGGCTGAGGAAGAACGTGGGTTGGCTCGCGTCCATGATTTGGGTCGCGTGCGCGCCCGCGTCGGCGAGACCCATGATCGTCACGGGAGAACGCAGCAGCTCGTCGATCGCGTCGAAGTCTTCATTGAGTACCGGCCAGTTCACGATCGCCGTGCCATCGGTAGCGATCAGGGTGTCCACGTACAGCTCAACGGGGGATACCCCAGCGCGACGAGCGTGTGCACCGATGGAATCGTCGTCGCCGTAGCAATAGCGTGCGCCGGTCGTCGGCGTCATGAGGTACATGCGGTCGAAGGATGAGACGTCGGTGGACGCGGCATCGGCGATCAGCTGCGCGCGCACGTTGGGGTCGCGCAACGCAGCGAGGCGGCCCGCGACGTCGAGCTGGCGGAGAGGGCGGTACGACGGGAGGTGGTCGATCGGGGTATTCGCGGCGAGGCCGAAGAGGATTCCGATGCCGCGCGGCGTGGTCTGCGGGCGCAGCTGCGCGCCATGGCGGTTGGCTTCCTCAGCCATCTCGAGGACCCGTCGGTAGTGATGACCGAGGGACTTCATCTGCATCAGGTTGAACGTGAACGGTCGCCGGAGCGTCTGGCTGAGCTCCGCGATCCACGCCACCTCTTCCTCGGCGCGCGAGGTGGAGCCGTCGACCTCGTTGTATCGAGGCGCGCACTCGATCACTCCGCGCCCGAGGCGGCCGAGCGGTTCCGCGATTCGGAAGAACTCGCGTGGATCAGCCCACGTGCCGGGGACCCAGCGACCATCGGGCACCCGGTGAGTGAGCGAGCGAGAAATCGAATAGCCGAGCGCGCCCGCTTCCATGGCGGACTCCACTTCGTGGGCCATCGCGGTGAGCTCATCGTCGGTGGCCGCGTACTCCGGGTCGCAGGCTGCGTCACCGATGACGTAGGTGCGCAGTGCAACATCGCCCACGTACCCACCCGCGTTGATGCCCTTCGGCATCGTGTCGACGGTCTCGAGGTACTCACCGTAGGACTCCCAATCCCACGGCAGTCCTTCGAGAATGCAGGACGCGGGGATGTCTTCCACCGACTGCATCGCGTGGGCAAGGACTGTGGCTTGTCCCGGCCGCACCGGCGCGAACGTCATCCCACAGTTGCCCATGACCACCGAGGTCACACCGTGCCAACACGACGACGACATGAGCGGATCCCAGCCCACTTGCGCGTCGAGGTGTGAGTGCAGATCGACGAATCCGGGGGTGACATGCCGACCAGCAGCGTCGATAACGCGCGTTGCCGTGCCAAGGGATCCCGGTGCAGCGATTTCAGTGATGCGATCGCCGTTGATCGCGAGGTCGGCGCGTCGTGCCGGTGAGCCGGTTCCGTCGACGATCGTGCCATCGGTGATCACCAAGTCATGAGCCATCGACGTTCCCCGATCTGTATCACCCGTGTTGTTCGGTGCGCGTGGGATCGTAGGACACTGGCACCGTCAGCGTGGTTGGCCGATTCCTGGCGAATTGTTGCTCAACGCGTCGATGGCTCAGGTCGCAACGATCCGAGTCCGATCATGATGGGGAACTCAGACGAGCGTCCGGGCAAACGGGCAGGAGGTGACGTGACCATCGCAGAGACCGAACGCTGGCGGAGATGCCCGTCGTGTGGCTACCTCGTGCCCCGCGAAGCCGATGTCTGCAAGCGCTGTATTCCCGATGTTGTGGCCCCGGCCGCGTCACCGGTTCCGGACTCCGGTCCCGCGGCTACCCCACCCACTGCCCCCACTGCGGCGCCGATTCCGTCACCGGCCGGCGCGCCGTACGGACGCGTGATGCCCGAGCTGTTGCCGAGCGGCGACCGCGGCCACACCATGGTTGGATCGAAGCAGCTGCCGTTGATTGTGGGCGGCGGATTCATTCTGGCGGTATTGGTGGCGTTCGCCGTGGGGATCGTCGGATTCGGGTCGAGTGATTCGTACCCAACCGCGTGGGACCCGAAACTCCGCGAGATCGCCACCGACGTTGCGCGCATCCGAGGACTGAAGTTCGAGCATCCGGTCTCGGTGCAGTTCCTCGCCGATGCCAAGTTCCGCCGCGATGTCGGGGCGGCTGGTAAGAACACGGCCGCAGACCGGAGGCGGGCCGACAAGGCAACCCAAGAACTCCGCGCCCTCGGGCTCGTCACGGGCAAGGTCGACCTGCTGAAGTCGGTGAATGCCGAACGCCAGTCGCGAGTATTGGCGTACTACAGCCCAGAACGGAAAGTCATTGTGGTGCGCGGCACCGACGCTCTCGACATCGCAACGCGCGTAACGCTTGCCCATGAGATGACCCATGCTCTCCAGGATCAGCACTTCGATCTTGACGCGCTGCAGAAGCGAGTTGCCGCGGATCGCGATAGTTCTCCCGACGCGCTGGCAGCCATTATCGAAGGTGACGCGAACCGGGTGGAGGCGCGATACCTGCGAGGGCTCTCGAAGCCCGATCGTGCCGCGTACCTGAAGGCGAACGAGGCGTTCGCGAACACTGCCGACTCCGAGACCGGGTCGGTACCCGCGATCTTGCGGGCAGGGTCGGAGGCGCCGTACCGCTTTGGACCGCCGGCGATTGAGGTGCTCCTCGCCGACGGCGGCAACGGTGCCGTCAATGCGGTCATGACCCGCGGGGTATTCAACCAGAAGGTCTTCCTCGACCCCACCTCGGCGATCCACGCGAAGAAGGCCACTCACGTTCCTGCCGCCAAGCTGGCCAAGGGCGAGCGGGCAGTCGGGGAATCGACTTCCTTGGGCGCATTCGACGGCTATCAGTTGCTGAGTTCGCGGCTGGAGCCTTCCAACGCGCTTTCGGTGGCGAGAGGTTGGGGTGGCGCGAGCAATCGAACAGTTCGGCGTCAGGGCGACACCTGTGTTCGCCTCGCGATTCGTGGTGCGAACGCACGAGCCTCTGCACGCATTGGCGTTGCGTTCACCGAGTGGGCCGCCACGCTCCCGCCAGGGATGGCCGAGGTCGCGATCTCCGGTGGGCTCACCACTGTGCGGTCCTGCGACCCCGGGGCGACCTCGACGCTGACGTCGCCTGATGCTGCCATCGTTCACGGCAGTGACGTGTTGGAAGTCAACGATGGCATGATGGCGGAGATTGTGAAGGCCGGTGCGCCGCCTCCCACTGCACGGTGTCTGGTGGGCGAGCTGCTCGCGGCACCCGCACTGCAGGCGGTGCTGGCGGCCATGGATGAGTCGGTGGACCCCGACGCGATACGCGACGCGATCGAAAATGCCGCACCCGCGGCGCGCGCCGCGTGCGGGCTCGAGTAGCCCATTTGTTCCGGCGACCGGCGCGGTAGCTGTTCGGTCATGGCCTTTGGGTGCGGTGGTGTCCCGCCACGGTGCATGAGCGCACCCAGAAGGGCCGGGCGACGCGCCCGATCTGGAGAGACGACGTCGAACTCGGTCTAGCTCAGACCGATCGCACTGGGGTCGCCGGCAAGTTGGCCGCCGTCGGTGAGCCAGCGGGTGACGACGGCTTCGCCTTCCGCGGGGTTGTAGATGTCTTCCTGGCGAGACCACTCTCCGTTGCCCGCGTACTCGAGCACGGTGATGCAACCGAACCGATACTCGGCGTCGCCCCCTGCCGGGTCGGGAAGCACCTGCCAGGGGTAGAGCACCACCCGGTTGCCATCGATCATGAACCACTCGACGGGGAACTGCATCATCGGCACCGGCGCCATGAGTTCGATGATCTTGGCGCGGATTGCGTCGCGCCCGACGATGGTGCCGAAGTGGTGTTCGACCCACACGCAGTCTTCGTGGTGGAGGTCGGCCCAGGCGCTCCAGTCGCCGGAGTCACCCACCGCGACGAACTGGTGGAAGGCCGCCTCGACTTCGGCGCGCGGGAAGGTGGGCTCACTCATCGGGTTTCATCCTTTGGTCCGGGCGAAACGCGGAATCGTAATGGGACTCGGCCGGCTCAGCTCTCTGGTGTGCCGGGCTGATTGTTGGAGTGATCTCGATCGGTCGATGACCGGAGGTTGATGACGACCGTATCGACGCGCGTGGCGATCGCGCCGCCGCGGTTGCTCGCGGTGTTTTCACTCGATGTCGCCGTCAGAACCACACGTGAGTTCATCCCGTTGGGTTTTGGGGCCGATGCGCCGATACGTGAGGGTGCTCGGCGATGACTTCGACGGAGCGCGGGCCGCCGCCTGCGCGGGTGAAGAGTGGGGATTCGCCGTGCTTTATCGCGAGTTCGCGCCGAGTGTGCTCGGCTTCCTCCGGGGCCGGATCCCCTCCGACGCCGAGGACGTTGCCGCCACGGTGTGGCTCGATGTGGCACGCAGTCTCGGACGATTCGAGGGTGACGAAGCCGGATTTCGGGCTTGGTTGTTTACGATTGTGCGCCGGAGACTCCTGAACGAACTTCGCCGTCGCCGCCGTGACCATGCCGACCTGTATGACCCGGTCACCCTTCCGCCGGGCACGAGCGCGGGGTCCAATCACCATGCCGACGGCGACCCGGAAGCGATCGTGCTGGCGGAGTTCGACGCGGTGGAAGCGGTCGAACTCATCGGCTGTGCCTTACCGGAGTTGCAGGCCGAAGTTGTGCTGCTCCGTGTGGTCGGCGGTCTGTCGGTACCCGAGATCGCCGAGCTGTTGGGACTCACGCCGGGACACGTTCGAGTGGTTGCCCACCGCGGGCTGCGGACCCTGGCCACACATTTGTCTCAACCGGTTGTAACGGACGGGCCCGGTCTGGTGATTCCGGAAGTGCCATGACTCACCCCGACGATTTCCTCGATGCCGGTACGGCGGAACGGCTCCTTGCCGGCACCGTCGCGCCGGCCGATGCCCCGCCCGGATACGGCCCGACTGCTGCGGTACTCGCGGCAGCTCGCGCTGGTGTTCCGGTCCCGGCACCGAACCTCGCCGAGCTCGCCCGAGTCGCAGGTGAATCGGCGAGTCAACCGGACTCGCCATTGCAGACCCGGAGGTCTCCCGTGCTCGTCAAACTTCTTACTGTGAAAGCTGCGGCTGCGGCCGGGGTCATTCTCCTCGGCGCGACCGGCGCGGCGGCCGCCACCGGCTCATTGCCGGGCGCGGCGCAGGGCGTCGCGCACCGCGCGTTGTCAGAGGTCGGCGTCGATGTTCCCGACGATGACGCAGACGACTCGACCGATCCCGCGGAATCCTCCGACGAGACCAAGGACTCAAAAGACGATGAGTCAACATCGACGACATCACCCGAGGCTGACGAGCCACCTGCGGGCGTGCCGGCCGGGGCCAACGGTTCGGACGACCCTGACGACGACGGAGCCCACAACCAAGGCGATGACCAGAACAACGATTCCGCGGATGATCTAGACGAGCCTGACTCCGACGACGATTCCGCGGATGATCAAGACGTGGACGAGTCCGACGACGATTCCTCGGATGATCAAGACGTGGACGAGTCCGACGACGATTCGGACCACGATGGTTCCGGCTCCGGCTCGTCGGGCCACGGCGGGTCCGACAGCTCCGGCTCCGGCGATGGCGACGAGGACTGACCCCGTCGACGGCCGCACGCGGCCGGTGATCGAAGACGCGAAGCACTGACGACTCGGCCCGGACCAGCTGGTTCGGGTCGAGTCGCGTTATTCGGTGGCCCGAGACCGGGTCGAGCGACCAGAGTGCAGAGATGCCCACCGCATTCCAGCGCGATAGCGCGGTCACGCAACTCCCGGACATCCCGGGCCGGTATGCAGCACACATCCCCAATACTTGGGCGGCTCCCAACGTTCCGCAGGGGGGCATTGCACTGGCCACCGCGGTGCGGGCGATGCAGGCCGAGATCGAGCAAGGCTCCGATCCGGGCGCGGCGGAGATGCCGTTGCGGTCGGTCTCGTGCGTGTTCGCGGCGCCGGTGGCGGCGGGCGACATCGAGATCGACGTGGCGGTGTTGCGAAGGGGCCGGTCGGTGGCGCAGGCCACCGCCACGATGCGGACGCCGGGCGCCTCCGCGGGCCTCACCGCGATCGCGGTGTTCGGTGCCACGCGCCCCGGCTTCGAGTTCACAGATCTCGACCCGCCGACGATGCCCGACCCCGAGACGCTGCCTTCGTTTCGCGACGGTCCGCCGGAAGGCGTGGTGTTCGAACACGATCACGAACCGTTTCCGATTTGGGTGCACCACCTGGAAGGGCGACCGGTCGTGGGCCACCCACCATGGGACAACTACGTGCCGGAGCGCAGCGAGCGCCAGTCGTTCCACCGATACGACGAGACCCCGTGGCGTCCGGACGCCACGATGGATCCGCTCGCGCTCGTGACCCTGTGCGACACGATGCCCGGCGCCGTCGACGAGCGAATGGGTCGCCCCCATGGATTCCAGTGGTACGGGCCGAGTGCTGACCTCACGGTGCACATCGTGGGCACCGCTCGTTCCGAGTGGCTCCTGATGCGCAATCACGCTCGACGCGCGTCCGACGGGTACGCGTCGCTCGACCTGGAACTGTGGGACCCCGAGACCGGGCTCGTGGCCTACGGGACCCAGACCATGATCTTCACGTTCGCCGGACCCGAACCCGTTGGCGAGGACCGGTTCCCGCTCGATGTTCGACTCAGGAACACGGGCGCGAATAACCCCTGAGCAAGCCCGGAACCGGTCGCCGATCCTCACACCTAGGCTCCGGGCCATGGTCGACACGCCGATTGCGCTCGGTCCCCGCGGCGGGACCGCGTCCGCGCCGGGCGCGCTCCCGTCGTTGCCGGCGGATCGGCCGCTCACCGCGCCACCGGGATTCCACGTGCTCGCCAAGCCGTCGGGTCCGATCTGCAATCTCGATTGCTCGTACTGCTTTTTCCTGGAGAAGGAGAAGCTGTATCCGGGTGACCGATTCCGCATGGCCGATGACGTGCTGCATACCTACATTCGTCAGGTCATCGAGTCTCAGCTCGCGCCCGAGGTCACGATCGCGTGGCAGGGTGGCGAACCCACGTTGATGGGAGTCGAGTTTTTCCGTCGGGCCGTCGCGTACGCAGAGGAGTGCGCGGGTGCTGGACGTACGTTGCACCACACCATCCAAACCAACGGCACCTTGCTCACCGACGAATGGTGCGAGTTCCTCTACGAGAAGCAGTTCCTCGTGGGTATCAGCATCGACGGCCCCGAGCACCTCCACGACGTCTACCGGGTGGACAAGCAGGGCCGCCCAACGTTCGCTCGGGTGCACGCGGGGCTGGAGCGATTGAGCCGGCACGGCGTGGAATGGAACGTGCTGTGCACCGTCCATGCGGCCAATCAGGACGCGGGCCTCGAGGTGTACCGCTACTTCCGGGACGACCTCGACGCGAAGTTCATTCAGTTCATCCCGATCGTCGAACGGGTGGATGAAACTCGGCTCGGGCTCACCGACCGGTCAGTGGGCTCCGAGGCGTGGGGCCGTTTTCTCACGACCGTGTTCGACGAGTGGGTGCGCCGCGATGTGGGCGAAGTGTTCGTTCAGATGTTCGACGCCGCCCTGGCGTCGTGGTACGGCGTGGCGCCCGCGTTGTGCATCTTCGGGGAGACGTGCGGCGACGCGGTCGCGTTGGAACACAATGGCGATCTTTACTCGTGTGATCACTTTGTGGATCCGCAACACCTGCTCGGCAACATCACCGAGACTCATATGGTCGAACTGCTGGCATCGCCGGCGCAACGCAGCTTCGGCACCGCCAAGCGCGACACCCTGCCGCGGCTGTGTCGTGAGTGTCCGGTGTTGTTCGCGTGTCGGGGTGAGTGTCCGAAGAATCGGGTGGCGCTGACCCCCGACGGCGAAGCGGGCCTGAACCATCTCTGCGCAGGGTATTTCCATTTCTTCAACCACATCGACGGCCTCATGCAGCTGATGGCGGGTTCCCTGCGTCGCGGCGGTCTTGCCGGTGAAGTGATGACGGTGCTCGCCGCGGCGGGACGCAACGACCCGTGTCCATGTGGCAACGGTCGCAAGACCAAGCACTGTCACGGCTGAGGCGAGTTCTGGCGCGTTCAGAGAAGTCATCCGTTCGTCATGACATCGACCAACAAGGGAAACGTCGTCGCAATCTTGGTGATCGAAGATGATCACGACCACCGAGAGGAGATTCACATGCCCCGTTTCCAAAACCTCACCGCATACATCGGCCGCTTCGGCGGGCGCGGTGCGCTCGACAACGTGTCGGAAGTGCTCACGGCCCGCGCGCAGGCCACCGCCACGATCAACGAGTTCGAAGCCCGGGTCGCGAAGGCCGCGGCGTAGGCGCCGGTTTAGGACTTCTCGAGCGCCTTGCGCGCCTTGGCCAGCTCCGCAAGCTTGGGCTTTGACAGGGTCGGAAACTGCGGGCTGATGTCGAGCATCGTCTCAACGAGGATTTCGGCGATCACGAGTCGCGCAAACCATTTCTGATCTGCGGGGACCACGTACCACGGCGCGGCCGCGGTGCTGGTGTTACGGATCGTGTCTTGGTACGCGGCTTGGTACTCGTCCCAATGTTCACGCTCGGCCACATCGAGCATCGAGAACTTCCAGTTCTTCGCGGGCTCGTCGATCCGAGAGAGCAATCGCCGGCGCTGCTCGCCCTTCGAGAGATGCAAGAAGATCTTCACGACGGGAAACCCGTTGTCCACGAGGGTCTGTTCCCAGTCGTTGATTTCGCGGTAGCGCCGTGCCCAGATGTCACTCTTGGTTGCCGACTTCGGGAGGTGTTGACCCGCGAGGAACTCAGGGTGCACCCGTACGACGAGCACCTCCTCGTAGTGCGACCGGTTGAAGATGCCGATCTCACCCCGGCGCGGCAGGTCCTTGGTAGTGCGCCAGAGGAAGTGATGCGCCAACTCCTCGGTCGACGGAGTCTTGAACGAGACCACGCGCACGCCTTGGGGGTTGAGTCCGGTCATCACGTGGCGAATGGCACCGTCTTTGCCCGCGGCATCGAGCGCTTGGAGGACCACGAGCATCCCGTGGGATTCCTCGGCGGCGAGGCGTACTTGGAGCGCGCTCAGTTGTTCGACGCCGAGCGCGAGGCGCAGGCCCGCGGCCTTCTCGTGCTTCACGCCGTCGGTGGAGGCCGGGTCGTGTTCCGAAAGATTGAAGGTTTCGGGCGCATCGATCCGGAACTGAGCGATCAGCTTCTCGATCTGGTCGCGATCCGGGTGTTCGCGGTCGGGCGTCGGTGTGTGCTTTGTCTTCGACACGGGTTGGCCCTTCACGCGTGGTTGGACGGCTCGATGTTGACGATGGCGAGGAGGGTATCGGCGGTCTCGGGGTCCGGCCGGAGTTCCAACGCGCCGTCGAGTGCGCCGAGCCCTGATTCGAAGGCGGTGGTGTTGGGGGTGGAATCGTCCCAGCCGAGTGCGGCCACGGTGATGATCGCGGTGTCGTCGTCGCGCTCGATGCTCACGTGGAGTTCATCGGCCCGCTTGGCGAGGATCGCCGTGAGTTCTTGGACGGTACGCAGGACGGTCAGTGCCTCGCGTGCGTCGATACCAGCCCCGAGTTCCACGGTCGTGAGCTCCGCGTGCGTGCCCACGTCTTCCCGCAAGACCTCGAGTTCCACCCGAATCGCCTCGGTGAGACCGGTGGTGAGATCCATCCCGGGTCCAACTGCGAGCCCGAGCAGCGGAGTTCCGGCTACGCGTGCTTGGCGGAGCCGCTCGAGCGACCAGAGGCCAAGCGCGCGGCCGGCGTCGCGCGGGTCGACCCGTGAGGCGCGTGCGGTGAGATCCGCGTTCGTGAGGTGGGCCTCGGCGAGTTCACTGCGCAACGTGCGCATCCGCGTCTCGAGGTGCTCGCTGCTGCGTTGTGTTTCCTGATGCTCGGTGCGTTCAGTCTCCAGGTCGACCACGGTGCGGGATCGACCCCGTGCACTCATCACCAAACCGATCGTGGTCGCGACGATTCCCATCACGAGGGCGCTCAGCACAATCCATCCGATGGTCGACACGCAGTCGGTTTAGCCGATCCGGCTTCAATCCGGCCGCACCCGACGGTCCAACCCCCGTTCTTTGTCGCGATCCCGTCGTCAGGGCAACGGCTTCGCGACAAGAAACGCCGACGGGCGGGGTGAGCTACCGATCTGGCGAGGTGGTCTACGGAGCCTGGGTGGCGAGGGCGGCGAGGAGGCGGTCGACGTCGGTGTCGGAGGTGTAACAGGAGACCCCGGCGCGGATCGCGCCGGTCTCGGTGAGGCCGAGCGCGGCCATGGTCTCCACCGCGTAGTAGCTACCGCTCCACACCGCGACTTGGTGGCCGGCGAGGTGTGCTGCCACGGCGTCGGGATGATGGCCGGCCACCGAGAAGCTCACTGTGGGCGTGCGAGCATCGAGATCCTGCGGGCCGTGGACCACCACGTGGGGGAAGGCATGGAGGCCGTCGAGCAGCGGTGCGAAGACGGCGCGCTCGCTGGCCGCGATCGCCGTCACATCAGATTCGAGGAGGAACGTGGCCGCGGCCGCGATTCCGGCGATGGCTTCGAACGATGCCGTGCCGGTTTCCCACCGTTCGGGCGCGGTGTCCGGAGCAGGTCGGACCTTGTAGGGGTCGAGCGTTTCGCGCAGGTCCGGCGTGAGCCACAAAATGCCCGAGTGCGGCCCGTACCACTTGTACGGCGACGTGACGAACGCATCACAGCCGAGTGCGACGAGATCCACCCGATGATGGGGAACGAGATGCACGCCGTCCACGAAGACGCGCGCGCCGCGTTCGTGGGCGCCTGTCACAATCGTGGTGAGGTCAGGCATGGTCCCGAGCGCGTTGGACGCGCCGGTGACTGCAACCCACCGGGTGCGCGGACCGATGAGTTCGAACACCGCCTCGGGGTCGAGGCGTCCGGTGTCCACGTCGAACGGTGCGAGCGTGAGCCGTGCGCCGGAATCGTTCGCCGCGAGCTGCCAGGGCGTCACGTTCGCATCGTGGTCGAGGCGAGTGCCCACGATCTCGTCGCCCGCGTTGAACGTGCGCGCGAGCGCCCGGGTGAACGCGAACGTGAGCGTGGTCATGTTGGCGCCGAACACGGTCCCGTCCGCGTCGGCGCCGAGGAGCCGCGCCACCACTCGTCGGGCCTCGGCGACGAGCGCGGTACTCGCGGTCGACGCTGCGAACGTACCGTGACCGTTCGCGCTGTCGCCGGACCGAAGAAAGTCGGAGATCGCGTCGATCGCGGTGTCGACCATCTGCGTGCCCGCGGGTCCGTCGAACCGGGCCCAGTCCGGTCCAATCCCGGGGAAGCGGTCGCGCATCCGCGAGACGATAGGGCCCGCGCGCGGCCAAGACTGCCCGCCCAGCAACTCGTGGGGGGATCCCTGGTGAGCCGTGAGCGAGTAGATCCGATGACGTGGCCGGAGGCAGCGTCCTGGCGCGCCGAATTCAGCGGTACTCCAGGCCTGTTCGGCTTCGTTGGTACCCACATGTCTCTGACCGAGGCCTTGGCGTTCGGTCACATCTTGTGGCCAGAGTTTGTCGTCGAGCGAGGGTGCATTCTGATCAGAGAGAAGTACGAGGCAGGGGTCTTCGAACAATGGTGGGAGCACCTTGCAGGGGATGTTCAAGCAGTCGAACAGGTAATGAACCACCTGCACACGTGGGATCTCTTTGACGCTGACGAAGAACCGTCACCCGTTCTGCTCGGTCTTGTAGAGCCGGTTGACCGACTGGGCGATTTCCGGACCCTTGGGACGGGCTTCGGTACGGTGGACACCTACTCTACACCTACGCAGCCGACAACGCCGTGGGCGATGTTGCCGGCCAGGGCGGGGGCGGGGTCTGGTACGTCGTCGGTGCCGACGGCCAGCAGATCGGCTGAGCAGATCGGCTGAGGTTTGCCATTCGGCTCGGGCAGGCGCCCGCTGAGCGGTGGCCCAGGGAAACAACCGGGCTGTCGTTCTCGAGGCGGTCGGGGTTGTCACCTGCCGCGACGAGCAACGCTCATCAACGCCGAACGGGCTGCGGCAGCCGACCCTCGCACCGGCCTGGCTGTCCCGCACCGCGGTTGCCTACATCCACGCCGGAACCGGCAAACCTGGCTCATGCCACCTCCTGCGTCACACGGCCGCGGCGCGAGATGCAAGAAGGCGGAGCAGACATTCGCTACGTCGCGGAACTCCTCGGCCGTGCCCGGCTAGAAACCACCCAGATCGACACGCTGGTCAGTATCGAGGAACGCGCCGACGCGCACGCCCGCACCCACCCGTCCGCCTGCCAGACCTGAACGCGGGTCGAATGGTCTCAGGCGAGTTCTACACTTGTCTCATGTCTGTTGTGCCGCACCCCGACGAGCCGGTATCGCTCACGCTTCTCCCACCGGCGGAGGCGTTGAAGGCCGCGCGGCGACTCTCGAGCATCCACGAGCTGGCCCTTGAGGGTGTCACTGACGACGAATGGGCTGCCTTCGAGAAGGCACTCACTGAGCGGTGAAACCGGCTGATCCTGATGCCGTCGTGGTCGACACGATGGTCGTCTCGGCGTTGATGAACTCGCTCCGTCGGCCCGAACCCGCCGCTCGGTACTGGCCGCTCATCGCCGAGCGTCGGATCGTGGTCTCGTTCGTCACCGTGACCGAGATGCGCTACGGCGCACTCAAAGCTGATTGGGGCGAGTTCCGTCGCCGGGTCCTCGACCGGGACCTCGCCCGGCTCACCATCGTCGAACCCGACAACGACGTGATGAACTGCTGCGCACGGTTACGTGCCGACTGCGAGCGCGCCGCTCACCCACTCGGCCAGAAGATCCACGAAGCCGATCGGTGGATCGCATCGACCGCGATCCAACTCGGTATCGAACTCGTCTCCGACGACGCGAGCTTTCGTGATGTTCCCGGCCTCACGGTCCTCACGAACTCGGACTGAGCCCGCCGAGCGTCGAGGTTGTCTTTACTGTTGGCTGCTCTGGTGGGATTCGCGGTCGCGCTCGGGACGACGTGCTACTCGCCGACGGGTCCAGTCGACCACGCTCCACGCCAACTCAGGTGCCGGGCTTGGGTGGGCGGATCTTGCCGGCGTGGTAGCGGGGGTCGGCCACCGCATCGGAGAACGCTCCGGTCGCTGCGCTCGATGATTCGATGCGCCAATCGTTGCCGTTCACGCTGTGGTCGAACCAGACGAAGCCGATGATGTCGGGATTCGCGGCTAGACCCTCGAACACGCTGCGGATCCACGCCGGTTTGTTGCCGCCCACCTCCGTCGCTCCGAGCTCGGTGATCACAATCGGCTTGACCGCCACGCTGCGGAGTTCGTCGAGGGTGCCGGAGTAAGTATTCGCGAACGTCGGCTCCTTCGGGCGGCCTTTGTCGTCGAGGTACACGCGGCGGTAGTAGCCGACCATCCCCATCCAGTCGACGTACTCGTCGCCGGGATAGAGCGGAGCGAATCGCACGCTGGGTCGGGCCGTGACCACGTTCGGGCTCCAGATCCAGATCGCGTTCCTCGCGCCGAGCGCGGTGAACCGGTCATGCACATGGCGCCACGCAGCCACGTACTCGCCGCGGGTATTCCCGTTGCGTTCTTCGGACCACGGGAACCAGTTGCCGTTCATCTCGTGCGCGAAGCGAATCGCCACGGGCAGCCCCAGGTCGCGGAGTGCTGTCGCGTACTCGTCGATGTACTCGTCGTGGCTGCCGTTGATGATGGTCGAGAGTTTGAAGCCCGGATCCTGGGTGTTGTCGCTGTCGGGACCCACGGGCTGGACGGTGGGACGCGGTTCCCAGGACACCACGGGTAACGCGCCGCGCCGCCAGGTTTCGATCACCTGTTCGCGAGCGAAGTCCTGATCCCATCCTTGGAAGAACTGCACCATGCTCGGCAGCTTCTCTGCGGCCGCGGCAAAGATTTGGAAGTCCTTCCAGTCGTATGGAGCCTGGGGGGTGGACACGCCGAAGTAGTTGTCGAGGGGCGCGAGCACCTGCTCGATGGTCGGCGTCTCGGGAAGGCCCTCAACCGGTGGCGGCGGCGGCGGGGGAGTGGGTTTGGCACCGGCGGGGGTCGACGGCGGTCGGTTCGGATCCGTCGGGAGCAACGAACACGCGACGCCGTCGTCATCGGCGGGTCCCGGCGGACCGTCGAGTCCGTACGGGTCTGCGAGGTTCATCACGTAGGCCGACTGGGCATCCTGTTGCCAGCGGAAGTCGCTGCAGCGGGGTGGATGCGGCGCCGGTGCCGTGGTGGTCGTGGTCGGGCGCCGGTTCGGGGCTCCGGTTTGTGACGCGCCCTGAACCCCGCCGACGGTCCGGTTCGGCTGCGCATTGCTCGCCGGTTTGGGCGCAGGCTTTGGCTTGGTCCCGCCGTCGAGTGCATCGGTGCCGGGAGCGCTGGCATCGCGCGCGTTCGCGCGTGCGGCCTGCGCTCGCGCGGTGGCCGCGGCACTCGCCCCGAGGCTGGGCGCCCTGCTGCTGGCCGATGCCGCCGCGAGCGTTTCCGCGTCGGGTACCGGCGGCGACGTGTAGACGAAGAGACCGATGCCGGCGAGCAGCGATCCCATGAGTCGAAGGTGCATGCGGTGCGGGTTACCCATGGTACGCAACTCCTGCGAAGACGAGGCCCGAGGCCAGGATGTAGGGGACGAAGCCCCAGGGATTGCGGTGGCGCACTCGTTCGTCGCCGCCCTTGAACGCATTCGCGCGCGTACCCCAGCCGTCGTTGCGTGCCATGCGCATGAACCCCCACATGCGGATCGGCATGAGCATGAAGGTGTTCAACAGCGTGAACGCCGGGAGGAGCCACAGGTCGTGCGGGTGTTCCTCGAAGTGGCGCGCTTGACGGATGTAGGCGGAGAGCCACGTGGCCATCAGCGTGAGGACCACGATGATCGCGGTGCCGACCGCCGCGCCATAACCGAACGTGATGCCTTCGTAGAAGTTCACGTGCTCACCCATGAGTAGGCGCACGATGAAGCCGGTCACGCAGGCGAGGAGAAGGAACGGCGTGAGGATGTCGGCGATGTAGAAGACAGCGAGCGTCGGGGTGTTGCGCAGCATCCAGGGGAGCATGCGCAGCGTGTTGTACTGACTGCCGCGGGCCCAGCGCAGTTGCTGTTTCGCCATCTTGTGCATTCCCACGGGCGCGTCGGTCAAGACGCAGCTCGTCGACTGGTACACGGTCTGGTACCCCTGCTTCAGGCAGAGGTTCGTCAGCGTCCGATCGTCGCTCACCTCCAGAAAGATGCCGAGGAAACGCTCGGTCAGAAACGCGGGCATCGCGTCCACGAGGACCGAGTGGCGGAACGCGATCGTGCGTCCCGGCAGACACCCCACTTGTCCGAGCACGCTCATCGCGGGCATCGAATATTGGACGCGTACGTTCTCGAGCCAGTCGGCCCACCGCGTGAGAACATTGCGGTCGGCATCGATGATCCGCTGGTTGGTGGTGACCCCGCCGACGCGCGATTCCGCGAACGGTTTCATCAGCTCGCGCAGTGTGTCGGTGGTCCAGATGGTGTCGCTGTCCACCAGCACCACGATCTCGCCGGAACAGTGTTCGAGGCCTTCGCGAATCGCGTTGCGCTTCCCGGGGATCGACGTCCAGATCCACTCGACGCCTCGATAGGCCGCGCATACCTGCTCGAGCTTTTCGTTGCGGGGCCCGTTGATCACCACGATCACCTGGTGCGGCGACTGCTCGGAGATGTGGTCGAGTACCTCGTGAAACAGGCCGACGGGTTCGTCCACCACGGGGATGATCACCGATGCAGTGGTGGCGTAATCGCCGACCCAGGGCTGATAGCGCCGAGCGAGTCGCAGTTTCATCATCCAGAGCACCCAGGTGAGCGCCACCAGGATCGTGAAGACGTAGAGCCGACCTCCCTGCAACGTGTCGCGCAGCTGCAAGAAGAAAATGAACAAGCTGACCTCTCTGAGTGTTGCGCTGACCTGTGGGCCATGAGGGTGACGGTGACGGTGCGGTGACGGCCGGGATGCAGTGACGGACTGCTTGGGTGCTCTCTCAAGTTTCGGCAAATTGTCGGAAAGTTCTTAAATAAAGAATTTCATCCGGTTTGGCACTGGGTAGTCGGTGCGGCGGTGTGTGAAGATTCTCGGCTCCCATGTCGATCACCTTCTCTGTGCCCCGCACCCGCTTTCTCGGTGCGGTACTCGCGCTCGTGCTCGCGGTGCCGCTCGTCGATCGACCTCCGCCCGCCGCCGCCCTCGCGCGGCCGAACCGGCCCAACGCGCCCGGCGTTCGGTTCGCGCCGAATCCCCCGCGTGCAACCATCACCAACAACGCGCTGGCGAGGGTTGCGTCGCTCAATGCATTGGTGAGTACCCGTGACGCGGCGAGGGTCGCGGCGCAGCTCCGCCGGGAAGAGTTGGTCCAACGCCTCGCCGAGACCCATCTCGCGGAGAACGCCGCGCTGGCGCGCTCCGATCTTCTCAGCCAGGTTGCGACCGCGGCCGAGGCGCGGTATCGAACGGTGCGCGCCGAAGTGGGAGCGTTGGCGGCGTCGTACTACCGCAACGCGGGAAACCCGAACGTCATGCTCCAGTTGCTGCGGTCACGTTCGCCCGCCGAGTTCGGATACCGCCAGAAGCTCGTCAGCGATGTGGGAGACCACCAGACCAAGATCGTGAAGCGCGCCTTGCGTGCCCGAGCCGCCTCGGTGAAGGCCGCACGCAACGCCGGGAATGAAGAGACTCGGCTCCACGTATTGATCGAGACGCTCCAACGTCAGATCCCCGCGGTGGAGGCGGAGATCGATCGGCTCCAGGGCGCGTTGTCGCTCGCCCGGTTCTGGCTCACGCGGTGGCAATCGATCGGTGCAGGGGTGAACACGCCGATCATGAGTCGATCGATTCTCAGTCCCACTGAACTCGCCGAGTGGTTTTCGGGAACCCATCGCCGCGCGCGGATCACGGTCCCGATGTCCGATCTCGCGCGGGCCTTCGTGGAAGAGGGCGAAGCCGCGAAAGTGCGCGGCGATATCGCGTTCGCGCAATCGATCCTGGAGACCGGAAGTTTCTACTATCCCGACGGTGGCCAACTGCAGCCGACCGACAACAACTTCGCGGGCATGGATGCGTGCGACAGCTGTGCGAAAGGGAAGAGTTTTCCTGACGCGCGCACCGGTGTCCGAGCCCAGATGCAGTTGTTGCGGGTCTACGCCGACGCGAACCTCACCAACGCCGCTCTGAATCCGGCGGCAGTCGACCCGAAGTTAGATACCCATTTCCTCAAGGGTCGCGTTCCCACCTGGGATGGCCTCACGCACACGTGGGCGACCGCCGATCAATACGGCGATCGGATCATCGAGATCTACGCCCAGATCTTGGGCTGGCTCACCGACCACGCCGACCTCTAGGCGGGCGCGAGGGTTCGGCACCGGAGTACCGTCGAACCTATGACGCTCGACTATCAACTTTTTGACGCCGACAACCACTACTACGAGGCCACCGACGCGTTCACCCGGCACCTGGATCCGGCGATGGCCAAGCGCACCATGCAATGGGTGGAGCTCAACGGGAAACAACGCTTGATGGTCGCGGGCAAGATCAATCGCTTCATCCCGAATCCCACGTTCGATCCGGTCGCCCGCCCCGGCGCGCTCGATGCCTACTTCCGTGGGGAGAGCGCCGGTGACGACATCCGTGCCGCGTTCGGCGAGCTGGAACCCATCCCGGCCGCGTATCGGGATCCCGCGGCGCGTGTTGCGATGATGGACGCTCAGGGCATGGAGGGGTGCTTCCTGTTTCCCACGCTCGGTGTGGGAATGGAACAGGCGCTCGTCCATGATCCGATCGCGGCGCACGCGGCGTTTCATTCGTTCAACCAATGGATGCTCGATGACTGGACCCTCAACTACCAAGATCGGATCTACGCCGCGCCCTATCTCACCCTGCTCGATCCCGATCGCGCGTTGAGCGAGGTTGAGTGGGCGCTTGATCATGGCGCGAAGGTGGTGGTGATGCGGGCCGGGCCGATTTTGGCGCCGAGCGGTTCGCGAACGCCTGGCGATGCGATCTATGACCCGGTGTGGGCACGGCTCGCCGAAGCGGGAACCTTGGTGGCGTATCACTCGGGTGAGAGCGGATACCACCGCTACGCGCAGGAGTGGGGTGAGAGCAGCGAGATGGAAGCGTTCCGCCACAACCCGTTCACCACGATCACCGCGGCCGATCGGCCGATCTACGACACGATGGCCGCGCTGGTATGTCACGGTGTCTTTACCCGGCATCCGCGCATCAAGGTTGCAACGATCGAATCCGGCAGCGAGTGGGTACCGGTGCTCCTGCGCAAGATGAAGAAGTCGTTCGGCCAGGTGCCGATGGCCTTCCCCGGCGGGGATCCCGTAGAGCAGATGCGTGAGCACGTGTGGGTGTCGCCGTATTACGAAGACGATCTCCACGCCTTGCGGGACGGCCTTGGGGTCGATCGCATTGTGTTCGGCTCCGACTTCCCCCATGCCGAAGGTCTCGCGGAGCCGGCATCATTCGTGAATGATCTCGCCGGTTTCGACGACTCCGAGATCCGTCAGATCATGCGGGAGAACGCACGAGCGCTGGTTCGTCCGAGCGCGTAACTGGTGGGTTGCTGTTCGGGTCGTCCGAGTCGGCGTTCTCGTCCCCGACGTGCGTCGCCAGGAAGACGAGCGCGGGCAGCAGCGTCGCGAGCAGCATCCCGGTGATCTGAACCCCGGAGTCGTTCAACGCCGTTGCGAGCACGGTGAGCACGGCAAAGCACACCAGGCCCGGGCGAAGGGTGGGAACCCGCGTCAACACGCGTTCCAACAGATGGCTGCGGCGCGCCGCCAGCGCGATCCCCACGAGCACCGTGAGCACGAGCAGCACCCACGCGGTATTCGAGAACGTATTGATCATCAGGGACGCCTTGCGTCCAATCACACTGAGGAATCCGCCCAGGCCGTCGGTGCCGACCTTCTCGAAGAACCGACCAACGTGCGTGCGCTCGTTGGCGGGACGGGTGAGGTCGGCGAACCCTGCGATGAGGCCCGTCACCACGAGCACGGTGCCAATGGTGGCGATGGTCCGCAGGTTCACGCGCCGTCCCGAGCGCAGCAACCACCACAGTGCGAGGGTCGGGCCGAGCGCGAGTCCGCCTCCGAAATCCTGTCCCCACATCGGCGCGGCGATCACGATGAGTGTCACCGCCAACAGCGAAAACCCCACGGCGTTCCCGCGCCGGGGCAGCCGCCAGGCAATGAGCACCGCGAACAGCAACGCGGCCGCACTCAGCTCCGCGGATGCAGGGTTGCCGATGCCCGCCAGGCGGATCCCGACCGTGGGCGAATAGCCGAACACGGTGTTGAGTTCCAGGCGCGGTCCGGTCACGAGGTCGATCACATGGAGCGCGATCACGAGTCCGAACGCGACGAGGAGGGGATCGGCGATGCCGCGTGGATCGGCGATGCCCCGCCGACCGATGGCGAGGCACACGGCGGCGAACGTGAACGCGGTGGTCGCGACGATCACGAAGTACGCCGCGGTTCCCCAGCGATAGATGGGGAGGAGCCCGGCGGCGAATGTGGTCACCACGAAGCCGAGCAGCATCAGCGAGGACCAACGCAGCGTGACTCGAGTCCACCGTCGACGGAACAGCGCGAGTCCGGCGATGGCGGCGGCGACGAGCACAATCGTCGCCGTCACCAAGGTTGCGGTGGCAGGGCCGATCGTGGCATCGCGGAACTGCGCGGCGCGGTCGGTCTGGACCAGGCCGTCGATCCGGGCGCGGTAGGAATCGGCATCAGTGTGGAATCGGGCCGGCCGCCCCTCCATGGCATCGGGTCGATCGCGGCCAAGGAGATTGAGAACTGTGGGAGCCACGTCCACGATCTGGAGGAATCCGGATCGTCGAGTGGTGGCCGACTCCATCAGACCGGGGGTGATTCCCGGACCGCGGATCGCGGCGACCGTGAGAGTTCGGGCGCGGCTCGAGTGGTAGGGCGCGATCACCATCACGGCGTCCCGACGCACGTCAATCCGCTTGAGGAGGCGACCGACCATCGCATCCGATGCCGCCAACGCGTCGCGATGGATGCGTTCGCGTTGGCGCGCGTTGGCGAACTGTCGGTACCGGTCGGCCCGGGCCAGGTCCGATGCTTCCACCATGACAACTTGGCGGCGGGTCGAGAAGTCGGACGGGAACTCGGCCAGGACACGGTTGGCGTTCAGGCGCCAACCGAAGGGTTCATCAGCATCGGCCTCGAGGAGAGCCCGTGAGACTCGGCCGCGCACCGTGCCATGGGTGTCAACCAGGCTGAGCGCCGCTTCGCGGTGCAGCACCGGACCGGTGTCCGTGCGCTCGTCGGCATTGGCGATCACTCGGCGTCCGATACCGGCATCAGCGAGGGCTTGGCCGAGAACGCCGGGCTTGGCACCGTAGGACCGGCCGCGATTCTCGGCGACGATCGGTGGCCAACTGATTTGCCCGATTTCGGTGCGGAGCGAGTGTCCGGTGCGAGTTCGGTAGATCTCGGCCGCGGTGAGGCCCGCGTATCGCTCGTTGGAATGGAGTGCCAGCGCGGCCGCGTCGGGATCCGCCAGGGATCGGGTGCCGGTCCCCAACGTGAGGTACCCAATGCCGGCGACGGTGCGGGTCGCGACGGTGCGGGTGGCGAGGTTGGCGAGCGCGCTCTGATGAAAGAGTTTCGTCAAGTTCGGCGTCGGTCCTTCGCGGATGTCGTTCCATGATGTGGCCGGAAGCGTGATGACGAGCAGGCTGCGGGCGGTCGGCCGGTTCGCGACGGCGGCCGAACCGGAGGGGAAACTCCCGAGGGGGCTCACGGCGGCGACGGCAGTGAGAGCGGCGGTTCCGAGCGCCCGCATGCCGAAGTTCATGACCTGGGATCATGGCATCTGGAGGCGGCAGATCTGCGGTGATCCCCAACGATTCGCCGCTCGCGGCCAGAATGGGGGCCCGTCGTCCCAAGGGTCCCGGTGTCGCGAGCGTTCACAGCCTCTGAACTCGAATCTGCTGACGTCTCCACCGGCGCTCTGACCGGTGGGGAGTCTCGCGGTGTCGCCCCCGCGTCGCCGCGGCGCTGGCCACTGATTCTGACCGTGCTGCTCCTCACCTTCGGGTTGCGCCTCCCCGCGTTCTTCGTCGACGAGTTCAACTCTGATGAGACGTTCCTCGCCACGCAAGCTCAGGTGATTCGCAACGGCGGTTCCCTCTACGAGGAAGCCACTGACCGCAAGCCACCGTTGGTGCCGTATCTCTACGCCGCCACGTTTGCCCTCGTCGGGAGTACCGCGCTGTGGTCGGTCCGGGTTGTTGCGATGTTGGCGGTCGCGCTGACTGCGTTGCTCCTCGCCGCCGAAGCGCGTCGACGCTGGGGGGAACGCGCCGGGTGGCTCGCGGCACTGCTCTTTGTTTGCGCGTCGGTCGCCTTCGCGCCTCAAGACGGTCAGGCCGCCAACTTCGAAGTGTTCATGCTCCCCGCCATGACCGCCGCGATATTGCTCGCAGCACGCGATCGACCGCGGGGTGCGGGTTTGGCCGTTGCGCTGGCCACGCTCGCGAAGCAGACCGGTGCGGCAACCCTGCTCCCGGTTGGGTATCTCCTGTGGCGCCATCGCCGTCGGCGTGGGGTCCTGGCGGGGTTGGTCGCGTTCGCGATTCCGCTCGGGATCGTCGCGCTGTTGGTGGGTCCCGGAGATTTGCTCTTCTGGGCCGTGGCGGGAAACGGGTCGTACTTCGGTTTGGGCACGGCGACGGCCTACGTGGCCGGCCTCTTCGCGGTGATGACGTTTGCGTTCATCGCGTGCAACCTCCCGATCCTGTGGTCGGTGCCGGTGGCATGGCGTCGGAGGGAAGCGGGCGTTGATACCGACCTGTGGATCTGGCTGCTATCGGCGGCGCTCTCCGTGGCCGTGGGGTTCCGATTCTTTGGGCACTACTACCTGCAGCTGCTCCCGCCGCTGTGTTTGATCAGCGCGGGAACGCTGGTTCGTCATGCCCGGCCGTACGCCCGTGCCACGATCGCGGTCGCGGTGGCCAGCGCGATGGGGTTCACTGCGGTTGGCTTTGTGTTGCGCCCGTGGGGGGACGAACCGCCGTACCAGCGTGTGAGCGCGTACCTCACCAACCGCCTTGGCCCGAGCGACCGCGTCTTCGTGTGGGGTCATATGCCCGAGATCTACTGGGCATCGGGTGCATTGCCCGCCACCCGTTTCTTGTCGAGCGGGTTCTGGCTGGGTGACTGGGGTGGCCGACCGAAGGGTGACACCAGCGCGGATGTGCCAACTCCCGGTGCTCGCCTGATGCTGATGGGAGACCTCCGCGCTCGACCTCCGCGGTTCATCCTTGACACAACGCCGGCCGCGTTCCGCGGGTCCGAGTTCTATCCGATGCACTCGCTCCCGGCCCTCCAGCGCTATGTCGACAGTGGGTACCGATACGTGCGCACGATCGATGGGATCGCCGTCTACGAACGTCGAGGTTCGAATCGAGCGGCGGTGGACGTGCCGAGCGCTCCAAAGGTTCCGAAGGTTCAGAGTGGGCACGGTGCAGCCCGCTCCGATAGCGAGGGCTGAACGAACGTGTCGACGCGTTGGTCCTCAGACTCGCGACCCACGGCGGCCGAGTACGACGCCCGGTGGGCGCGCCTCGGCGCATCGGGAGCCGAACTGCACGGCGAGGCGACCTTCGTGCTCGCCTACGCGCCGCGCTCGGTACTGGACGCCGGGTGTGGCACGGGACGCGTCGCGATCGAGTTGGCTCGCCACGGCGTTGACGTAGCCGGCGTTGATCTCGACGCGGGCTTCATCGACGAAGCGCGGCGCAAGGCGTCCGGCGTCGAGTGGCACCTCGGAGATCTGGCCACTGTGGATCTCGGCCGGTCGTTCGATCTCATCGTGCTGGCGGGCAACGTCATGATCTTCTTGTCGCCCGGCACCGAAGCTCGTGTCCTCGCGAACCTGGCTGGTTCCCTGAGTCCCGGCGGTCGGGTGGTCGCGGGCTTTCAACTTGGCAGCGTGCAGGGTGATGCACGGGACCACAGCGGGCTCTCACTGGCGGGCTTCGACGCCTGTGCAGAATCAGCGGGGTTGGTGGTTCTTGAGCGGTTCGCAACCTGGGATCGCGATCCGTTCACCGGGAGTGCGTACGCCGTTTCGGTACTGGGGTTCGCGGCGTCTTCTCGTCAGCTCCCTCACTCAGGGTGAGCCCGGTCCCCGAACGCGACCACCATCCGTGCTCAACTAGTGGCTCGATGCCGTCGATAGGAGGTGTGATGCGGGCCGTCACCCAATGTTTTCGTCTCTTCTGCGCGAGCGCGATCCTCGCGGCTTCCTTGGTTGCAGTCGTCGTCGCGCCGAACTCGCTGTCGATCACCGCCCCGTCGGCAGGCGCAGCCGATTTGTCGGTCGGAATCCCTGTCATGGGGCCCAACCTGTTGACGGCCGGCCAACTCGCGAACTGGTACCGCGCCACGAAACGCACGCCAGCCATTCCCGTTTCCATCGATCAGCTGGCGAGCTACTACATCTCTGAAGGTCGCGCGGAAGGCGTTCGAGGCGACCTGGCGTTCGCGCAGTCGATCATCGAGACGGGGTACTTCGGATTTGTGGGCAGCATCGTCAAACCCGAGAACTACAACTACGCGGGCATGGGGGCGTGTGACTCGTGTAACTCCGGGCGTCAGTTCCCGAGTGCCAGGGTGGGGGTACGGGCTCAGATTCAGCACCTCCGGAATTTTGCGGACCCAACATCGCGGGCGAGCGGTTTGGCCCATCCCCCGGTGGTCGAGTGGTATGGGAAGCGTTCGGACGGAGTGCTTGACCCTGCTCTGGCGATCCGCAACTTCGATTCATTTTTCGCGAAGGGCACCGCACCAACCTGGAACGTGATGGGCGGCGTTGGCAAGTGGGCGAGCACGCCGACCTATGGCCCGGTGATTCTTTCGATCTTCAACCGGATGCTCATATTCAACGGACTGCCGGGGGCATGCCCACCCGACGCATTGGGCATGGGCGCCAATCAAGCAATCGCCTGTCCAGTGAATCTTCGCCATCCCGGCCGCGCCGTGACCGCGGGCACCGGGGGGTATTACATCCTGGGCGGTGACGGTTCAGTGAAGGCAATGGGTTCGGCACCGAGTTATGGCGCGGTCCCGTTCTCGTTCGATATTGCCCGTGACATCGCGGTGATGCCTGACGGACGCGGGTACGTAGTGCTCGATGGCCTTGGGGGTGTTCACCGGTTTGGGAGCGCTGCTTCTAGCCCGTTGCAGCACGTCCGCACGCCCTATTTCGGTTTCGATATTGCCCGCAGCATCTCGCTCACGGCCGACGGTGCTGGGTACTACGTGCTCGACGGTTTTGGCGGTGTTCATACTGCGGGCACTGCGAAACTCCCGAGAGGGACCTACCCCTATTGGCCCGGCTGGGACATCGCCCGTGCAATGACGACCACGCTTGACGCCAAGGGACTGGTGGTGCTCGATGGCTTCGGCGGGGTCTGGCGGGTCGGTACCGTGACGAATCTCCGCACCCGATACCTGGGCTTCGATATCGCTCGCGATATCGCGATCACCGCAGCCGGCGACGGCTACGCGGTCCTGGATGGTTACGGTGGCATTCATCGGGCCGGTACTGCACCGCTTGCCACCGACTTCGGGTATGCGCCGTTCGATCGGTGGCGCGGCTTCGTGATCCGCAACGGCCGCTACACAGTGGTGCGCTCGGATGGCTACAGCGTTTCGTAGCTCTCGCTGGTGGGCTCGCCCCCGCTACCGGTTGGGAAGTTCGGCGGCGATGGTGGTGTCGTCGCCATGGCCGGTGTGAACAACGGTGGCGGGCGGCAGGGTGAAGAGCCGGGTGCGAATCGATTCGACGATGGTGTCGTGGTTCGAAAAGGATCGACCGGTGGCACCCGGTCCGCCCTTGAACAGCGTGTCACCGGAGAACACCTGCCCGCCGGCTTCGTCATACAGGCTGACGCCGCCGGGGGAGTGTCCGGGGGTGTGGAACGCGCGGAGTTCCACGCCGCCCGCGGTGAACCGGTCACCATCGACGATCATCCGATCTGGTGCGCGGTTCGGATACACCACATCCCACAACATGCGGTCGTCGCCGTGGATCGCGATCGGCGCGTCCACCGCATCGGCGAGTTCGACGGCGGCATTGATGTGGTCGTTGTGGCCGTGCGTGCACACGATGGCGGTGACCCGCCGATCGCCAATCCCGGCCACGATCGGGGCGGCTTCGTGGGCCGCGTCGATCACGAGGCACTCGCTGTCGTTCCCCACGATCCAAATGTTGTTGTCGACCGCGAAGTCTTCACCGTCGATGGAGAACGTTCCGTGCGTCACCACATGATCAAGTCGCGGTTGGTTCACAGCAGCACCATGTTGCTTCCACTCGTCTGGTTTCCGTTGGAGCGTAGAACAGCAGGGCGGCGAACGGCCTCAGCGCATCGGAGTGCCGCTCGCCCTCTTAGCCGGAGCCGGTCGCCGTACAAGTGCTCACGGCATTCCGGTGATCATGGCGAGGACGTCGAGGAGTTGGTGCGCGACGACCGGTCCGACGTTGCCGCTCGGTGGACTGCATCGTTCGATGGCGACGGCGCGAAGCTGTTCGACGAGCGCGCAGCTTTTGACTTGTAGAGCGTTCGTGTTGTCGGGGGAGATCGCGATGTGGCTGGGAAAGATTCGAGGCGTGGAGGTCAGCGGAACGGCAAAGACGCTCGTTGGCCGGAATCGCAGGAAGGCATCGGCGGTGAGCACGACCGCGGGTCGGCGGAAGCCCGCCTCGGAACCGATCGGGGTGCCGAAGTCGACGGTGACGATGTCGCCGAAATTCACGGGCTAGTGCTGAGATCCGTGTTGAACCAGGTTTCTCGTTCTTCGAGGTACGCGGACCAGCGCTCCGGGTCGCTCCGGAGCCTCCCCTCGGCGTCGGCCATACTTCGGTAGAACTGGTCGCGCCGAAGCGCTTCCAACGCGGCGTCGAGGGTGTCGGCCATCGACGTCTCCCGCTGCTCGGCGAGCTTGCGGAGCCGTTCTCGTTGGTCGAGGCTCACGCGAATCGTTGTAGATGGCTGTGTCATACCATCAGTCTACTCGCCCGAATGCACCGAGGCGATCTATGGGTTGACCAGCACGTTCACAGCAGCACGACCGATCGAAGCACCTCGCCCCGTTCCATCTTGTGGAACGCGTCCTCCACTGCATCGAGCGTGATGGTCTCGCTCACGAACTTGTCGAGTGGCAATCGGCCTTGCAGGTACAGATCGATGAGCATCGGGAAATCGCGGCTCGGGAGACAATCGCCGTACCAACTCGGTTTGAGCGCGCCCCCCCGGCCGAAGAACTCGATCATGGGGAGCTCGATCGTCATCGCCGGATCGGGCACGCCCACCTGGACCAGGGTCCCGGCGAGATCACGAGCGAAGAATGCCTGTTGCATGACATCCGGTCGGCCGACGGCCTCGATGCACACGTCGGCCCCGAACCCGTCGGTGAGCGCGCGTACTGCCTCCACCGCATCCTCTTTGCTGGAATCGACGACGTGCGTGGCGCCGAACTCGCGGGCCCACTCGAGCTTGCGGGAGTCGAGATCGACCGCGATGACCGTCGCCGCACCCGCGAGGCGCGCGCCCACGATCGCGGCGTCACCTACGCCGCCACAGCCGAACACCGCAACGGAGTCGCCCTTCTGAACGTTGCCGGTGAACATGGCCGCGCCGATGCCGGCCATCACGCCGCATCCGAGCAGCCCCGCGGCGGCGGGTGAGGCCGCGGCGTTCACCTTGGTGGCTTGCCCGGCGGCCACAAGCGTCTTCTGGGCGAATGCCCCGATGCCGAGTGCCGGGGTCAGCGCGGTTCCATCGGCCAGCGTCATTTTCTGGGTTGCGTTGTGGGTGGCGAAACACAGCCACGGCCTGGCGCGCCGACACGATCGGCATTCGCCGCAGACGGCTCGCCAGTTGAGAATCACGAAGTCGCCGGGGGCCACGCCCGTGACGTCGAGTCCCACCGCCTCGACGATGCCCGCGGCTTCGTGGCCCAGGAGAAATGGGAAGTCGTCGTTGATCGCGCCTTCGCGGTAGTGCAGGTCGGTGTGGCAGACCCCACATGCTTGGACCTGAATCAGGGCCTCACCGGGCCCGGGATCGGGGACGAGAATCTGCTCTGTCGTCACCGGTTCACCCTTGGCTCGCGCCACAACGCCCAGCACTTCATGGATCATCTCGTACGCCCTCCTCGATCGAAGATCAGTTTTACGGTAGCGACAACGTCGCGCGCACCGCTCGATGGTCCGAGCCCACAGCTGGTCCCACGCGAGCGTCGATCACTGTGAAATGGTCATCGATCCAGATGTGGTCGATCTGACTGTGCGGTCGCCACGCCGGCCACGTACGGCCGCGCACGGCCCGTCGTCGATCGCGCAGGACCGCGGCGATCGGCGGTCCCCACATGTTGCAATCTCCCACGATCATCGACGGCATCGCCCGAACCCGAAGCGCGGCGTCGAGCGCCCGCATCTGGGGAAGCGATCCCCAGAGGCGGTGAGACGCGTGGATACCGCCCACCGCAACCGCGGTGCCGCCAACGTCGATCTCCGCCACGATCGCGTGCCGACGGTCCACCACATCCCCGGTGCTACGCGGCAGAGGAACATCCGTGAACGACCGCACCGGAAGGCGCGACAGCATCGCCAGTCCGCAGGTCCCGGCCGGACCGGCCGCGACGCGGAGGTGGCGGGGTCGGGCGTGGTGATGATCTGACATCGCGACCACATCGTGGCGGGTTGCTCCGGTGCGTGCAGCGAGTTCGTCGATAAACGCGGCACGTCCGTTGGGACGCCACGCTTCGGGCAGGACGAGCACATCGGCGTCGAGCTCGAGGCAGGCGGCCATGGCGTCGAAGGGATGACCGCGCATGTCCACGCCCCAGTGGAGGTTGAAACAGGCAACGGAGAGCGCAGGCATGGGGAAATCGCAGGCTACCGGGCCGCCCTCGTAGTCTCCGGCGGGTCATCTACGCCTCGGAGGTTCTCATGACAATCAGTGGTTTCGATCTCACCGGTCGGGTGGCGGTCCTCACGGGTGCCGGCAGCGGGATTGGCAAGGCCACCGCCCTCACATTGGCCGAGGCCGGTGCGACGGTTGTGGGAGGCGATATCGATGTTGAAGCGGTGTCGGCAACCGCGGCGGAGATTGTGGCCGCCGGGGGTACGGCGAGCGGGCATCGAACCGACGTGAGTCAACGAGCGGATGTCGATGCGCTCATCGACGGCGCCAAGTCCGATCACGGTCGTGTTGACATCGTCGGCAATATCGCGGGAATCCCGCACAACCGTCTGGTCGCCGAGTGCACCGACGATGAGTTCGAACGCATCTTGGCGATCAACCTCAAGAGTGTGTTCTACGGGTGCCAGGCCGCGCTGCGCGTGATGGGTGAGCAGGGTTCCGGCAACATCATCAACATCTCATCCGGCGCCATCGACACCCCAGCCCCCACGCTCGCGTGTTACGGCATGACCAAGGCCGCGGTTGCGATGCTCACCAAGACGCTCGCGTGGGAGGCAGGACCGTTGGGGATTCGGGTGAACGCACTCGCGCCGGGGGTGATCGAGACCAACTTCTCGCGCCACAACTTCGTGGACGACGATGGCAATGTGGACCCGGAGCGCCTGGACAAGTACCGGAAGCGGTTTGGCGCGATGGCGCCGGTGCGCCGAGTCGGGACTGCCCAAGATGTGGCCGACTCGATCCTGTTCCTCGTCTCCGATCGAGCCTCGTTCGTCACCGGCCAGATTCTGCGTCCCAACGGCGGGGTAGCGATGCCCTGGTAGACGGCCTATTCGGCGGCGGGGAGAGTCACCATGATTCGGACCCCCGGGAAATCTGGGTCGATGGGGTCCGTGATCTCCACGGTCCCGCCGTGACGCTCCGTGATGGTTCGCACCATCGCCAGGCCGAGACCCAGGCCGCCCGCATCGCGTGCTCGACCTTCGTCGAGGCGCGCGAACCGTTCGAATACCTGCTCGCGGTCGGGAGCGGCAATGCCGGGTCCGTCGTCTTCGACCACGAGTGTGACGTCGGCGTCTGCCCGGAGCGTGACCCGCACCGTGGTCGCGGCGTGGCGGACCGCGTTGTCCAGGAGATTCCGCACGACGCGCGTGAGTAGCTCTCGACTGCCGCGGACCCGGCCCGCCGAGACCCCTTCGGTCAGGATGGTGCGACCGTCCCGACGCGCGCGTGTGACTTCTTCCAACGCGATGTCGTCGAGGTCGACGGGGTTGTTGGGGAGTTCCGACTCGCCCTCGCGTGCGAGATCGAGCAGCTCGGCGACGATCTGCTCCATGCGTCCATCCTCCACGAGCATGCGACGGACGACCACCGGCCAGTCGGCCGCATCGGGGTGCGCGAGCGCCACCTCACCCGTGGCGCGAATCGCGGCCACCGGGGATCGCAGTTCGTGGGATGCGTCAGACACGAACTGGCGTTGACGCGCTGAGGAGCTCTGGAGCCGATCGAGCATTTCGTTCATCGTGCGCGCCAGTCGACCGACTTCGTCGCGCGCTCGAGGCTCCGAGACCCGTTGATCGAGGCTCGAATGCGTGATCTCGGTGACCTCGCTGCGGATGAGTTCGACGGGTCGTAACGCTCGACCGGTGACCGCCCATGCCACGATTCCGATCAGCACGACGAGCGCAGGTCCAGTCCACCACAGCGTATTGGCCAGGGTCCTGACCGAGTTGTCAACGGCACCCAGCGGGCCGGCGGCCACGAGGTAGAGATTGCCGCCGCGTACCGGGATCGGCATGAAGTCGAAGATCCGATTCCCCACGTAGAAGACATGGTGTTGGTTTGGTTTCACCCCCGGGAAGGGCTCGCCTTTCGGGCCCACGATGTCGTGGGAGTCGCCGTCGGAGGCTCCCACGAAGTCGGCCCAGTCTCCGACGGTGTATCCGGGCGACCCGCCGAGGATCTGGCCATCATCGGCGACGAGCACGATGTCGAACCCTGCTTCACGCGGCGACGGGAGGCGGTTGGCGGGGAATCCGGCCTGGAGGTACGCACGCGCGTCGGCGAGTGCGAGCGCACCGTCGGTCCTCAGATCATTCTGGAGCGAGCTACGAACGGTCGCCACGAGAAGCCAAGACGCGGCAGCCATTGCGATCGTCACGACGAGCATGGCGGCGAGCGTCATCCGAAGCCGAACCGTGCCCCACCCGGTACTACGTGCCGGTCGCATGGTTTCGCCGCGTGTCGGATCGCTCGGACGTCGGGTGGGCATCGATGTTCGCGCCGGCGTGGGTAGCATCAGTGTCGGCGATGAGGCGATAGCCGGCGCCCCGCACCGTGAGAATCGTGTGGAGACCGAACGGCACATCGATCTTCTTGCGGAGGTAGCCGACGTAGACCTCGACGATATTCGGGTCGCCGGGGAAATCGGGCCCCCACACTTCGTCGATGAGCACCGACTTCGAGGCGATCGCGTCGGACCGGCGCATCAAGAGTTCGAGCAGTGAATACTCGCGAGCAGTGAGCTCGATCGAGCGCCCGGAACGGGAGCATTGGCGCGACGCCGGGTCGAGGGTCAGGGTCCCGACCGTCAACACGTTCGGGCGGGGTATCGCGCCTCGCCGCAGGAGCGCACGGAGACGAGCGACGAGCACCACAAACGAGAAGGGTTTGCTGAGAAAGTCGTCCGCACCGGTATCGAGCGCCTCGGCTTCGTCGAGTTCGCCATCCTTGGCGGTGAGCATCAGGATCGGTGTCCAGTTCCCCGCTGCCCGCAGCTCCCTGCACACCTTGTATCCGTTGAGGCCGGGGAGGAGGATGTCGAGCACGATCGCGGAGTACGCCGTTTCTCGAGCCCGCCAGAGCCCGTCATTGCCGTCGTGGACCACGTCCACATCGAATCCCTCGGCCTGAAGTCCCGTCCGGAGCGCCTCCGCGATGCTGACCTCGTCCTCCACCACCAGTACCCGCATACGTTGATGGTGCCACGCCTTCGCCCGACGGCCACGCCGGCGCTCCGATCCCCCTGAGACAACTGATCGGCGATCGACGGCGTAGAGTAGGAAACCCCCTTCTGGAAAGATCTTGATGAGTACAACGTTCGCCGATCTCGGCGTCTCGGCCCCCCTCACCGACGCGCTGGCGGCCCAGGGCATTCACGAACCATTCGCCATTCAGGCGCTGACCATTGCGGATGCCCTTGCGGGCCGTGACGTGCTCGGCAAGGCCAAGACCGGCTCGGGCAAGACGCTCGCCTTCGGTCTCCCGCTCCTCGACCGGATCGAACGGGGCGAGCCGCGCCGGCCGCACGGTCTCGTCCTCGTGCCCACGCGAGAGCTCGCGAACCAGGTGAAGGAGGTCCTCGCACCGCTCGGAAAAGCGCGGGGTCTCTCGGTCAAGGCGTTCTATGGCGGCGTGGGGATGGATCCCCAGATCGAGGCGCTCCGCAAGGGCGTCGACGTCCTGATCGGAACACCCGGTCGCTTGATCGACCTCATGGAGCGCAACGAGATCTCATTCGCCGCAGTGCAGATGTTGGTACTCGACGAAGCCGACCGTATGGCGGATATGGGGTTCTTGCCCCAGGTACAAAAGATCCTGCATCGCGTGGAGGGCGTGCACCAGACGATGCTGTTCTCGGCCACGCTCGACCGTGGGATCGATCGGTTGGTCGCCCGGTATCTGAAAGACCCGGTGTCTCACGAGGTCGAGTCCGAGGATGAGACCGTGGATGAGATGCACCACCACTTCTTCTTGATCCACCAGATGGACAAGATCAAAGTGGTTGCCGCGATCTCGCGTGGGGTGGAACGCACGCTCGTGTTCTGTCGCACCAAGCGCGGCGCGGACCGCGTCGTTGAGCAGCTCATGCGCGAACGCATCAAAGCGGGTGCAATCCATGGCGACTTACGCCAGGCCGCGCGGGAGCGGGCGCTGGCCGACTTCTCGAGCGGCGAGCTTCCCGTGTTGGTGGCCACCGATGTTGCCGCACGCGGTATTCATGTGGACGGGGTCGACGTCGTGATCCACTACGACCCGCCCGAAGATCACAAGGCCTACATCCACCGTTCCGGCCGTACGGCACGGGCGGGCGAGGTGGGGGTTGCCGTGATGCTCACCATGTGGAACGAAGAGAACGAGGTTCGCATCATCCAGCGTCGGTTGCAGTTGGAGCGTCCCATCGTCGAGTTGTATTCCAACGACCCGCGCCTGGCCGATCTCCGCGACTGGAACTCCAAGGTTGACGAGGCTGCGGTCTGAGTTGTTGGTGATTCAGACCGGCTGAGAGCTCAGCCGAGCCACTCGCACATCGCGATCAGCGCGGGCGGTCGCGTGGAACTGCAGTGCGATCGCGCGGGCGGGCGGCGCGCACGACCCTTCGGTCGGGTGGATGGCGCTTCCCTGCCGCGGCCACGTGATGGGACGTCTTGGCCGGTACCGCTCGAACCTCACCGTCGTCTTTGGCGACGACGTCGATCATGCCGCGCCGACGCGCTTCGGCATGTGCTCGCACCCGTTCGATCCTCCGTGCCCGCTGGCGCTTGACCGCACGTCGTCGCAGCATCACCAGGACCACGAGCAAGCCGAACACAATGATCCCGATGGTGCGCGGGACCGACGAGAAGACGCCGGCGTCGCGCGGCGTGGCACTTGGAGTTTTCGAAGCGGCCGTAGCCAGCGAGCGTGTGGCCTCTCCCGCCGCCCCGGGTGACGCGCCATCTAGGTTCGCCGTCGGGGGCTTGGGCGCGGGCGGGGTCGAGACCTTCGGCGCCTTGGGTGTCACGAACGTCGTCTCAACTTGCGTGGCGGGCGGACCGCTGCCGAGCACGTGGGGAAGTGCTCCGAAGGTCGCGACGCGGCTGTCGAGGGTGGCGGTACGCACCGGGGGGAGATGTGCGCTCCCCGCAACGGGCGTCACCCCCGCGAATCCTTGGTCGAGTAGGTATGACGCCCAGCCGGTGTCGTCCCAGGTTCCCATCACGACCGCGATCATCGTGCGACCATCACGGCGCGCTGCGGTGATGAGGGTGCGACCCGCGGCCTTCGTGAAGCCGGTCTTGAGTCCGATCGCACCGGGATATCCGTTGAGAAACCCGCGGTTGTGATTGAGGAGCCGTCGACCCACACCAGTTGGATCCGTGAACTCTTCTGTGATGCGACTGGCTGGCTCCGCGATCGCCGGAATGCTCAATGCGTTGCGGGCGACGATGGCCAGGTCGTAGGCGCTCGAGGTGGTCCCGCCGCCAAAGCCTTGTGGGCCGTCGAGCCCGGCCGGGTCGTGGAACGAGGTGTCCTGAAGGCCGAGTCGCGCGGCGGTGGCCGTCACCATTTTCTCGAACCCGGCGAGGTCGCCGCCCGTATTTTCCGCCATCGCGTACGCCGCGTCATTCGCGGAGACGATCATGAGCGAGCTGATCGCCTGTTGGAGCGGCCAGTCGCTGCCCTCTTTCATGTCGATCTTCGCGGCGGGTTGGCTCGCCGCGAGCCGGCTGACGTGGATGGTGGAGTTGAGCGGGAGATGTTCGAGCGTGACCAGGGCGGTCAGGGGCTTGATGGTGGAGGCGGTGAGGTGCGGCTGATGCTCGTTGCTCGCCATGAGGACCGCACCGGAGTCGGCATCCACGAGTACATAGGACTGCGGAGCCTGGCTGGAGGGTGGACCGGCTGCCCCGGCCGCGCTCGCCGAGAGCAGCGAGATGGTGGGGACCAGCGAGAAGGCCAGGAGCGTCGGGAGCAGAGCGAGCCGACGGCACCGGGCATGGCGGGGTCGCGTCATGCCCGGCTCAGGTTAGTGGCGCACCGCTCGCCTGAGCGGCCCGGCGGAGCCAATCGGTCAGGACGCCGGAGCCAATCCGTGGGACGGGCGGAGCCAATCGGTGGGCCGAGCGGCCGCCTCGCGTGCCACCATGGCGGGGTGACCCAAGATTCCCGAGTTTCTCGCCGCATCGCGTCCATTGCGGAGTCGGCCACTCTCGCCGTCGACGCCAAGGCGAAGGCACTCAAGGCCGCTGGTGAGCCGGTGGTGGGTTTTGGTGCGGGCGAGCCCGACTTCCCGACGCCGGATCACATCGTGGAAGCGGCTGCGGCTGCGTGTCATGACCCCGCGAACCACCGGTATTCACCCACGGCAGGACTTCCGGACCTGCGCCGCGCCATCGCGGATAAGACGGCGCGCGACTCTGGGTACGGCTGCATCCCCGGCCAGGTCTTGGTGACCAACGGCGGCAAGCACGCCGTCTACAACACGTTCCAAACTCTGCTCGACCCGGGCGACGAAGTGCTCTTGCCCGCGCCGTATTGGACCACCTACCCGGAGGCGATTGCCCTGGCGGGTGGCCAAGAAGTTGCGCTCCCTACCACGGCCGCCGCCGGGTTCCGAGTCACCGTGGACCAACTCGAGGCGGCGCGGACTCCAAACACGAAGGCGTTGCTTTTTGTGTCGCCGTCGAACCCCACCGGCGCGGTCTATCCCGAGCATGAGGTGGAGGCGATCGGAAAGTGGGCCGTGGAGCACGGCATTTGGGTGGTGACCGACGAGATCTACGAGCACCTCACGTTTGGTGATCACATCTTCTCGTCGATGCCAGCGTTGGTTCCGGCGCTGGCGGATCGATGCGTGGTGGTCAACGGGGTCGCCAAAACGTACGCGATGACCGGTTGGCGCGTCGGTTGGATGATTGGCCCCGAAGACGTGATCACCGCAGCCGCCAACCTGCAGTCGCATTCCACCTCCAATGTGAGCAATGTTGCCCAGCGCGCCGCGCTCGCTGCGGTGTCCGGCGATCTCGATGCCGTCGGCGAGATGCGAGCGGCCTTCGAACGTCGGGGCAAGACGATGCACGCGATGTTGAAGGCAATCCCTGGCGTGGAGTGTCTTGAACCGCAGGGTGCCTTCTATTGCTTTCCGAGTTTCGAGGCGCTGCTTGGTCGTGAGTTCGCGGGTCGTACGGTCACGACCACAATGGATCTCGCCGACGTCCTGCTCGAGGTGGCCAAGGTCGCGATCGTTCCGGGGGAAGCCTTCGGCGCACCGGGATTCGCCCGGCTGTCGTTTGCCCTCGGCGACGATGACCTCGAACTTGGTGTCGGTCGCATCGCTGAGTTTCTCGCTTAGTCCACCCTGATCCTGTTGTCGTTGCTGAATCAAGGAGCACTCCACCCGTGAGTCACCGCGTCCTCGTCACTGAAGAGCTGGCCGTTCGGGGCCTCGAGCACATGCGTGCGGCCGGGCTCGTCGTTGATGTCCAGCTCGGGCTCTCGCCCGAGGCATTGATTGCGGCCGCGCCGGGTGCGGCCGCAATCGTTATCCGCAGTGCCACCCAGGTCACCGCCGAGGTCCTGGCCGCCGCTCAGGATCTCGTGGTGGTGGGGCGCGCCGGAATCGGGCTCGACAACGTGGATGTCGCCGCGGCAACCAAGCAGGGCGTGATGGTGGTGAACGCACCGCAGTCGAACGTGATCTCGGCGGCCGAGCAGGCAGTGGCATTGCTACTCGCGGGTGCTCGCAATATTCCCCAGGCCGATGCTGACCTGAAGGCCGGCAAGTGGAACCGCTCGAAATGGTCGGGCGTCGAGCTCTACGGGAAGACCCTCGGTGTCGTTGGGCTGGGCCGGGTCGGGGTGCTCGTGGCCCAACGGTGTCTTGCTTTCGGAATGCGACTCGTGGCCTACGACCCCTACGTGAGCGAGGAACGCGCCCGGCAGCTTGGTGTAGAGCTGGAGCCGGATCTCGGCCATCTCGTGGAGACAGTCGACTTTCTCACGATCCATCTTCCGAAGAATCCTGAGACACTCGGGCTGTTCAACGCGGAGCTCTTGGCCCGGGCCAAACCAGGGCTGCGGATTGTGAACACCGCACGCGGTGGCATCATCGATGAAGCCGCGCTGGCCGATGCGCTGCGTGACGGTCCGCTCGGTGGTGCCGCGATCGATGTATTCGCCGTCGAACCGACCACGGAGTCGCCGCTGTTCGCGCTCGAGAATGTGGTGGTGACCCCGCACCTGGGCGCGTCCACCGTGGAAGCGCAGGACAAGGCCGGCCAGACCATTGCGGAAATGGTGGTGCTGGCGCTTGCCGGTGAGTTCGTGCCGTTCGCAGTAAATCTGGCTGCGAGTGAGGCAAACGCAACGGTTGCACCGTTTCTCCCACTGGTGGAACGACTCGGCCGGTTGTTCACGGGCCTGGCGGGCGGGATGGTCGACACGCTCGAGGTCTCATTCGAAGGCCAGATCGCCGACTACGACTGCAAGGTGCTCACCCTCGCGGCACTCAAAGGCGTGCTCGGTCCGGTAGTGGACGAGGCCGTGAGTTTCGTGAACGCGCCCGCGCTTGCCACAGAACGGGGTCTGAAGGTGCGCGAGGCCAAGCTGGCCTCCGCGCGCGACTACGTGAACTTGGTGGAGCTGCGCGGCACCTATCAGGGCCGCCCCACGCATGTGGCAGGGACGCTGTACGGCAAGGCCGCCGCGCCGCGCATCGTGGGGATCGACGAGCACATCATCGATGTTCCGCCCTCCGCGCACATGCTCGTCGTACGGAACAACGATGTGCCAGGAGTGATCGGCGTGGTTGGCACCATCCTGGGCGATGCAAACGTGAACATCGACGACATGGTGGTGGGCCGCACCAGTACCGGACAGGCCGCGCTGATGGCCCTGTCGACCACCGAGCCTGTGGGTGCGAACGTGATTGCGGCTCTCCGGGCCCAGGAGGGCATCCTCGACGCCAGGGCCATCGAACTGGGCTGAGGGGACGGCTGGGCTATCCCGTGGCGCCCCGACGTCAGGGGACGCCTAGGAGCGCTGCGCCTTGAGGAGGTCGCGGATCTCGGAGAGGATCTCGCCCTCGACGGTGAGCGGCTCGGCCTCTTCCTTGGCCCCGCTCATCTTGTCGTACGCCTTGATGATCATGAAGAGGACGAAACCGATGATGACGAAGTTCAGGAGCGCGGTGAGGAATGACCCGTAGGTGATCACGCCCTTGCCGATTTCGAGCGTGAGGTTGTTGAAGTTGGGCTCACCGACGATTGCGCCCACGACACTCATGACGATGTCGTTCGTGAAGCTGCCGACAACCTTGCTGAACTCGACCCCGATGATGAACGCAACCGCGAGGGTCACAAGGTTGCCTCTGAGAATGAACTTCTTGAAATCTTCGAGCATTGGTTGTTTCTCCCCAGCGGTTGATCGTGGAGGCGGGAAGATAACGCCCGGAGAGCGGGAGAGAAAGGATCAAGACGCTCAGCGTTTGGCTGCGCGCAGTCCGTCAGATTCCGCAGCCTGCGGATCTCGATAGCACCGGTCCGCTTTCGTCCGTTGATAGGCAAATCCACCGGGTTGGTGGTAGATGCCACTGGTGATCTTTCCCTTGACCGGATGGGTCAGCGGGCATTGACCCTCGCCATCCGGATCGGCGGTCGGATCGACCGCTGCGGGAGCTTCAGGGATGGGTTTGGGTGCGACGGGCTTGGGCGGGACGGGCTTGGGCGGCATCGGGAACGGCTGAGCCTGATAGGTCACGCCGCCGGTGTCGGGCGCCCGGGACTCCAGGAACTTCCAGACTCCGAAGAGGAGGCCGGCCAACGCACCCGCGATTGCGCCGCGGCGCACAAGCTTGGTCACCCGGTCAGTCTCGCATGACCGCACGGAACATCGGTCGATGCCAACGAACAATCAGCGGAGAACATTCGATTCAAGTTTTGTGGCAGTCCCGACCGATACCTGAAATGGGTATTGGCTACTTGGGAGGCACTGCAATGGAGTACCGCGAATTTCTCACCTACCTGTTCGACCGTGAGCAGACACGAGAGCTCGCCGTTGAGCTCGGTGTTGCCGTCGACGAGGCGATGTACCACGAGCGCTCGCTCGTTCAACTTCCTGGCTGATTGGTCTGATTAGCCCGGCTGGCCCGGCTGATCGGCCCGGTGGAGCGGTGCGCCGCGGTCGCTCTTATCGCGGGTTCGCGATCGCGGCCGTCGGTAGGTAACCGGGGCGACGCGATTCGAAATCGGTGATGGTCTCCGCGTGTTTCTCGGTGAGTCCGATGTCGTCGAGCCCTTCGATCAATCGATGCTGGGTGTAGTCGTCGAGCACGAACGGTTGATCGAGTCCGATCGCCGGGATGGCGACTCGTCGCTCCATCACATCGATCACGATTTCGATCGAAGCGTCGTCATCGATCGCCGTCATGATCGTGCGTACGACCGGTTCGGGCAATACCACGGGGACGAGCCCACCCTTGAGCGAGTTGTTGCGAAAGATGTCGGCGAAGCGCGACGAGATCACCGCGCGGAAGCCGTAATCCTGCAACGCCCACACGGCGTGTTCGCGTGACGAACCGGTGCCAAAGTTGGGGCCGGCCACGAGGACCGCTGCGCCGTCGTAGCGGCCCTGGTTCAGGACAAAGTCGGATCGTTCGCGCCATTCGGAGAACAGCCCCGCACCGAACCCGGTGCGTTCGACGCGTTTGAGCCAGTCGGAGGGGATGATCTGGTCGGTGTCAACGTCGGAGCGGTCGAGCGGCACCCCGCGGCCAACGATTTCACGAACGGGTTCCATCAGTGCTCCAAGTCCTCTGGGGTTGCAAAGCGACCCACGATCGCGGTCGCGGCGGCGACGGCCGGTGATACGAGGTGCGTGCGACCGCCCTGACCTTGGCGGCCTTCGAAGTTGCGGTTGCTCGTACTCGCGCACCGCTCACCCTTGGTGAGCTTGTCCGGGTTCATCGCGAGACACATGCAACAGCCGGGCTCGCGCCAATCGAACCCTGCCTCGCGAAAGACTGAGTCGAGCCCTTCGGCTTCGGCCTGCACCTTCACCGCGAACGAGCCGGGCACCACCAGTGTGCGGATCCCTTCCTTCACGTGGCGACCACGCGCCACCGCGGCCGCGGCGCGCAAGTCCTCGATGCGCGAGTTGGTACACGAACCGATGAACACGGTGTCGACGGGGATGTCGCGGATCGGTGTTCCCGCTTGCAGTCCCATGTACTGCAACGCCCGCGTGGCCGACTCCTGTTGGGCGGCCTCGGGAAACGACTTCGGATCGGGGACCGCCGCATCGATGGTCACGCTCTGCGCGGGATTGGTTCCCCACGTGACGTACGGCGCCAACGAGGAAGCGTCGATGACGACTTCCTGATCGAAGACCGCGTCGGGATCGGTGACGAGGGTTCTCCAGTCGGTCACCGCAGCGTCCCAATCGGCGCCGGTGGGTGCGTGGGCTCGGCCCTGCAAATACTCGAACGTGATGTCGTCCGGCGCGATCATCCCGGCTCGTGCGCCCGCCTCGATCGACATGTTGCAGACGGTCATCCGACCTTCCATCGACAACGCGCGGATCGCGGCCCCTCGATATTCGATGACCGAGCCGATCCCTCCGCCGGTACCGAGGCGTTCGATGATCGCGAGGACCACATCCTTGGCGGTCACCCCGGCGGGGAGGTCGCCGTCGACGGTCACGGCCATCGTTCCTGGACGCTCTTGGGGGAGGGTCTGGGTCGCGAGCACATGCTCGACCTCGCTCGTCCCAATACCGAAGGCCAGTGCGCCGAATGCGCCATGGGTGGAGGTGTGGCTGTCGCCACACACGATCGTCATGCCGGGTTGGGTGAGTCCCTGCTCCGGTCCGATCACGTGGACGATCCCTTGGCCGGGGTCGCCCATCCCG
>JANPBJ010000060.1:0-4181 GCA_031430375.1 Acidimicrobiia bacterium
CGGCGGGAGCGGGACCTTGCGCGATTCGGCGACGGCCTCTTCTTCGGGCTCCCAGATCACTTGGCAGGCGGTCACCGGCTCGGTGATTCCTTTGGCGACGATCGGTGGCACCGCTTCGAGGGGGTGTCCCAACCGGGTGCCGCCGAGGATGCGCACGATCTCGGTCGCGAGGATCTGTCCGCCGTCGGCCGCCGCGCAGAGGCGCGCGGCCTCCACGACCGGAGTGCCGAACCAGTCGCCGTCCTCGAAGGTGGCGTCGCCCGCGCTGATGCCGATGCGCATCTCGACTCGTGGGCCTGCGCCGCGCCGGTTGTGACGCGCTACGCCCTGTTGCATCGCGACCGCGCCCGCAACCGCGTCGGCCGCGGCCGGGTACGAGACCATCAGCGCGTCGCCGATCGTCTTGACCTCGGTGCCACCGGTGCGGGATACGGCCTGGCGCAGGACCTCGAAGTGCTCGCGGCGCACGTCGTCGGCGGCGTGGTCGCCGATCTCTTGGGAGAGCGCGGTCGAGCCCACGAGGTCGGTGAACAAGATCGTGACGAGTCCAGCGGTACTCACGGTGTCCCTTCCCCTCCCTGGCGGCTGCCAGGGTTCGGGCATCGTAGGTCGTCACCTGCGGTGGCCGAAGCGACGCAGCCCGTGACGTTCAGCCCGTGACGTTCAGCCCGTGAAGTTGGGGGGCCGCTTCTCCAGGAACGCGGCCATGGCCTCTTCCATGTCGCCGGCGAAGCTCGACAGGACCTGGGTTCGGTTCTCCAAGTCGATGCCGGCTCGCATGCTGCCCACTTCGAGCTGGCTCCACATGACTTCCTTGGTCATGCGCACGCCGAACGGACCGTTGGCGAGGATCAGGTCCGCCTCGGCGTACGCGGCTTCGAGGAGCGCGGCATCGTCGACGACCTGGGTGACAAGTCCGATGCGCAACGCCTCATCGGCGTCCGCGAATCGGCCCGTCAACATCAACTCGTACGCGCGAGACGCGCCGATGAGCCGGGGCAGGATCCAACTCGTGCCGATGTCGCACGCGGACAGCCCAACCTTGATGAACGCCACATTGAACCGGGCCGAGCGTGCGGCAATCCGAATGTCGGAGCCCAACGTGAGCGCGAGTCCGCCGCCCGACGCTGCACCGTTCACGGCGGCGATGATCGGTTGGGGTTGTGATCGCATCACCGGGATCAGATCCGCGATGTAGGACTGCACCCGCATGCCCGCGGTGGCACGGCCCTTGCCGGCGTTGTCGGGAATGGCCACACCCTCCGCAAGATCGAGCCCGGCACAGAATCCCGGTCCGGCTCCGGTGAGCACGATGACCCGACACGTGTGGTCGTACCGCAACTCGTCGAGCGCCGTCGCGAACCCTTCGAGCAACGCGAAGTTCATCGCGTTGCGGCGCTCCGGTCGGTTGAGCGTGATGAGCGCGATCTGATCGCGTGGGCGTTCGACGAGCACCGCGGGAGACGTCATCACTCGATCCTGACCGTCAGTTGCGCTCGGATGCCAGCCGATCGACTCGCGCCACCATGCCCGGCGATCCGAGCCGTTGCGTCCACTGCGCGAACTCCGGCGTCGGGCCGGTCCAGCGCCAATCGTCGACCTGGCCCACGGGATGATCGGTACGCAGGGTCGCGACCAACCGGAACAGTTCGGCGGCCTCTCGTTGCTCGCTCAACGTGGTGGCCAACTTCACCGCACCGCGCACGTCGACGGCCCAATCTTTCGCCAGGTTCGGGATCTGCTCGAGGTGCAAGTAGTGGCCGAGTACCGCGCCCGCCGACTTTGCGCCCCAGCCGGGGAGTCCGGGAAACCCGTCGGCGGTGTCCCCGACGAGTCCGAGGTAATCCGGGATCGACTCCGGGGGCACACCGAACTTGGCGCGGACCCCTTCGGCGTCGCGCACCTCGTTCTTGCGCCGGTCGAACTGCACGATGCGATCGCCCACCACCATCTGGCCGAGGTCCTTGTCGGGGGTGCAGATGAACACCCGCTCGACCCGTTCGTCGGCACCGGCCACGAATGCGCCGGCGGCCATGCCATCGTCGGCTTCCTGTTCGACCATCGCCCAAACCGTCACTCCCAGGGCAGCGAGCGCGTCTTCCAACATGGGGAACTGCGCGAGCAACAGCGGCTCCATGCCTTCGCCGGTCTTGTATCCGTCGTACAGGTCGTTGCGAAACGACTCGACAACGTGATCCGTCGCGACCGCAACGTGGGTTGCGCCGTCCTCCAGCAGCATCAGCATCGAACCCACGACGCCTCGGGTGGCGGCCACTTCCATCCCCGATGGGTCGAGGTGAGATGGCACCGCGAAGTGATGGCGGAACAGTTCGTAGGTGCCGTCGACCAGATGGACCTTCACCGCGCCGTGCCCGTGCCGAGGAGGGCCGTGGTGGGAATTCGATCGCCGCCGGCCTCTTCGACCGCGACGGCGAAGGCGCGTGCCGCCGCGGCTTCGGCGCCCTCAGGAATACGCGCCAGGATTGCCCGGGCCGGAGTGGACCACTCGGTCATCTCGTGAAAGAAGGTGATCGGATCGGGAATCACCAGCGGATGCTCGAGTGCATGCACGGTCACGTCGGCCCATCCCGCGTGAATCAGTGCCGCCGCGAGTGTGTGCGGGGCGCCGAGCCGCGCCCACGGCGGAGCGCCGCCCGGTAATGGGACATCCGGCGCCGCGGCGCGCACTGCACGCGTGACGAGGTCCATGAGACGAAACCCGTCGAGGTCCCAACAGGAGATCGCCATGCGGCCACCGGTGCGAACGACGCGCGCCATCTCGCGCAGCCCCAAATCGATGTTGGGGAAGAAGATCAGCCCGAACATCGAGCACGCGACGTCGAACGTGTCGGTGGCAGCCGAGAGGGCTTGGCCGTCCATCACCTCGGTGCTGAGTCGGGCGAGCCCATCGCGTTGCGCAGCCCCTGCGAGCACGTCCAACATCCCCGGTGCGAAGTCGGTGGCCAGCACCGTGGCTCCCGTAGCGGCGGCCCGCCGTGCGAACGCGCCCGAACCCGCGGCGACGTCGATGACGTGGTCGGTGGGAAGCACCTTCAGGAGTCGCACCGCATCATCGGCAAAGGCGCCGGTAAAGGGGGCAAACACGGTGTCATAGGTGGCGGCGCCGGTGCTCCAACCGTCGGGTCGCTGGTCTGCGCTGAGTGTCTCCATGCGTGGATGGTGCCACGCGGGTGGTTAGTGCGGACGAACGCCGAACATGAACGTGGTGCGCCACGCCGGGGCGATCTTCACGACGTCGCCGGTTTGGGGAGCGTGGATCATCTGGCCGCCTCCGATGTACAGCCCCACATGGTGAAGGTCGCTGTAGAAGAACACGAGGTCACCAGGCTTGAGCTGATTCCAGGTCACTTTGGGGAAACTCGATGCTTGGGAACCGGAGTAATGCGCCATACGCACGCCGCCGGCGGACCAGGCCGCCATGGTGAGCCCGGAACAATCGAATGCGTTGGGTCCCGAAGCCGCGAAGACGTAGGGCTTCCCGAGTTGGGCACGGGCGAAGGAAATCGCGGTGCCGGCGCCGGGGCTGACGGGTGGTTCCGGCCCCGGAGGTGGTGGCGGTGGAGGTGGTGGTGGCGGTGTTGTGGTTCCGGTGGTGGGTGGACGGGTGGTCGTGGTGGTTGGCGAGGGAAGGCCGGCACCACTTGGCGGGGATCCGACGGGAGCCGTTGGCGGCGGGGTGGTTGCGAGGGGTCCAGCACCGTCACCCGCGGCGAGGGGCGCGGACCGCAGTGCGGCGGCCATGGTCTGGAGCCTTTGCCGGGCGCGCACCGCGGCGCTCAGGTGCGAGTCGAGCAGGGCTCGTTGCTCGCGCTGGCTGGTCCGTTCGGCGTCGAGGCGAGCCATCTCGGAGGTGAGGGCGCCGAGCAACTCTCGATCCGGCCGCTCGGCCGCTCTCCGATACGTCCCTCGACGCGCCACATCGGCGAAGTCGTCGTTCGGCCCGATCGCGAGACCGCTCCCGGACCCGGTGCCCCGGTACATCGCCGCGGCTCGGGTTCGAGCGCGTTCTCGCACTATGGCGATCCGCTGCCGTGAGTTCTGAATCTGGCGGCCCGAGGCATCGAGCAGCGCGTTGACCCGATCGATCTTCAACCGGGCGAGGTTGTATTGCTCGGCGAGGACTTCAAGCTGCTCATGATCGGACGCGCCGGCGCCGGCGC
>JANPBJ010000061.1:0-11471 GCA_031430375.1 Acidimicrobiia bacterium
ACCATCCGCCGCGCGAACTCGCCGATGTTGTCGGGTTCGTCCACCAAGATCCCGAGGCCCAGTTCGTCGTCGATCGGGTGGAAGCCGATATCGCGTTCGGGCTCGAGAACCTGGGAGGCGACCCGGCCGGAATGCGCCGGCGCGTCGAAGAAGTGATGGACGCGCTCGGCGTTGCCCATCTCCGCGACCGGAACCCGGCCACGCTCTCAGGTGGCGAACGGCAACGCTGCGCGATCGCGGGTGCGCTTGCGACAACGCCGTCAGTCCTCGTCCTCGACGAACCGACAAGCCAGCTCGATCCTCAAGGTGCCGAAGATGTGCTGGCCGCGATCGCGCGGCTCAACGCGGATCTCGGAACCACCATTCTGATCGCCGAACACCGCCTCGAACGCTGCGCGCCGATCGCCGACGTGGCCGTGCTCATCGCCGATGGTCGATTGATCGGCGCGCCGGCGGCTCCCGAGTTCGTACTCACCGAGTATCCGGGGGCGCCGCCGGTCACCCGCCTCGGCCACTTGCTGGGCTGGAACCCTCCGCCCCTCACCGTGCGCGACGCGCGCCGTCGAGCCCGAGCCGCCACCATCCCCGCGGCACCCGAAGTAGTACCACCAGCTTTGTCCGGCGACCTGCTCGTGCGCGCCCGCGGCCTCGACGTCGAACTCTCCGACCAACCCGTGCTGCACCACATCGACCTCGACATTTACGCAGGCGACGTCATCACATTGCTCGGTCGCAACGGCGCCGGGAAGAGCACGCTGCTGCGGACCCTCGCGAACCTCGTGGCACCCCGACGCGGCACCATCGAAGGCACCGTCGCCCGGGCCTACGTTCCCCAAGATCCCTCCAGCCTCCTTTTCCGATCGACCGTCAGGGACGAAGTGAGCGAGACGTTGCGCCTGCTTGGGCGCCGTTCTCCGGAGGCGGTCGATCACTGGCTCGATGCGCTTGGATTGACGGCACTCGCGGAGCGCCATCCTCTATCACTTTCGGGCGGAGAGCGCCAGCGAGTGGCCGTGGCCGCAGTGGCGGTCGGCGGCGCCCCCGTTCTGCTTCTCGACGAACCGACCCGCGGTATGGACGCGGCGTCGCGTCACGCGCTGGAACGCGCGATCGGAACGCATTGCGCGACCGGCGGCGCAGTGGTGTTGGCCACCCACGATGTCGAGCTCGCGGCCCGGTGTGCGAGCCACGCGGTCGTGCTGGGCGACGGCGAGATCGTCGCGTCGGGACCCGCAGCCGCGACCTTGGCCGACTCGTTGTTCGCCCCGCAGATCGCGAAGGTTCTTCCGGGGTTCCTCACCGTCGAGCAAGTCGCCGCCGCGTTGGATCCGGTATGAGCGCCGCGATGCTCTCGCCCTCGCGCGCCGGCTCGTGGGTCACGCGGGTCCAACCCGTCGCGATCTACGCGCTCGTGACGGTCATCGGTATCGCCGCATTCCTTTACCCGTTCTGGCTTCCCGCCCACGCGCTCCCCGATCAAGCACATGCCGGCGATGCACCGCTCGTGGCCGGTGTGATCGGGGCCCTCGCCCTCACCGCGCTCCTCCTCGAGGTCCGACGGGGTTCGATGACCGCCATGACCGTCGCGGTCTTGGGGGTGTTGGCCGCGTCAGAAGGACTCCTGCGGCTCATCGCGCTCCCCTTGGGCAATAACGCCTTCTACTTTTTCGTCGTCCTCGCCGGGGTTGCGTTCGGACCTCGCTTCGGCATGTTGTTGGGCTTGAGCGCGATGGCGGTCTCCGCGGTCATCACCGGTGGCATCGGGCCGTGGTTGCCGTATCAGATGCTCGCCTTGGCCTGGCTCGGCGCAACCGCAGGATGGGCAGGACAGATCACGCGGCGCTGCACTCCGCGGATCGAGGTGCTCGCGCTCGGCGCGTTCGGCTGGATATGGGGATTCCTCTTCGGCGCCGTGATGAACTTCTGGTTCTGGCCCTACCAACGCGACGGCGGTGCGTTGTCGTGGGTCCCCGGATCCGGCATCGGGACGACCCTCCATCACTACTGGTCGTTTTACGTGGCCACATCGTTCGCGAACGACGCGGCGCGCGCGCTTCCGACCCTCGTATTGATCCTGCTCACCGGGCGCCCCGTGCTCGCCACGTTGCGACGCTTCGCCCACCGACTCGATCCCGTCACCGAATTCGTTCCGGTCACTGATGCCACCGTCGACCGCCGCGGGACCCCGTGATCAGTCGAAGTGCGGCAAGGTGGGAAGGCCGCCCGCGAGCAATTCGTCGGTCCGCGTTCTGAGCGCGGTCGCGTAGCCGTCGCCCGTGAGCTGCAGATAGCGCCCAGCCCGAACCGCGTCGACCACCATGGCCGCGACGTCCGCTGGTGGCATTCCCCGCTCGGTGTTCTCGGTGAGCATCCTGTCGACAAAGTCCGATGTGGGATCGGACGTGGTCGGGTTGACGCGATTGCGTTCTGAACTCGCGATGCCGGTCTTCACCGCGCCGGGACACAGCGCGGTGACTCCGATTGGCGCACCCGCAGCCGCCAGTTCTGCGGCCAGACACTCGGTCAATCCCAGCGCCGCGAACTTTGACGCCGTGTACGGCGACGAGAACGCTGAGGGAAACAAACCCGCGGCCGACATCGTGTTCACAACGTGACCCGGCCGGCCGCGCTCGATCATCCCCGGCACAAACGCGCGGATCCCGTGGAGCATCCCGTAGAAGTTCACACCCATCACCCACTCGAAATCGGCCAGCGGTCGGTCCCACATCTGGCCGCCGGCGAAGACACCCGCGTTATTGCACAACACGTCGGCACCGCCCAACTCGGCGTCGACCACGGCCGCGAACTGCTCCACCTCCGCCGCGACCGACACGTTGACGGTCCGGGCGAGCACGGTCGCGCCACCGGCCCGCAGCTCCGCCGTCACGGCATCGAGCGCGCCCGTCTCCACGTCCGCGATCGCGACGTTCATACCCTCCACCGCGAACGCAACCGCGAGCCCGTGCCCGATCCCACTGCCCGCGCCCGTGACGACCGCGACCTTGCCATTGAGTTCATCCATCGCTTGAGAGTACGAGGCGGCGAAAAGCCGCGCCTCTCGACCACCCGCGCCCCCACCCTGGACTTTGGCGCAGTTTCTATGGCCCCAGGCATGGAAAGTGCGCCAAAGTCGGAGAGGTGCGGTGCAATGACAAGCCCCGGACCCCGGACAGGAAGAGCTACGCGGAGCGGTCCATCTGGCCCGAGTCCCAGGCGGCGAACAGCCGGGCGTAACGACCGCCCCGGGCTACGAGTTCGGCGTGTGTCCCGACCTCCATGAGCTGACCCTCGTCAACCACCGCGATCCGGTCGCAACGCGCTGCGGTCGAGAGGCGGTGCGCCACCACCACCACCGTACGGCCAACGGTCAGACGGTCGAGTGCGCGCTCAACGGCGTGCTCGGTCCCTGGATCAAGGTTCGACGTCGCTTCGTCGAGCACCAGAACCATGGGATCTGCGAGCGCAGCGCGCGCGAGTGACACCAACTGCTTCTCCCCCGCCGACAGGCGAGAGCCACGCTCGCGCACCTCGGTCTCGAGGCCGTCCGGGAATGCCGCGAACGTCTCGGTGAGGCCAAGCGCCTCTACCGCCGCGTCCACGTCAGCGTCGGTGGCGCCGTCACGTCCGACGCGCACGTTGTCGCGCATCGTTCCCGCGAACAGGAAACCTTCTTGGGGCACCACCACGATGCAACGCCGCAAACTCGACAACGTTGCATTGCGCAGATCGACCCCGCCGTAGTTCACCGACCCCGAGCGCGGATCGTAGAAACGCGCCATCAACTTGGCGAGCGTGGACTTCCCGGCACCGGTCGGCCCCACCAGCGCGACCCGCTCACCCGGTTCCACGGTGATCGAAACATCGCTGAGCACCTCCGGTCCGAGTGGGTGCAGCACACCATCGGTGTCGGTCGTGCCGCCGTACGCGAACGACACTGCATCCACCGTGAGGCGGCCGCGAGCGGGCAGATCAACCGCACCCGGCTTCTCGTAGACCGACGGCTCCGTATCCAACAGTCCAAACAGCTTGTTCAACGCCGCCCCGGACGACTGCACCGTGTTGTAGAGCTGGCTCAATTGCTGGATCGGTTCGAAGAGGTTGTTGAGGTACAGGACGAAGGCGAGCACCGTCCCCACCGTCACGACCTCGTGCTCCACGAATACACCACCGAGTCCCACCATCACCGAGATGCCGAGGACGCCCGTGAACTCCACGAACGGGAAGTACTTGGCGGAGATCCGAACCGTCTCCAGATTCGCTTCGTACTGACTCTCATTCGTGCGCCGGAAGCGTCCGATCCAACCGCTCTCACGACCAAACGCCTGCACCACCCTGACGCCTTCGAGCCCCTCCTGGAGCGTCGCCAAATTCTCGCCGATGCGATCTCGCACTTCGAGATAGGCCAGGTTCGAACGCCGCCGAAACCAACGGCTCGCAATGAGCACCGGCGGGACGATGATCAATACACCGAGACTCAGTTCCCAACTCATCGAAACGATCACCACGATCGCCCCGATGAAGATCAGGAAGTTCTGGACGAACATCACGAGACCCGCGCTGATGAGTTCCTGGAGCGCGTCGATGTCCGACGTCATGCGCGCCACGAGCCGACCCGTCTTCTCCCGATCGAAGAAGTCGAGCGACAGAGCCATGAGGTGCCGAAACACGCGTTCGCGCAACGAACGCAGAAACCGCTCGCCGGTGCGACTTACCAGCCAGATCACCGACCGCCCGAGGATCAGTCCCAGAATTGCCACCACGAAGTAGGCAATCGCGGCGCGGTTGAGTGCCGCGGGGTTCTCGCCGACCAGACCCTGGTCGACCCCGATGCGCACCAGCGCGGGCCCGGCGAGCAGGCACACCGTCTGTGCGACAAGTACCAACGTGGCCACGATGATCTGTGCTCGATACGGGCGGAGCATCCGACCCAACCGGCGCAACACCTGACCGGCCGCAGCTCGATCAAGTTTCGATTCGTCATCGAGCGGGTTGGAGCTCACCATGCCGCCCCTCACGGCGCGGGCTCCGGGCTGACGACCGCAGTGGACTGATGTTCTGCCGCGGCGAGGACCGACTGATATTCCATCGAGGTCGCGAGCAACTCGGCGTGGGTTCCCATCGCGATGACATGGCCGTCGCCCACCAACACCACCCGATCCGCGAGGGCGATCGTGGCCGGCCGGTGCGCGATGATCAGCGTCGTTCGCCCGTCCATCACTTCCGCGAGCGCGGTGCGGATCTCATGTTCCTTTGTGGGATCCACCGACGACGTTGCATCGTCGAGAATCAAGATTCGCGGATCGGCCAGCACTGCTCGCGCGATCGCGATGCGCTGGCGTTGTCCGCCGGACAGCGAGAAGCCGTGTTCGCCGATCACGGTCTCATACCCGTCCGGCAAGGCATGGATAAAGTCCGCGGCGCCCGCGAGCCGGGCCGCGCGTTCGACGACCACCATCGACGCTTCCGGGTTGGCAAAGGCAATGTTCTCGCGCACCGAGTCCGAGAACAAGAAGGTGTCCTCGAACACTATGCCCACTGCCGAGCGGAGATCGTCGACTTTGACCGACCGAATGTCGACCCCGTCCAAGAGGATCCGACCACCCTCGATCTCGTAGAACCGCGGCACCAATCGGGCCACGGTGGTCTTGCCACTGCCCGTGGCGCCGACGATCGCGACCGCCTCGCCGCCGCGGATCGTGAGGTCGAATCCGTTCAGCACCGCACGCCCCGGTCCGTAGCCGAACCGCACCCCTTCGAAGCGCAACTCCCCCGGACCATCCACGAGCGGCACGGCCGAGGGACCGTCGGCGATCTCCGGATCGGTCTGGAGAATCTCATGCACGCGGCCCGCACCCGCAGAGGCGCGCGAAGCCTGAGCCACGAGCATGCCCATCATCCGCATCGGCCAGATCAACATCAGGATGAAGAGGTTGAACGCGAGGATGTCGCCCACCTGAAGGTGACCGTCGAGCACCTGATGCCCGCCGTACCAGAGGATCGCGACCATGGAGACAGTCGGGAGAAAATCCACGAGCGGCATGAACCCCGCCCGCAGTCGCGCCGCGCGCAACGATCGGTCGAGCACCGCATCCGCCTCGACCTCGAGGCGACGGATCTGCTGGCGCTCCGCGCCGAAACCCTTCACGACCCGGATCCCGGAGAGGCTTTCCTCCACGACACCCGAGACATTCGCGAGTTGCTCCTGGAGTTGCAGGTTCACCGGCGCGATCCGGTGCGAGAAGCGAGTGGCAGCAACATTCAACAGCGGCAGCGCGCCGAGGGCGAGCAGCGCAAGGATTGCGTTCTTCCACAGCATGATCGCCAGCACGCCGCCCATCGTGAAGACGCTGGCGACGGTGAGCGGAATCAGAATGACGACGGTCTGTACTTGTTGGATATCGGTGTTCGCGCGCGCCATCAGCTGACCGGTCTGCGCGTGATCGTGAAACGCGAAATGCAACCGTTGCAGATGGGCGAACAAGCGTTGGCGAAGGTCGGTCTCTGTACGCAGCGCGATCCGGAACGCGGCGTATCGCCGCAGTCCGGTACACACGGCCTGGACGATGCCGACCCCAACCATGATCACCGTCAGGCGAATGACCTTGCCTTGGTCACCCGCCCGCATGCCATCGTCGATGGCAGCGGCGGCAAGCAGCGGGATCGTGAGCTTCGCCGCCGTCCACACCACTCCGGCGAGTACGCCACCAATCACCCAACTGCGTTGGGGCCGGATCGCGCTCCCGATGAGCCGCCAACCGTCACGGCGGCGAGCCTTTTCGAGTTCGGCCTGGCCAGAAACGGCCTGGTCAATGTCGTCGTGATCAGTAACGCTGTGCTTCGGTTCCACGGTTCGCCGACAGTACCCGCATGGCGCGTCGGCGGCGTGGGAGAGCGCTTTCGGCTAGACGTCGGTGAGCAGTGCCTTGAGTCGCGCCTCTTCGAGGACGGCAGTGATCTCGTCGCCAACCAGTTCGTCCCGCACGAGCAACTCGTCGCGCAGCGCTTCGACGAGGTGGCGGTTCGCGTCGAGCAGGGCTCGCACCGATTCCTTCGACCGATCGAGGATCCCCTCGACCTCGTCACGTGAGCGGTCATCGGCGATCACCCGAGCCACCAGGCTGGATTCGAGGACTCCGCCTCCCGATGCCTCGAAACTCACCAGCGAGCCACCCATGCCGAGCGCGCCCACCATCGTCGCCGCGATCGTTGTCGCTTGGGCGAGGTCCGAGCCGGGCCCCGTGCCGGATTCGCCGAACCACAACTCCTCAGCCGACATACCGCCGAACGTGATCTGGATTTGCGACAGCAACTCGGTGCGATTGCGCAGGAACCGCTCTTCCGTATCGGAGTGGGCAAGCAAACCCAATGAGCCCTGGCGCCGAACGATGGAGAGCACCTCGAGCCGGCGACCGACGCCTGCAAGATGCGCGACCACCGCATGGCCGGCTTCGTGAGTGGCGATGATCCGGCGTTCGAGATCGGTGTACTCCACCGGGTTCGCAAGCCCAATTTCTGAGGTGAGCTTGGCGCTCTGAATGTCGGCCCATTCCATTGCTTCACGGCCGGCGCGCAATGACCACACCAGTGCTTCATCAAAGATGTGTTCGAGCATCACCGGCGAGTACCCGACAGTCAGTGCCGCCAGCTGGTCGCGCCGCTCCTCTTTGTCCAACTCGGGAACGTGCGCCTTCTTGTTCAGGTAGTAATCGATGATCTCGCGGCGCCCGGACCGGCCGGGCAGATCAAAGTGGATCGAACGATCGAACCGACCGGGACGCATCAACGCCGGATCGAGCACCGAAGCTCGGTTCGTCGCACCGATCACCAGGATGTTCGAAGACAGGGGCGGACGCTTGGGAATCTCGAACCGCGCGGGGAGCAGTCGATTGACCTTGCCGATCCACCAACCAACGAACTTCTCGCCGCGCGTCGGCTCGTCGAACGACTGGAGCTGGGTCAACAGCTCGTTGATCACTCCGGCGAAGCTCTCACCGAGCCCGGACTTGTGTACCGAGAAGGCGCTCGGCGCGTCCGCTGCAGCCTGCGCGTCTCTGCCCATTCCCCCGCGCGTGGCACCGATCGCGTCGATCTCGTCGATGAACCCGATCGCGCCGCCCTCGCGGCGCGCCTGCTTGCGCAGCTGCTTGAAGAAACTCGCGATCTTGCGGTTGGTCTGGCCGAAGTACGGCGACTGGATAGTGCTCGCCGCGATAAAGAGAAACGGGACGCCGGCTTCTCGGGCCATCGCCTTGGCCATGTAGGTCTTGCCCGTACCGGGCGGACCTTCGAACAGAATGGCGCGACGCGGGTTGCCACCCATGCGATCGCGGAACGTCTTGTAGGCCAGGAAGAGGTTGAGCGTCTTGATCGCTTCGTCGCGCACCATGCCAAGCCCCACGACATCGTCGAGCCCGACCGAAATCTCGCTCGGGCGAAACATCGAGTGTTGTGACCGGCCCATCGCGAGCATCGGAAGGAGGATGACCGCCCCAAGCACGCCGATGAGGAGGAACGCCGGGATTTGATCTGCCCATGTCGACGGGAGACTTGGCAACCCCCAGGTGACCGGGTCGCCGGCCAGCCAACGAGCGAGCGGGTAGTCGAGTGCCAGCGCCAACACAATCGCCAGTCGCATCAGGCGCTTGCGCCGACCCGCCTCTCGGATGCGCGCCACATCGCCCGAGGCGCGCAGCACCTCAGTTCCGCCGATCAGCGCAACGTCCATTCCAGTCCCCTTGCCATCGACGAGCAACCGAGGGTTCACCCTACGTGGCATTTCCGTCATTTCGCCCACCTATTCTGGGGAGATTCGCGCCGGACGGGATATCCGTCTCGGGTTGTAGGGTCGACAAAATGCGGCTCATCGACGTGCGCGCGGGTCGGTTCGAGCAGGCAATCCTCGTGGTGATCCTCCTCGGCGGCTTCGCTTTCGCCGTCTCATGGAGCATTCCGACCGCCGCGGCGATTGCTGCCATCGGTGCAGTGTTCGGCGAGCGGTCGCCCCTGATCCGGGTGTGGAATGAGCTCATCGCTCGTCGCGTCGCGGCGGCACGTTCCTTTGAAGCGGCCAACGTTGCCCGGCTCCAGAGTCTCCTCATCGCCGCCGGGCTGGCCGTGGCCACCGGGCTGCTGATCCTCGGCTCCGTAGCCCTGGCGTCGATCACCGCAGCCGTGGTCGCGATTGTCGCGGCACTCGGCGCCGCGGGCATCGTGAGTCTCGCTGCCGAGATCCGCCACCGAGCGGATCGCCGACCGCGTCGGTAGTCGGCGGCGGTCGCCGCCGCCCGCTCGCCCTCTTACGCGGGAACGATCTCGGACGGAATGTCGGCGATCCGCGGGTTGGCACGATCCCGGTCCGAGAGCATCGGGGCGTCGCATGGCCAATCGATCCCCAACACGGGATCGTCCCACGCCACACCGAGTTCGTCATCGGGGTTGTAGTAGTTGTCGACGAGATACGTGATCGTCGCGTCGGTGATCGCGTAGAACCCGTGCGCGACCCCCGGCGGGATGTACAACCCTCGGTGATCGATGGGATCGAGCTCCACGGTCAAAGACGCGCCGCGGGTGGGCGACGACACGCGGAGATCGTGCAGCGCCGCGAGCACACGACCGAACGGGACGTACCAATAGTCGGACTGGAATCGGTGGTAGTGCAATCCCACCAGCGTGTTCGCCAAGCGATCGGCCCGGTTGCCCTGCACCATCAACGGTGCATTTTCCGGTAGCCACTCCTGACGGAACGTCTCGGCGAAGAAACCCCGGGGATCCTTCCAGAGCGTGGGCTCGACCACGACGACGTCCTTGATGACGTCGGAGGGCATTACGTCAGCCATGTCACTCACTTCCGAGTAGGCGACCATACCGGCCGCGATAGAAGAGCAATGGTCCCGCATCCGCCGTGAGGCCGAGGGCCCGCACGCGGCCGACGACGATCACGTGGTCGCCGGCGTCGTGTTCGGTCTCGATATCGCAATCGAGGTACGCGTGGACGTCGTCGAGGATCGGCCCGTGATCACCCACGCGCCAGGCGATCTGACCGAACCGATCCGCGCCAGGTGTGGCAAACAGCTTGCTCACCGGCTCCTGATGCTCGTCGAGCACGTTGACCGTGAAATGACCAGCCCTTTGGATTCGAGGCCAGGTGGACGAGGTATTCGCGGCGCAAAACAGCACCAGCGGCGGGTCGAGCGATACCGACGTGAACGAGTTCGCGGCGAGGCCTACCGGCTCGTCACCGTCCATGGCGGTGATGACCGTGATTCCGGTCGCGAAGTGTCCGAGGACCGCTCGAAACGATGGCGACTCCGGCTGGAGGACATCAGTATCGGGCGGGTTCGACGCTGGGCCATCGGCAGCCGGTGACATGAGAAACTCCGCGAGGTGGTCGGATCAGGAACTGGTCGGGAACGCCAGGACCATACCTTCGGCCGCGGCGAGGACCGCAGCCCCATCAATGGCGGCGGACGTGTCCTGGGCCTCACGTTCCAGCCGATCGATCTCGTCATCGCCGTGGCTCGGATCGTGGTGGAACATCGCAAGCGTGGCCACGCCGGCCTCTTTGGCAACCTGCACGGCGTAATCGACCGTGCAGTGTCCGAAGTGGCGCTTCTGTTGGAACTCGTCAGGCGTGTGCTGCGCGTCATGGATCAACAGATCCGCACCATCGCAGAGTTCGAGTACCTCATTCGGGATGAAATCATCGGCATGTCCTATTCCGCAACCTTGGCCATGATCGGAGAGGTACGCGATGGCCACACCGTCCCACTCCACCCGGTATCCGAGCGTGGGACCAACATGGCGAATCCAACGCGAGCGCACCTTCGCATGGCCCACGGAGAAGACATCGTCGCCGGCGTCATGGAACGCCACCGCGCCCACGAGTTGGTCGGGCCGGATCGGGAAGTACGGCGGACACATCAGGCCCGCGAATACTTCGCCAAGCGGTCCTTCGCCTTGGCGCGGGCCGTAGATGTTGAGCTTCGCCTCGGGGTGATGGACGGGCCCGAAGAAGGGCAGGCCCTGGACATGGTCCCAATGCAGGTGACTCAGCAGCACCGACGCTTGGAATCCCTCGCCTCGACCCGCGGCGGCCAACGCGGTGCCGTAATTACGCAACCCAGTTCCGAGGTCGAACACGATCGGCGCCTCGCCGTCGCGTTCCACCGCAACGCACGATGTATTGCCGCCGTAGCGCGCGAGATACTGACCGTCGCAGGGCGTTGACCCGCGCACTCCGTAAAACGTCACCTCGAGGTCCCCCGGCACGGCGCGGGACAATAGTCAGAAATCCACCCCTTGGGGGAAGGCCGCCCACGACCCGGTCGTCACAGCTAGGCATCCCACGGGTGGTAGATGTCAAGCGGCGAGTTGGGTGCGGTGTCCCCATGCGGTGTGTTCGTCGTACAGGGTCTGGTGGTCGAGGCAGCCGTGGAGGAGGCCCACGAGGCGGTTGGCGAGGGCTCGGAGCG
>JANPBJ010000062.1:0-12617 GCA_031430375.1 Acidimicrobiia bacterium
GCTGGGTGAGCGGGAACCCGTCCTTGGCCACCACAAGCTGTGGGATCCCGTGCAGGTGCATCGGGTGGATCTGCTGGCCCTCGTTCATGTAGTGGATCCGAATCGTGTCGCCGGGCGCGGCGATGATCGGCGCCGTCGCCGGGAACGACTTGCCGTTCAACGAGAATCCGATGACGCCGGCATCGTTCAGGACCATCGGGAGGTCCTGGTCGACCGAACCCAGATCGGCCGGGACCGGTAGGTCGTCGATGATGAACGCGCCGAGCAGACCGTCCGACACTTGACCGACCGCGTAGTAGTGCGAGTGATACATCCCGACGGCGGGCCCTTTGGCTGTGAACTCATAGGTGAAGGTCTTGCCTGGACGCACCGGATCCTGGTTGAGGTGAGGAACACCGTCCATCGCGTTCGGGACTTCGAGACCGTGGAAGTGCACGGCGGTTGACTGCGGGAGCTCGTTGTGGACGACGAGCCGCACCCGGTCGCCGCTGCTGACCCGAATCACCGGGCCCGGGACCTGACCGTTGTAGGCCCACGCGCGAACGGTGCGCCCCGGCTCGACCTCCCAGTCCACGATCTTCGCAGTCAGGTCGAACTCCTTCGTGCCGTCTGCGGCGATCGTCGGCTCTAACGGTTGGTTGCCGACGCCCTTGGTGTTCATCCCGTCTTTGAGCTGGGCGACGTATCCCTCGACCTGGTCCCGCATCATCATCATGTTGTGCTTGTCCGAACGCCGCAGCGCGGCCTCGGCTGCCTTGGCACTCGTCGATCCGCCTGATCCGCCGGCGCCGCCGACGACGAGCGTGGCGCGCATCCCGGAATCGGCATGTCCGGGGATCGAACAGATCACGTCGTAGGTCCCGGGCTTGATTCCGTCGAGCGACAGCGATACGCCCTCGCCGGGGTTCAACGCCTTGGTCTTGGCCTTCGTCCCCTTGACGGTGAAGTCGTGCACGACCTTGCCCGTGTTGGAGATCGCGATCGAGCCGTCCTTGGGAGCCTCGATCACGGCCGGTTCGATCGAGAACTCGGTGAGCGCGACCTTGGTGCCCGCACCCCCGAGGGCTGCGGCCGTTCGGGCATCCTCGCTGGTGCTGTTGGCATTCGCGGCCACGGCGAACGCACCAAAGGCCAGCAGTATCGCGAGGAGCGCGAACCACCACGCGCCGGCGCCCAATACTTCCTGATCTCCTCGCTGCAACTTCCACAACGCTCGCACGTGTGACTCCTCGTGAAGGGGTAGACGGTCGGACTGATCGTCCCCCGTGGCTCTGAGAACCCCCAGAGCCCAAAGTCCCGACTCCTTGATCCCTAAGGCCCTCACCAAATATCGGGCCGGGGTCCAACATCAAACACGGAGGTGCAATCCAGATGGATGTTCTTGTGATGGAATCGGACCCGGGCGCCGCACAGTCGGCCGTCGACGACCTCGAGGCCGCAGGCCATCGGGTGCATTGGTGCCACGTGCCGGGAGGAGCGCCGTTTCCGTGCGCTGGCCTGGCCACGGACACGTGCCCGCTCGAACGCGAAGCGATCGACGTCGTCCTCACGGTCAGACGTCACGTGTTCCCTCGTCCCAGTACGACCGAAGACGGCGTCGTCTGTGCCTTACGGCGACGGATCCCCGTCGTGGTCACCGGACGAACGTTGCTCAACCCGTTCGAGGACTTCGGCGCGGTTCCTGCCGAGGGTGACCCCGTGAAGGCCTGCGAAACGGTCGCGGCCGCGCCACTTTCTGGTCACGGTGAGGTTGCCAGTCGCGTGCTCGCAGACCTGTTCGAACTCCACGGACTCCCAGAGGAGTCAGGTGATGTGGTCGTGCGTCGCGTCGACGGCAGGCTCAAGGCCACCCTGCGCGTCAGCTCTTCGGTGCCGGACTCGATCCGCAAGGTCGCGGCGGTGCGCATCACTGGAGCCCTGCGGACCTATGACCCGTACGTCGCCGGGATCGACGTCGGCTGCGAAGTCAGCGACTCGCGCGGCTAGCGGTGACGCCGGGAATCGTGGCCGCCGAGCACTACTGGCGCGATGGCCATATGTGGGACTCCGGATGGTCGTGGGTCGGCGGTTCGTTCGTCATGTTCACGATGGTTGCGATGATGACCTTGGCGATCTGGCTCGTCGCGCGCGCCGCCTCTCACGGCGCCAATGCCGCGAGCCCCAGCAACGAAAACCGGGCTCGCTCGATCCTGATGGACCGGGTCGCCCGGGGCGAAATCGACGAGGCCGATTTCGATGCCCGACTCCGCAAGCTCGATTGAGCCCGGACTACAGGTAGGCCTCTTCGACGAAGGCCCACTCGGCTGTATCCACACTCAGGCATCGTCCCGTCGTCTGCACGGGATGAATCACCAACCAGTGATCACGTTCTTCGAGCAGCCAGGGCTCGGGATCGTACCGAACTCGGAAATCCGAGGCATCGACATCAACACGGTGCAGCGTGCCGGTGACGAGTACCGACCATCCGAGTCGCGTGCCCTCGTGGTGGCCATCGATCTGGAACGAGACAAACCTCCCGGCACGATCGATCGTATTGCCCCGGCGCGTCCGAATCGCGATCCATACGTGGCCGGGCTCATTGCTCGGCCCGCTCGCCTCCACCATGCGATAGTTCACCGGGAACACCAACGGGAACGGATCGGCAATCACTGCTATCCGACCGACCCTTTCCTGCCGGAGGAACGCGAGACACTCCTCATAGGTCAACTCGGTGAGGGTGATGTTCTCGGTCATCCACCCATCGTGCACTCGCCGTCGCCGCCGCGCCAGGGCCCTTCGGCTCTATGGCATCAGCACGGCTCGACCTTCGATCGTCCCCTCCTCGAGGCGGTGGAAGACCGCGTTGATTTCGGTGAGTGGGTACCGCTCCACGTGCCCGGTGACCCGACCCTGCTCCGCGAGCGCAACGAGTTCGGCAAGCTCGTTGCGACTGCCCCAATACGAGGTCGTCAGAGTCGCCTCCCCGGCCATTCCGAAGAACGAGAAAGGAACCGACCCGCCGGCCAATCCGGCCAGAACCACAACGCCCTGACGACCCGCCACCTGCGCCGCGAGTCGCAACGTCTCATCCGAACCGACGAAGTCCAGAACTGCGTCGGCACCTCCACCGCGCGTGAAGGACATCACCTCCGCGGCCGAATCGCCCACGAACGGATCGAGAACGAGATCAGCCCCGAGAGAGGCCGCCAACGTCCGCTTCGATTCGCTCGTGTCGAGCGCGATCACACGCGCCGGGCTGAGCCCCTTCAGAAGTTCAAGCCCGAAGTGGCCGAGCCCACCGACTCCGATACTCACGGCGGTGGATCCGGGAACGAGCCGGCTCAGAACCTTCTTGACCGCGCGGTAGGGCGTGAGTCCAGCGTCGGTCAGGGGTGCGGCGTCCACGGGGTCAAGGCTGTCCAGGCGCACCAGATGTCGGACTGCCGGAACAACGAGGTACTCCGCGTAACCACCTGGTCGGCCGATCCCGCCCCACCGCATCACGTCGCAGAGCTGCTCCTCGCCCCCGAGGCACACCCGACAGATCCCGCAACCCCAACCGCCGTAGACGACGACCGGATCACCGATCTCGAACCCCTCGGCTCCCGCACCCAGCGCCGCGACCCAGCCCGCGTTTTCGTGTCCGAGCGTCAACGGGAACGGTGGGAACGGGAGCGCTGCCATCTCACCACCCCGGATGTGAAGATCCGAATGGCAGACCCCGCTGCCCGCAATGCGAACCAGAACCTCGCCCGGTCCGGGCTCGGGATCGGCGATTTCCTCGACGACGAAGTCTTGTCCGTATCCGTAGAGCCGCGCCGCTTTCATGCTGCCTCCAAGATCTCGGGTCCCAATCGCGCCAGAACCGCCACGGTCAGACCAGAGGCGAAAGTCCAACGCGGCACGGAAATCACGAACCGTCGCATCCGCAGCCCAGCGAGGACGTTCGGCCTTAGGACCCGCGCTCCGAAGATGACGTGCTCGTCGTCGGATCGCGCGGCCGCGGGGGTTTCACCGGGCTGCTACTCGGATCAGCCAGCCAGCACGTGGTCGCGCATGCGCCGTGTCCCGTGATCGTGGTCCACCACCGGCGCGATACGGCCGAGGAGCGATGATGATCGCCAACCCACTCGCGATGGGTCATGCGGGCTAAAGATTCCCGACGTATTCGGAGCGGGCACCGGGGCAGCAGTGTCGGTCATCGGCATTTGCGGCGTCGGGATCTCGTTGTCACACTGGTGACCGGGCACCAACGGACGACCATAGAGGCCGGGATCGTGCAGAAAGAAGGCAATCTCCAGACGCCTCCGCAACCATCCGACCTTCGACCACTCTCCGACAACACGCTCGACGACGCGGTGATCTGGGGCATCGTCGATGCTGCACCCGACGGGATTCTCGTCGCCGACGACACCGGGAAGATTCTGCTCGTCAACGCCCAGATCGAAACGCTCTTCGGGTACGAGCGGACCGAACTCCTCGGCCAGCCCATCGAGACTCTCGTCCCCGACCGCTTCCAAACCGTGCATCGAGCGCATCGCACGCGGTACCGCGCGGGCCCACAGATTCGGTCGATGGGAGCAGGGGTCCTGCTGTTCGGTCGGCGCCGCGACGGGACCGAATTCCCCGTCGAAATCAGCCTCAGCCCACTCGAATCCGATGCCGGGCTCCGCATTGTCGCGGTAGTGCGGGATGTCACCGAACGCATCAACGCCGAGCAGCAATCGCGCCGCGTCCACCAAGTGCTCGACGCCACGAACGACGCGGTCTACATCTTCGACGCAGCCAATCCGCGGCTCGTCTTCGTCAACCAGGGCGCCGTCGCCCAAGTCGGCTACGAACGGGATGAGCTGCTCGAAATGACGTTGTTGCACCTGACGCCCGAATGGACCGATACGGAGTTCCGAGATCTGATCCGAGGACTCGACGCGACCGCTGGATCGCTGGCGACCAGGACCACCACGATGCGCCGTCGGGACGGTCTCGATATCCCGGTGGAGATCGCCATCCAATCGATGAGGCTCGACGACGAGCCACCCGTGGTCGTCGCCATCGCCCGAGACATTGCCGAACGCCTGGAAGCCGAAGCCCGTGAGCAACGTGCCAGCCACGAACTTCGGGTCCTCGAAGACCGGGAGCGCATCGCGCGCGACCTCCACGATCTCGTGATTCAGCGGCTCTTCGCGGCGGGAATGTCCGCACAGTCGCTGCATGCTCGCCTGACCGACCCCGCACTCGCCGAAAGGGCCGCAGGCATCGTCGACGCGCTGGACGCCACCATCTCCGAGATCAGAACCACCATCTTCGGGCTGCAGCAGACCATGGGTACCACCGGCGGATTCCGCGAACGCATCATGGCGGTGATCGAAGAACAGCGACCCCATCTCGCCTCGGCGCCCCACGTGCAGTTCGACGGTCCACTCGAAACCGTGGATGACGCGATCATTCCCGACGCGCTCGCCATCCTGCGCGAAGCACTCTCCAACGTCGCACGGCACGCGCAGGCAACGACGGTTGAGGTCAGCGTCGAGGCCCATGATCAACTTGTCATTCGCGTTGCCGACGACGGCATCGGCCTGAGCGCCGGTTCACCTTCGGGGAGTGGCATCGGGAACATGACTGGCCGCGCCTGCGCGTGGGGCGGGAGCCTCGAACTCCTCCCCCGGGCGCAGGGGGGCACCAGCCTCGAATGCCGGCTCCCGCTGGCACCCGACTGAGCGTCTCGGTCGATTGGGACCCGCACCTCGAGAATGCCCTCTTTGTAGGTGGCTGGGGGCACTGTTGCGTTGGCGCAAGGTCGCGACGGTCGGTGAGGGTGGCGGGATGAGGCTTCGTCGTTCTCGTCCAATACCCGTCGTTGCAGACTCTCCGAGCAGCACGAAGGTTCTTCGCCACCGCACTTCGCGTGCATGGCGACCCGCTCGAAGTGGTGACCCACAGGGCACCCGCGTTGCGGGCCGCGATTGAAGGACTCATCCCAGCCGCGTTTCACAACACGGAGCGGTACGCGAACAACCGCGTTGAATGCGACCACGGACGGCTCAAAGCCCGTCTCCGTCCGATGCGCGGACTCAAACGCGACCACTCGGCAAGGGTGATCGTTCGCGACCATGCGCTGATGCAGAACATCCGCCGCGGCCACTACGAACTCGCCATCGAGGCCGCATTCACCGAACTCGCCGGCACGATTTGAACCCGAAACGGAAAGGCAGGTCGGTCCCGCGCGGCTCGATCCAAATCAACGCAACAGATTCCTCTCCCGACCAGCCAGCTCCGCCACTACACGTCTGCCGAGCGCAACCGTCGTCCTCGACAGGCCCACGAGATGCATGAGACGATCCGCTCCCAAAGACACTCGACCCCACGATCGTTTCATGAACCCAAGCCGAGAACTTCTTGCCTAGGCCACCCTCGGGAACAGTGACGCTGCTGTTCACCGACATCGAGGGCTCGACCCGCCAATGGGAGGATGCTCCCGGCGAGATGAGCGTCGCGCTCGCGCGCCACGACGAACTGCTGCATGACGCTGTCGCAGCGGTGGGTGGGTTCGTGTTCAAGACCGTTGGCGACGCGTTCTGCGTTGCGTTCCCGTCCGCTTCGGCGGCAGTTTCCGGAGCCTTGGCGGCGCAACGTTTGCTCGCGACCGAGTCGTGGCCAGACCCGATCACGATGCGCGTCCGAATGGGGTTGCATTCGGGTGAGTGCGTCGAACGCGATGGTGACTACTTCGGACCGACCGTGAACCGCGCGGCTCGACTCGAAGCGACGGCGCACGGCGGTCAGATCATCCTGTCCGGCGCGACTCGTTCGTTGTTGAGTGGAGAACTGCCCGACGGAGCGCGGCTGCGTGATCTCGGTGAACACCGACTCAAGGATCTCGGCCTGCCCGAGCACGTGTTCCAAGTCGAGGTCGATGGACTCGGCAGCGAGTTCCCGCCGTTGCGTTCATTGAGCAACCCCGACTTGCCCAACAACCTGCCGCGATACGCCTCGAGTTTCGTGGGCCGCGACGCCGAGGTCGTCGCGGTGCGCGAACTCGTCGCGAATGCGCGTCTGGTGACGTTGACCGGTCCGGGCGGAGCGGGCAAGACCCGCCTGGCGGTGCAGGTCGCCGCTGAGTTCGTCGATGGCTCGGGCGACGGCGTGTGGATCATCGATCTCGCGTCGGTCACGGACGAGGCGATGGTGCCGACGACGATCGCGGACACGCTCGGAGTGCGAACAGCGGGCGAGGGTGACTCGATCGACGCGTTGCTCGACGCGGTGGTCGACCGTCGGCTCCTCATCGTTCTCGACAACTGCGAGCATCTGATCGACGCGACAGCTTCGATTGCCGATCGTCTGATCCATTCGGGCGACGGGATCAATCTGATCGCCACGAGTCGAGAACCGCTCGGCATCTCCGGCGAGGTCGTATACCGAGTGCCCTCCCTCGGCCTTCCCGATGCATCCGATGTGGATCCGGAGAGCATTGGACAGGCGGAGAGCGTGTGCCTCTTCACCGAACGGGCACGTCTCCACGATCCCGCCTTCACCCTTGACGTCATGAACGCGGCCTCGGTCGCGGCGGTCTGTCGCCGTCTCGACGGGATTCCCTTCGCGTTGGAACTCGCGGCGGCCCGTCTGCGGTCGCTCTCCGCCGACGAGCTACTCGGGCGGCTCGATCAACGATTCCGGCTGTTGACTGGTGGCTCGCGCACCGCGATGGCACGACAACAGACGCTGCGCGCGACGATCGACTGGTCGTTCGAACTCCTCGACCCACGCGAGCGATCGGTTCTCACGCGCGCGTCAGTCTTCGCCGGGAGCTGGGACCTGGACGCAGCCGAAGCGGTCACCGCCGATGACGCCGATGTTGACGCGATCGACGTTCTCGACATCCTGACCGGGTTGGTCGACAAGTCGTTGGTCAACGTCGAAACGAACGGCACAACTCGCTTTCGGATGCTCGAAACCATCCGCGAATACGCGGCCGAGAAGCAGGCCGACGGCGGTCTCGAGGCGAGCACATCATTGCGGAGCAAACATCTTGCCCATTTTCTCTCGTTGGCCGAACGAGCCGCGCCGCGGATACGAACCGGAGAGCAACGCCGCTGGCTGGACCTGCTCGAATCCGACCACGACAACCTCCGCGCCGCGCTGGTGGCTGCAAGTGAACTGGGTGAGGCCGAAGCAGGCCTGCGTCTCGGGAGGTCGCTGCGTTGGTATGCATGGTTACGGGCACGCTGCCGCGATCTCGTTGAGCCGCTCACCGCGCTCGTCGCCATCAGCGAACCGAACCAGCCCCTCACCCTCGACGCGCTGGTCGCATTGGCCTTCTTGGAGCTCGGAATCGACGAGTACGCGCGAGCCGAAGCGACGCTCGAATCGGCGATCGTGATCCTCCGAGAGCGCGGCGATGGCACCCGGCTCGCGGACGCGCTGTGGGTTGCTGGTTGGCTCGCGATCTACTCCGACGACCTCGCTCGGGCCGAAGCGCTCGGCATCGAAGGCCTAACTGTCGCCGAGTCCGCAAGAGACACGGACGCGGCGGCGCGCATGCACGGCGTCGTCGCCATCGGCGTCGCAGCCCGTGGCGACCTCACTGCCGCGCGTTCCCATTTCGGCGCGGAGCTCGCCGGCTACCTCACGACGGGCGACGTGATGGCCCAGGCGATGAGCCAAAACAACCATGGAGACATCGAGCTGCAGGCCGGCGAGGTCGACATCGCCGACGACAGCTTCGCGGCCGCCGAGACGATCGTGCGCGAGCTCGACCTTCCCGAGATGCTCGGCGTCGTGATCCTGAATCGTGGGAACATCGCCGCGCTGCGAGGAGACCACGCGTCCGCCCTGACGCGAGGGGTCGAGGCGTTGTCGCTCGCCCACCGCCATGGGCTCCTCCGCCTGACGGCAAGCGCCCTCGTGGGATGCACGCGCGCACTTCTCCCAACCGACACCGAGCTCGCCGCGACCCTCCACGGCGCCGCAGAGCACCTCCTCGCCGTGCGCGGAGTCGAACTGCAACCACTCGAGGCACGGCTCCACGCCGAGAACGCATCTCGCCTGCGCGCCGCACTCGGCGACGACACGTACGAGCACCAATGCGCGCTCGGAGGTACCGCCCATGTTCACGACCTCATCGCACTCGTGAGGTCGCAGATCCCGGTTTGATGAACGCGGCCCACGCAACTGGGGAGCCCCGGGCGCGGGCGCGAGAACCGAATCGTCCTCAGCGCGACCGGCGGGCGAGGTGGCCCGGATCGAGGATCTCGATACGGCCGCGGCCGATACGAATCGCGCCGGCGGTCTGCGCGTCGGCGAGGATCCGGTTCGCGCTCTGGCGGGCGATACCGGCAAGTCCGGCGAGATCATCCTGCGAGAGCGGCACGACGATCGGACCGTCAGCGTCCTCGCGGTAGAGGTCGGCGACTTCGAGGAGCCGTCGCAAGAGCCGCGCCTCGGCCGGGACGTACATCGCGTCGAGCAGCGCGGCAGACAGACGCCGGATCTCGCGGATCGCGGCGTCGAGCAGCAGCGCGTCGAGACCGGGCTGGTCAGCACGGAGGCGGTCGAAATCACCAGGGCCGAGGGTCATGGTCTCGACCGCGTCGAGCGCGGTGATCGTGGCGCCACGCGGTCCGGGGGCGATCAGCGCGAACTCGCCGAAGATGTCGCCCGGCCCGAGCACCCGCAGGACGGCACTGTCCCCGCGAGGCGTCGAGACTCGCAGCGAGACATGGCCCTTCATGACGAGGTGCAGCGTGTCGCCCGGATCGCCCTCATGGAAGATCACTTCGCGACGCGCGTACCGGTGCCGGACCATCCCGGCGAGCACCGCTCGCCGCTCGGCCGGATCGAGGGTGTCGAAGATCCCTGTCGTCGTCGATGTCATCGGCAGTTCACGTGTCCTGTCACTTCGACGGCCGTTCCGTCCGTCGCGCCACCCGACCAGCAGGTGGAGCATATTCACCAACACCCGACAATGTCACGAACATGACATTGTAAATGTCGTCGGGGTGACAGACAGGCGGCCTGGGATGGTCGATACTGAACCAGCGATCTCAACCGGGAGACGCCAGCAGCAGGGGGAAGAGCATGGGCACCAAGAAGCGGGTCGAACCCAAGTCGGCGGCCACCAAGACCAAGAAGGCTGACAAGACCGACAGCGACCGCAAGGTCGAACGCAAGACGCAAGGCATGAACGGTAGGTTCTGATGCGGGGATCAAGCATTCGGTGACCCGTCTCGGTTGACGCCGGGGCATCGACCGGAACGGACAGGGAGGCAGCACGATGGGCACGAAGAAGAAGCAGATCGAACCGAAGTCCGAGATCAAGAAGGACCCGGACCGCAAGGACGCCAAGGCGACCAAGCGAGCCGAACGCAAAACCCAGCGATACAACTTCTCCGACGCGGAGATCAAGCACACGGTCAAGCGTCTCGGTTGACCCAGGAGCGTCCGGATGGTGGCGGCGGTAGGGACCCTCGGGTTCCTGCCGCCTCGTCGCGTGGAGAGGAGCACGGTGTGGATGATGGGCGGGTATGGGCAGCGACAGAGCAGGACCGGGGCGCGGCGAGCCGCGGGGCGCGGCGAACGGACTGGCGGATCTGGATGCGGCGACGGGCCCGGCCCCGCACCGGGATGAGCGTAACGCACCCGGTGGCCGAGACCCGCTCCAAGGTGTTGGAACGACTCGTCGAGTTGCCGGTGCAGCTCTGGTCCTACGGGTGGGACGATGCGACGGTCCGGCATCTCGGCCCGATGGCCCAGGACTTCGCGGCGGCGTTCGGTCTGGGTGACACCGACCGGGAGATCTTCCTGCTCGACGCGACCGGTGTGTGCATGGCCGCGATCCAAGCCCTCCACGAACAGGTCGTCGCGTTGGAAGCGGAGGTGGCGACCTTGAAAGCGGGTACCGACACCCCGGACGTGCCCGCTGACAGTTAGTCCAGCTCCGGGAGCGCAACGGGGTCGGGGCGAGGATGACAGGCGCCGCAGTGGAGGGCGTCTTCGACAACAATCGCGCGGGTCGGCTCGGTCCGTTCGAGGAGCTCGAGGATGTAGGGGCGGGTCGTGGCGTGGTTCTCACAGACTGCCCGTCCACAGAACCGGCAGGTTCCGACCGCAACTTTTCGGCAGTGCCAGCACTCCACGGTGGTCCCTCCCCGATCCGAAGGGGTGGAGGCTATTCGCGGACGAAGCCGACCGGTGCGAACAGGTCCAGCCGCCCAGTGCGGAACGACTCGGCAACCAGGGCGTCGAAGCCGACCCGGTCGAGGCGGAACAGTCGGGTCGGGGTGACGGCCCGGACGGTCGCGGTGCGGGGCACCGCCGCGAGGAGCGCAACCTCACCGAAGTGGTCGCCCGGTCCGAGCCGCCGCACAGGGGTGTCGTTCTGGATCACGTCGAGTTGGCCGGCGCCGACGGTGTAGAACGCGTCGCCTGCCTCGCCTTGAGTCACGACCGCCTCGCCCGGTCCGACGGCCTGCCAGGCACCGTGTTCGCCAACTGCGGCCAGCGCGTCGAGGCCGAGGCCCGCGAAGGGAGCCAGGGCCCGCAAGTCGGTGAGGGCATGGACCGTCGGCGCGAGGTCGGGGAGATGGACGTGGTCGGCGAGGAGCCGGTCGAAGCTGCCTTTGTCGATCACGAACACCTCGACGGGGGTGACGGCCCGGACCGTGGCGTTGCGGGGTGCGCCGGTCGCGACGCCGAGCTCTCCGACCGATTCTCCGGGCCTGACCGTGTGCAGCACGCGTTCGTGTCCGGTGCCGGCATCGATGTCGAGCACCTCGAGGGACCCGGAGCGCAGCACATAGAACGCCTCCGCGCGGTCACCAGCGCGGATGATGGTGACCTGCGCGCCAACCCGGCGGAGCTGAACGCGTCCGGCGAGGTCGTTGAGGATCTCGACCGGGAGATCCTCGAACATCGGCAACGCGTCGAGCAGTGTCGCAGCTTCGACGCGCCAATCCTGCTGGGACCGGAACCGGGCTCGCCGCCAAGTGGACTGCACGGCGCGGGCGACCCCGCGGACGAGGGTGATCGCGCCACGCAACAGCGGACTAGCGAGGAACCCGGCGAGGACGACCAGCGCGGCGATGCCGGCCGGTCCGGCGTCCCACATGTCGGTGACGAGCCCCCCGAAGGTCCGTTCCCAGAAGTACACGGCGGACACGAGACAGAAGATCGTGAACGCGACTCCGATCGTGGCGTAGAGGCCGATTCCGATGTCACCGGCGCTGAACCGCTCCCGGTGGGCGAGCTTGCGCCAGAGATCGTGACGCATGAACGCCAACGACCGGGGCCGCAGATCCGGCATCCGCAACCAGTCGGCGAGGATCCAATAGCCGTCGAGTTCGAGCAGCGGGATCAGGTTCAGGAGCAGGACGAAGTAGTTGAGGATCACGAACTGGTAGAGGACCTGTGCGACGGCGCCCGACGGCCACACCCACAGCGCGATCGCGGCGATCCCGGTCGCGACCATCTCGAAATACGGACCGGCGAACGACTGCGCGATTCGCTTGCCACGCGGGAGCATCAACACGTCGGAGCTGTCGATGAAGAACGCCGGCGTCCCAAAATAGATCCGGATCCCGGAACTCTTCACCCGCCGCCCGTAATGGATCAGGAGCGCGGCGTGGCCCAACTCGTGGATG
>JANPBJ010000063.1:0-4858 GCA_031430375.1 Acidimicrobiia bacterium
CACCGGCGCGTTCGTCACCCACTCCGCGAGGTGTTCGAGCAGGTCGAGCAGCTTCGGCTCGGCCCACTGGATGTCGTCGATCACGACCACCAGCGGGTGCTCCCCGGCGAGAGATTCGAACAACCGCCGGATCGCCCAGAACGTCTCCTCCACCGATCGCGCGGGCGCGGCGCCGAGGACCCCGGCCAGCACGTCGACCACGCGGATCGCATCGGGATCATCAGCCCCCACCAGCAGCGTCACGCGCTCGCGGGTACGAGTGCCATCAGGATCGGACTCGTTCTCGTCGTCGAGGTCGGCCGCGGCGCGCAGCAGGTCGGCGATCGGGGCAAAGGTGGCCGTGCCCGCACGGTCGCAGCGGATCTCGAAGGTTCGTGCCCCGTCGGCCGTTTCGGCCAGGAGCCCGAGCTCGCGCGAGAGCCGGGTCTTGCCCACACCGGGCGAACCCAGCACGGTCACCAACACCGCCGCGCGCTCGGCCTGGGCGCGGGCGAGGGCACGCTCGAGGCGATGCAGCTCTTCGTCGCGACCGACAAAAGGTGCGACCGGCTCGGTCGCGGCCACCTCGCTCGCCGCGACCTCGTAGGTGCCGACGGGTTGCTCGCGACCGGCAACGGTGACCGCGCCCAGCGGGTCGTAGGCCAGCTCGCCGCGCGTGATGCGCCACGTCTCGTCGCCGACGAGCACGTGCCCGGGGCGGCACGCCTTCTCGAGCCGCGCGGCAACGTTGAGAGAGTCGGCGACCCTATCGGCGTCACCGGCCGCGATCACCACCTCGCCGGTGTTGATCCCGACGCGCAAGGTGAGTGTCTCGCCGTAGCGGGCGAGCACGTCGTCCGCGAAGGCCCCGAACCGACCCTGCATGTCGGTCCCGGCCTCGACCGCGCGCCGTGCATCGTCCTCGGCCACCTCCGGGATGCCGAACGTGGCCATCATCCCGTCGCCCATGAACTTGGCGACGGTCCCGCCGTGCGCGTCGATCGTCTCCTGGAGCAGCGCGTGGTAGTGGGCGAGGACCTGCCGAGAGATCTCCGGATCCGTCCGCTCACCGAAACCCGTGGACCCGCCGAGGTCGGCGAAGAGGACGGTGACCGTCTTGCGAACCGCGCCCGCGGGAGCGGGGGTCGCAGCAGTCGGTCGAGGGTCCGACGTGGCGAGCGCGTCCAGGGTCGTGCCGCACTGGTCACAGAACGAGAGGCCCGCATCGAGTTCGGCCTTGCAGCTGGGGCAGCGACGGGCGAACGCCGATCCGCATCCACCACAGAACCGCGCGCTCGCGCGGTTCTGTGTGCCGCACAGGTCACAATCCACCGTGGTCCTATCCCCGTCGAAGAAACTCGCCCCGATCGTACCGATCGCCGGCGCCACTCGTTTCGGGCTGGGTTACCCCAAGGCGCTCGAAGCGGCCGAGGCGCGGCGGGCTGCGATTCCGGTTGCGATCAGGAGCACGTCGATACCGATGATCGCCTGGCGAGTCGCCGCGGGAATCTTCGACTGCTTCCAAGTGACGACGAGCGCCGCAATACCGCCGACCGGTGCGCGAGCGGCCTCGCGCTCGGCAATCGGGTTCCCGCCGGCGACACCCGCGGCGAGCAGCGCGTACATCGCAGCGCCAGCGAGCATGCCCACGCGATCCCGCGCCGGGGCGTCGGCAAGCTGCGCCTGACGGAAAGCGACGAGGTGCGCGGCCACATCGGCGACCAGGAGTCCAGTTCTCACCGTGCGGAGTCGCGACATCGTCGAACCCTTTCGTCGTGGCGCGTCAGCATCGCGCGCCGATGCGTGGGGAGCCGGATCACGTCGAACCGTCGCCTGCTTCAGCGTCGAGGTAGCGGCGTTCGAGCTCGGCGACCGCCGCGCGCCTGTCCTCGGCGTCGAACATGACGTTCGCCGTCGTCCGGCCGTCGGCGTCGACCTCCCCGACCGCGAGCAGCGGCAGGTCGAACCCGTCGGCCTGGTGCCAAGTGCGCCGCAATAACGCAAGCCACTCACCGCGGACCGCGATGGGAACGGTCGTGACCGTCGTGAAGCCCACGTCGACCAGCCCGCGCACGAGTTCCAGGATCTGCTCGCGCCCGACGGTGACGCCCGAGCTCACACCCGTGCGCCGGTCGTCATTGACGATCTCATCGGTATACGACGCGGCCATCGCGTCCCAGTCCCGGGCGGCGAACGCTGCGTTGTACGCGTCCTGTGCCCGCGTGGCCCGGTTCGAAAGGCCGGTCGCACTCACCGGTGGCTCGGCGGCCTCCAACTCCCGGGGCTTCGACCACTCGTCGAACAGGGCGCGGGCGCCGTCCCACTGCTCGACCGGAAAGAAGTGCTCCTCGGCGAGGAGCCCGGCCGCATCGACACGAGCCACGGTCGCGTAATCCCACTCGTACCGGTTCCCTTCGGGTGTCGTCCCGCGAATCGCGAGTGCCGACAGCATCGCGTCGCCCCGTACGAACGACCGCGCCCGGTAGCTCACGAAGTCGGGGGTCTGGTCCCGCCAGACGGTCAGGTGGTCCAACACCCCGCCGCCATCCAGGTCGCCGGTGCCGAGAGGTGTGTGGTCAACCACGTTGACGCCCGGTGCCTGGCACGACTGCCACGCCTCCATGTCGCCTCGGGCCAGCGCGGTGCTCGCCCGCGCGTAGGTGCGCTCGACGGCGGAGTACGTGTCGCCACTCAGCTCCTCGTGTCGTCGCTCCAGCTCCTCGAGCGCGCCCGCGAGATCGTCCTCGTCGAAGCTGACCATCACATCGATCCGGCCCTCACCGTCGAGACCGACGAGCATGTAGGCGACGCTCTCCGACCCACCCTCGGTCGACATCCGGTAGCCGAAGAGCGCAAGCCGCTCGCCCCGCTCGGCGACGGGTTCCCCTGTCATGTCGTCGTACACCGCGAAGATCGAGGTGTACATGGATCCCATGGCCTCGATCCCCGTGAGCGTCGGGAGGCCGATCACACCACGGCGGTCCGACAACACGACGTCGGGCGAGAACATCTCGACCGAGCGATCGAAGTCGAATCGCGCGATCCAGAGCAACCACACCATCTGCCGGACGGCGTCGTTGTCGAGCGTGGGTGTGCGCGGGTCCGCCTCGGCGAGCTCCTCGAATCGGGCGCGGGCGCGCACCTCGTCCGCAGCGTCGAACAGCTCGAAACGGGCGATGCGACCCCCCACATACGCCAAGACCATCCGATAGGACCACACGCATCGATTGCCGTCCCGAGTGGTGCCGAAGGCTTCGGAGTTCGTCAACACCGCGGAGTTCCGAGCCTCCATCTCGCGCGCGACGTGAAGGGCGTCGGGAACCAGATCGACGACGGCCCGGCTCGACGCGACGAAGTCCTCCCGGGTCGACCACCCCTGCCCGATGGCGCGGTGGTCAGTGACGACCGCTCCATCAACGAAGAGGGCCGAGACCGCGGTCCAGTCGCGCGCGGCGTACGCGCGTGCGAAGTCGCCCATCCGACCCAGCACGTATGCCTCGGCCGCGCCCTCACCGGCGCGAAAGCGGGCGTCGAGCTCCTCCATCGCGCCGGTCAGGTCCACCGGATCGAACATGATCGTGGCGAGGATCCGACCGTCGTCGTCGATCTCACCGAGTCCCAGGATCGGGACGTCGAAGCCGTTGGCACTGACGAAGCGGTTCCTGGTGACGTGCAGCCGTTCGCCTCGCGTCGCGAGCACCTCGTCGAGGACGATCTCGTCGAACACCTCGACGAGGCCCGCCGCCGACCTGAGGAATTCCTCGCCTGCAGTGGTAGGTCCGAAGGTCACCGAGCGGCGATCCATCGCCTCGAAGGCGGGCGCAATGAGGGATGCGAGGCCATCGGCATCGCCGGCATTGGTCAGCGCCATCATCTCGGCAAAACGACGAGTCGCGTGGTTGCCGAGGGTCGCCGACGATTCGCTCGCGTCCGCGGCCAACTCGTCGAAGCGGGCGAGCGCGGCATCCCACTCCTCGACCGGGAAGAACTCGACGCGATCGATCAGGCCGTCGACACCCCGATGGGCGACGGCAACCGGTGTCCACTCGTACCGGCTCCTTTCAGCGGTCGTCCCGATGGTGTGGAGCGACATCAGCACGGTGTCACCGGAGGCGATCACCTTGACCGGAATGACGACCGCGTCGGGGACCATCGCGACGAGGCCCTGCATCTGGTTCCGCACGAACTCGTCGCGGCCCGCCGGTGGGAAGCCGAGCGGCGAGTGGTCGATCGTCACGAGGTCCGGCGACGAGCTCGCGGTGAACGCCTCCCAGTCGCGTCGGTTCAGTGCCGCGATGTTGCCGAGCCCGGTGATCTCCGCCTCGGTCGCCTCACCCGACGCGACGTAGCGGGTGTCGAGCTCGTCGACCGCAGTCGCGAGATCCGACTCGTCACACAACCAGAACAGGTCGATGCGCCCCTCCGCGTCGAGGCCGACGACGACCCAAGCGGTCGTTTCGAACCCCTCGGGGGCCGTGGCCCGAAACAACACCAGCGCCAGCCGATCCCCGCGGACCGCAAACACCGGGGCGTCGAACTCGGAATAGCTCCCGGCCATCGAGAGGTAGACGTTCGCTACGCCCTCGAGCCCCGTCGAGGCCGGAAGGCCGATGAGCCGGCGGTGGTCGACGTGCGCGACGTCAGGCGCGAACAGCACGGCTGCAGCGAGGAAGTCCTCCTCGGCGACGCGCAGAAGCTCGGGGAGTGCCCGGGCAGCTGCGGTGTCGATCTCCGGGGAGCGCGCGTCGGAGCCGTACCTAGCGGACGGAGCCGCGTTCGCTTCCGCCGCGAGTTCGTCGAAGCGAACAAGGGCGGCGTCCCAGTCATCGAGGTCGAACCACTCCATCCGGTCGATCCGGTCCGACGCGTCGACCCGGGC
>JANPBJ010000064.1:0-11226 GCA_031430375.1 Acidimicrobiia bacterium
AGCGGTGAGCGCGGTGGACACGGCCGCGGCGAACGGCCCCAGCCCCACGTGGCGATGAACGAAGGCGAGGCCCAGCTGCTCCGCGGCGCGGCGGCCGAAGCCGAGGAGCCCCGGATCGTCGGACTGCGACAGCAACACCACGCGGGTGTAGCGGGCGAAGTACTGGTCACGAAGCTCCGGGTGGCGATCAAGTCCGAGCCCTTGCACCACGAGCGCTTCGAAGTGACGCGCCAAGAAATCGGTGAGATAGAAGGTGCCGAGTTCGGCTGTACCCATCGCGGCGAACGCATCGGTGCCGGCGAAGAATTCGTAGCAATGCGCACCGGGGAGCCGCGTGGCGCCGAGGCGTTCGACGACGGGATCGAGCAGCCCGCCGGTTCCACAGTCGGCGTAGGCGACGAACACCCGGTCATGCGGTTCGGCCGTCGCCACTGCATCTTCGACCGCGGTGGGAATCTCCGATGGACGGTTGTGCAAGTTGGCCGGGAGATACACGACATCGAAATACGTGGCGTCGCCGTCGATTTGTGCGAGCACGGAACGCAACTCTCGAGCCAGTGCGCCGCACGCGACCACGAGCGTGCGGGCGGCGTTGGCGTCAGACACGAGCTCGGCGCGCCGCGACCAGGGTTTTCGCAGTCTCGGCCGCGATCGAAGCGTCCCGGCAGTACGCATCGGCCCCCACGGCCACGCCGAACTCCTCGTTGAGCGGTGCACCGCCCACCAACACGATGTAGTCGTCACGTCGCCCCTTGGTCTTCAGCGTGTCGATGACGATCTTCATGTACGGCATGGTGGTGGTGAGGAGCGCGGAGAGGCCGAGGATGTCGGGCTGGTGCTCGTCGAGCGCGGCGAGATATTCGTCGACCGAGGTGTTCACGCCCAGGTCGATGACCTCGAATCCTGCGCCCTCCATCATCATCGCCACGAGGTTCTTGCCAATGTCGTGGATATCGCCCTTCACCGTGCCGATGACCATGGTCCCGATGGGCTTGGCCCCGGTCTCTGCGAGCAGCGGCCGCAGAAGCTTCATCCCTGCCTTCATTGCGTTGGCCGAGAGCAGCACCTCCGGCACGAAGAGGATCCCGTCGCGAAAGTCGATCCCGACGATCCGCATCCCCTCCACGAGACTGTCGTCGAGCACGCGCTGCGCGCTCCACCCTCGCCCGAGGAGGATCTCGGTTCCCTCGTAGATCTCGTCAGCGAGGCCGTCGTAGAGATCATCGTGCATCTGCTTGACGAGGTCGTCGTCGGCGAGCGACGCGAGGTCGATGTCGTCTTCCGCGGCCGCCGGAATATTCGCTTCGTCGGTCATAGCCCCTGGATCCCGTCTTTCCACGATGCGGTTAGCATCCGCAGAGTGGAAAGGGTACCGCAACCCAGACCCGCAGCCGGGGGTGTCTGATGGCCGACGGTGTGCAGTCGATCGACCGCGCCTTTTCCGTGTTGCGCGTGCTGGCCACGGCGCCGGGTGGCGTCAGCGACGTCGCCCGGCGGACCAGGTTGCCGGTGAGCACCTGTGCCCGCCTGCTCCGTTCGTTGGAATCTCTCGGCGCGGTCGAGCGACTCGATCCCGGACCCACATTTCGGATCGGTCCGACGGTGGCGCAGCTCGCCGGCGCGGTTGACCCCAGCGTCGGGCTGGTGCGCCACGCGCATGTTCATCTGGAATCGTTGGTCGCCGCCGTAGGGGAAACCGCGGGTATTTCGATTCCGGATGGTTCGCGGGCGGTCCGATATCTCGACCACGTCGACTCCGGCCAGGACGTCACGCTCCAGGACTGGACCGGCGAGCGGGTCCCCCTGCACGCGGTGTCGAGTGGGTTGGTATTCCTGGCGACGCGCTCGAAGTCGGAGATCGCCGACTATTGCGCCGGAGGGTTGGAGCGGTTCACCGACCACACCACGGGGCGTGCCGGCGATCTCCGCAAGCGCCTGACCCAGATTCGCGCCGATGGCTTTGCCTGGACCGTTGAGGAGTTCGCCGACGGTATCAACTCGGTTGCCGCCCCCATCCGAGATGTTGGCGGGACGGTCATCGCCGCGCTCCATGTGCACGGCCCGAGCTATCGGCTCCGCCCCTCGAACCGCCGCGCGACGAGAGCGTTACTCGCGACTGCCGCCCGCCTCTCGGATTCCTAAACGTCCCCTACGCTCAGCGGATGCCGGGCCAGCAGTACGACTTCATCATCGTGGGCGGGGGCTCGGCCGGGTGTGTGCTCGCCAATCGGTTGAGTGCCGATCCGTCGAACCGGGTGCTCGTCCTCGAAGCCGGTCGGCCGGACTACAAGTTCGACGTCTTCATTCACATGCCAGCAGCGCTGTCGTTTCCGATCGGCTCGAAGTTCTACGACTGGAAGTACGAGTCCGAACCTGAGCCGCACATGAACGGTCGGCGGATCTACCACGCGCGCGGCAAGGTCCTCGGTGGCTCCAGCAGCATCAACGGGATGATCTTCCAACGCGGCAATGCGCTCGACTACGAACGGTGGGCCGCGGATCCCGGGATGGAACGTTGGGACTATGCGCATTGCTTGCCATATTTCAAACGCATGGAGACCTGTCTCGCCGGCGGCGATGCCTATCGCGGCGACAATGGTCCGCTGGTGCTCGAGCGGGGTCCGGCCAAGAACCCGTTGTTCGAGGCGTTCTTTTCCGCCGCGCAGGAGGCGGGATACCCACTCACCGACGACGTCAACGGCGCTCAGCAAGAGGGGTTCGCACGCTTCGATCGAAACATTCATCGCGGTCGCCGGCTCAGTGCCGCGGGTGCGTATCTCCATCCGGTCATGCATCGCCCCAACCTCGAAGTTCGGACCCGTGCCCTCACGGGCGGGATCGTGTTCGACGGTACGCGCGCCGTCGGAGTGGACATCGCGAAACGCGGCGGTGGTACCGAACGAATTTTGGGTGGTGAAGTGATCTTGTGCGGAGGCTCGATCAACTCGCCGCAGCTGTTGCAACTCTCCGGTGTGGGCAACGCGGCTGAACTCAGCCGGCTCGGCATCACGATGGTGCACGATCTTCCGGCGGTCGGCGAGAACCTGCAGGACCACCTCGAGGTCTATATCCAACACGCCTGTACCCAGCCGGTCTCGATGGCACCGATGTTGAAGCTGTGGCGACGGCCGTTGATCGGGCTCGAGTGGCTGGCCCGCCGCGGTCCGGGCGCTACGAACCACTTCGAGGCTGGCGGCTTCGTCCGCAGCAACGACGTCGTTGCCTACCCGAACGTGATGTTCCACTTCTTGCCGATTGCGATCCGCTACGACGGCTCCGTTCCCGAAGGCGGTGAGGGTCACGGTTACCAGGTGCACGTCGGTCCGATGTACTCAGATGCGCGCGGTTCGGTGAAGATCACGTCGTCAGATCCGCGTGTGAAGCCCGCGCTGCGGTTCAACTACCTCTCCACCGAGACCGACCGCACCGAGTGGGTCGAGACCGTCCGCGCCGCTCGATCCATCCTGGCGCAACCGGCGTTTGCCCCGTTTGATGGCGGCGAGTTGTCTCCCGGTCCAGCAGTGGAGACCGATGAGCAGATCCTCGACTGGGTCGCCCGAGACGCCGAGACCGCGCTCCATCCTTCGTGCACGGCGCGGCTCGGTATCGGCGACACCTCGGTGATCCATCCCGACACGTTCCGCGTCCACGGGGTCGAGGGGCTCCGCGTTGTCGACGCGAGTTCGATGCGTTACGTCACCAACGGCAACATCTACGCGCCGGTGATGATGCTCGCGGAGAAAGCCGCCGACGCCATCCTCGGGAACGAGATGCTCGCGCCTGAGCACGTCGACTTCTACCGCCACGATCGAGGAGGTGCGCAGTGAGCACGAGCACCGTCGGCTTGTTCATCGGCGGAGTGGAGGTTGCGGCGGAGTCCGGCGAGACCTTCTCTACCGTCAACCCGGCGACGCAGGAGTCGTTGGCCACCGTTGCGCACGCAGATGCTGTCGACGTCGACCGCGCGGTAGCGAGTGCGTACGCGGGCTTCGCGGTGTGGTCGATGATGACCGGTGCCGAGCGGGGGCGAATCCTGATGCGTGCCGCGGCGATCCTGCGCGAGCGCAACGACGAACTCGCCCATCTGGAGGTGCTCGACACCGGGAGGCCCATCGCGGAGGCATCCGTCGTCGACGTCATCTCCGGGGCCGAGTGCATCGAGTACTTCGCCGGGGCTGCGGCCACGATCCACGGTGAGTACTACGACCTCGGAGGCCCATTCGCGTATACGCGTCGGGAGCCGCTGGGCGTGTGCGTGGGGATCGGCGCGTGGAACTACCCGATCCAGATCGCGTGCTGGAAGTCGGCACCGGCGCTGGCGTGTGGCAACGCGATGGTGTTCAAACCGTCCGAGCTCACCCCGCTGAGCGTGATGAAGCTCGCGGCGATCTACACCGAGGCCGGGGTTCCGCCGGGCGTCTTCAACGTGGTGCACGGTGATCGGCGGACCGGCGATGCGCTGGTGCGCCATCCCCAAGTGGCCAAGGTCTCGCTCACCGGCTCGGTTCCCACCGGGAAGGCGATCATGGCCGCGGCGGCCGACACCCTGAAGACGGTGACGCTCGAGCTCGGTGGGAAGTCGCCGCTGGTGATCTTCGAAGACGCCGACCTCGAGGATGCGGTCTCGGCCGCGCTGCTCGCGAACTTCTACACCCAGGGTGAGATCTGCTCCAACGGGACGCGGGTCTTCGTGCACGCATCGATCCTCGATGCGTTCCTCGACGCGTTGCGCATCCGGACCGAGAAGTTGGTGATCGGCGATCCGCTCGACCCGCGAACCGATGTGGGCGCGCTCATCTCCGTCGACCATCTCGCAAGAGTGCTGGGATTCATCGACGCGGGAATCGCGGCCGGCGCGCACGTGCTGTGTGGTGGCCGGCGTGCCGGAGGAACTGATCTGCTCGACCGCGGCAACTTCGTCGAGCCGACGATCTTCACTGCATGTACCGACTCCATGAGCATCGTGACCGACGAGATCTTCGGCCCCGTGATGTGCGTGCTTGCATTCGACGACGAAGCCGAGGTCGTGGCGCGCGCGAACGCCACCGAGTTCGGGCTCGCAGCCGGCGTGTTCACGAACGATCTCGCCCGCGGTCATCGGGTTGCCGCGGCGCTCCAGGCGGGGATCGTGTGGATCAATACCTACAACATCACGCCGATCGAAGTGCCGTTCGGTGGCGTGAAGCAGTCCGGCATCGGCCGGGAGAACAGCCTCGCCGCGGTCGAGCACTACACCCAGCGCAAGACCGTGTACGTCGAGACCGGGCCGGTGGAGTCTCCCTACTGATCCGTCTCCGGGAGGAGACTCGACTCGGAGGGGAGACGCACTCCCCGGCGGATCGTCAGGGGGCCAGAAATTGGTCCGGCGGGGCCGAAGCCCCGCCGGATGTCAGGTTCTCACGTGCCGCGCAACGACGCCGCTACTTGAGCCATTTCTCCCATGTTGCCTTGTTGTCCTTGATCCAGGTGGCGGCGATCTCCTCGGCCGGCTTCTTGTCGATTTCGACAGCCGGGAGCATCCCGAGTTGGTCGTCGTTGGTCATCTGGAAGTTCTTCAGGAACGAGTAGACCTTCGGGGCTTTGGCCTTCAGCTTGGCCGAGGCGGCCTTGAACAGAACATCCTCGGGATACGCACAGTCAACGGTCTCCGGATCCGCGTAGCACTCCTCGGTGTACTTCGGAAGTTCGACCGGCTTCAGCTTGTACTTGGCGTAGGCCGCGGTTGGTGTCCACCAGTACATGATCACCGGCTCCTTGGCGGCGACCTTGCTGTCGAGTTCCGCGACCGTCGCCGCTTCAGAACCCGAGTACTTCACTTCGAACGGAAGGTTGAGCTGCTTGACGATCGATTCGTCGTACTGCGAGTACGACGGGTCGGTCGCGAGGAAGCGGCCCTTGTCGCCGGTCTCGGCGGTCGCGAAGAGCTTGGCGGTTGCCGGATCCTTCAGGCCTTCCCACGTTGCGAGTTTCGGGTGGTCTTTCAGGACGTAGTCGGGGACGTACCAGCCGATCTGTCCCACCGCGCCGAGCCCGCCGAGCTTGACGACTTTGCCGCCGTCGATGAATGCCTGTTCCTCTTCGACGACCCCGGATGGCCACACCTCGAGGGTTGCGTCGATGTCGCCGGAATCCATTCCCGCGAACTGGGCATTCTCGTCGATGTCGACGATCTTGACCTTGTTGCCAAGCTCCTTCTCGATGAGCTGCTTGGCGATCTCGACGTTGATGCCCGACGCCGTCCATGAGTTCCGTGCCAGCGTGATCTCCGACTTGTCGCCGCCGGTATCGCCTGATCCTGAATCGTTGGACTTGCTGCTACCGCACGCGGCAACGACCAGCGCGAGCGCGGCGATCAAGCCGGTCGCGAGTGCACGCTTTGATCGCATGATCCCCCTCTTTTCCCCGGACAGTCGGGTCTACCCGACGACAAGTACCGAAGGCTGGCCGAACCCTATCCGTCCTCCCCGTGGAACGCGCCTGACTACTAGGGTCGCCGCCCATCGATCACGGAGGAACGCGACCGGTGGACTCAGGCGATGACATGACGAACCGGCCCATGCTCGAGGTCGAGCATTTGTGGAAGGTGTTCGGACCGGGAAAGCCTGACCGAGCGATCGCGGCGGCCGAGTCAGGAGCGACCCGGGCCAGCATTCTCGACGAACTGGGGCAGACCGTCGCGGTACGCGATGTTTCGTTCGCAGTGGGACGGGGTGAGACCTTCGTGGTCATGGGCCTGTCGGGTTCGGGGAAATCCACCCTGATTCGTGGGATCGCACGGCTCATCGAACCAACCCGTGGCCGAGTGCTTCTCGACGGGGAACCGTTGCTCGAAGTGGATGATGCACGGCTCCGCGAATTGCGGCGTACCAAGATGGCGATGGTCTTCCAGCACTTCGGTCTGTTCCCGCACAAGCGCGTGATCGACAACGCGGCATACGGGCTGGAGGTGCAGGGCATCGGTAAGGACGAGCGGCGTCGCCGCGCGGGTGAGGTGCTCGAGGTCGTGGGTCTCAGCGCGTGGGCGGATCACTATCCCCAGCAGCTTTCGGGTGGGATGCAACAACGCGTCGGTCTGGCCCGGGCGCTCGCGCTCGACCCGGAGGTGCTGTTCTTCGACGAACCGTTCTCCGCGCTCGATCCACTGATCCGCAAGGAGATGCAGGACGAGCTCTGCCGGCTCCAGAACGCGATGCAACGGTGCATCGTCTTCATCACCCACGACTTCGCCGAGGCGCTGCGGCTCGGGGATCGCATTGCCGTGATGAAAGACGGATCAATCGACCAGGTGGGAACGCCAGAGGAGATCGTCGCTCACCCGGCGACGGACTATGTGCGCGAGTTCACCAACGACGTACCCAAGTCGAAGGTGCTCACCGCACACGCGGTGATGCGAGCTGTCGGCAGTGTGTCGCCACCACGGCGTGTGGCCGAGTCGACGACGATCGGCTCGCTCATCGCGCCGCTGCTCGATGCGGATACTGGAATCGGTATCGAAGACCAGCGAGGCGTGCTGATCGGCGAGGTTGACCGTTCGTTGGTGGCGCGACTGTTGGATAGCGAATCGTCTTGAGTGGAGCGGTCGTGGCCAACCGGGCTCACGCCACGGAGCCACGGGCGACGCTGGTGTCGCGCTGGTGGCCGGTTGGGATTGCCCTGGCAATCGTCGTCGCGTTCCAACTCATCCGCCCAAGCAGTCACCTGTTTCCCGACCCGTGGAATCTCGGCCTGCGCGATCCCATTTCGGAGTTCCAGAGTTGGGTCGCGCGCAACCGATCGTCGCACTTCATGTGGTCGGCGGTATTCAACCCGATCGCGAACGCGATGCAGTGGGCCATGGACGAGATGCTCGCGCTCCTCACGTGGTTGCCGTGGTTCAGCCTGCCGATGATCGCTTTTGCGATCGTGGCGCGGAACGGCAAGTGGTTGACCGGCCTCCTCGCGGTCGGTTGCGTCCTCTACCCGGGTCTGGTTGGGTTGTGGGAGCCCAGTCTCGAGACGTTGGCGCTGACGATCGTGTCGGTATTCGTTGCCGTGCTCATCGGTGTTCCGCTCGGAGTCGGTGGCGCGCTCAACGTTCGATTTCAACGAGTGCTCCGGCCGGCACTCGATGCAATGCAGACGGTTCCGTCGACGGTCTACTTGATTCCAGCGGTGTTGTTCTTCGGTATCGGAGTCGTGCCCGCGGCGATTGCCACCGTTGTCTTCGCGTTGCCGCCGGTCGTTCGGTTGACGACACTCGGCATCGTGCAGGTACCGACCGCGATGGTCGAGGCCGGGACCATGCACGGCTCCACTCGGCGCCAATTGCTGACGAAGGTGCAGCTCCCATTGGCGGTGCGGTCAATCGCGACCGGCGTGAATCAGACCATCAACATGGCGCTCGGGATTGTGGTGATCGCGGCATTGGTCGGAGCCGGTGGGCTCGGTCAGGTGGTCATCTCGACGTTGCGGTTGCGTGCGCCTGGTCGGGGGATGGTGGCGGGCTTCGCGATTGTCGCCATCGCGCTCCTGCTCGACCGAGTCAGCCGGTCCTTCGTCGAGCGCCCGCCGGTCGAGGATCGAACCCGTTGGCCTCGGTGGCTCAGAATTGCCGTACCCGTCGGCATCGTGGTCGCTATCACCGTCGGTCGCATCGGTGGGTGGATCGACTTCCCCGGAGATTTCGATGCGAAGTTCGCGGATCCGCTTGACGACTTCATCATCTGGGTGCGTGACACGTTCGGCGACCAAACGCGTTGGTTCAACGATTTCGTGGTGGTGCAGTTTCTATTGCGCGGCAAGGAGTGGATGATCGAGACGGCCGTCTGGCCGACGCTCGTCGTGTTGACTGCGGCGCTCGGTTGGTGGCTCCGCGGTTGGAGGTTGGCCCTGCTGGGTGTGGCGTCCGTGATGCTGATCGGACTGGTCGGGATGTGGGCGTTCGCGGCCGAGACGTTCGTACAAGTATTGGTCGCGGTGGTGATCGCAGTGGCGATCTCGGTTCCGGCAGGCATCGCGATGGGTCGATCCCATCGTGCTGAGGTCGTCCTATCGCCGATTCTCGACGCGCTGCAGACGGTGCCGTCGCTCATTTACGCCGTGCCGTTCGTCATGATCTTTGCGGTGAGCCCCGTGCCGGGGATTATCGCGTCTGTGCTCTACGCCATCCCGGTCGGCATTCGGTTGACCGCGTTGGGAATCTCCCAGACCGACGGCCCAGCAGTCGAAGCCGCGACGACCTTCGGAGCGACTCGTCGGCAGGTCTTGTTGGGGGTACGGGTTCCGATGGCTTTACCGAGCATCGTGCTGGCCGTCAACCAAGTGATCATGATGGTGCTAGCGATGATCATCATCGTTGGGTTGGTCGGGGGCGGTGCGCTCGGGTTCCAAGCCGTGACCGCGCTGACGAAGCCGGATACGGGACTTGGTGTGGAGGTTGGCATAGCGATCGTGGCGATGGCGACCGTGCTTGATCGCTATATGCAAGCCCTGGCCGACCGGTTCCGCCCACCAGCGGGAGACTGACTCCGAGGGCCCGTCGGGTACAGGGATTTTATCTCCGAGAGAAAATACTTGACTCGGAGATAAAATACTAGTATTCTGAAATCACTGAACCGAGATGGTCTCGGTGTTGATTCCAAGGGGAATTCCCATGTCTGCAACCTTGATCGTCCGTCACCCCGTTGCTGATTACGCCACCTGGCGCCCGGTGTACGACGAGGTCGGCACCCTGCGCGACAAGCACGGCTGCACCAGCGAGCGCGTGCTTCGGCTGCCGACCGACGGCAACGACGTCGTCGCCATCCACGATTTCCCGACCGTTGAGCAGGCCGAGGCGTTCGCCTCCGACCCGGCGCTGAAAGCTGCGATGGAGCGGTCTGGCGTCGCCGGGGCACCGAGGATCGAGATCTTTGCCAGCGCATAGAGACGCTCGCAGCGGAACTCAGCGGGACGGAACGATCCGTCCCGCTGTCGCCGCCCGCGTAGCCGTTCGCGTCGATCCCGACTTCGAAGCAGAGTTTCCCGACGGCGACGCGCGGAGCACGGAGGCCTACGCGAGCCTCGTACGAGCGGGCCAAGCGGCGCTCACGGAACTCGAACGCTGCATCGGTACGGCGCTTGACGTCAAACAGCCCATCTTCACCGCGCTCGCGGTGCTCGATGGCGCGAACGAAGCGCTCACACCGTCCGAGATTGCCGAGCGAGTGCTCGTGGCTTCGGCCACGATGACGGCAACGCTCGACGCGCTTGAACGGCGCGGCTGGGTGCGTCGGATGGCCAACCCCGCGGACCGACGAAGCGTGCTCGTCGAAATCACGCCGGGCGGCCGAGCCGTGGCCGACCGGGTCTTGCCGGGGATCCGGGCGGTCGAGAAATCGATGATGTCGACGTTGTCCGCAGCCGAACGCGACCAGCTCGTCGATCTGCTCGACAAAGTCCTGCGTCGCTCGGCAGATCTGGCGGCCGAGGATCCGATCCCGATGACCGGGCCGCGCGTTCGTCCTGAACGCCTCACCTGAGTGATGCCGTACCGTCGTCGTTCTACCGAACGACGACGGTACGGGTGCCGTTCACGAGCACTCGACGTTCCGCGTGCCACTTGACCGCGCGGGCGAGAACCTGTGCCTCGACGTCATGGCCCGCGGCCGCGAGAGCAGCCGGGTCCAACGCATGATCGGCCCGAGCGACGTCCTGCTCGATGATCGGACCTTCGTCGAGCTCGGGCGTGACGTAGTGCGCGGTTGCTCCGATCAGCTTTACCCCGCGGACGTATGCCTGCTCGTACGGGCGGGAACCCACGAACGCGGGTAGGAATGAATGGTGGATGTTGATCGCCCGGCCGGCGAGCCGGGCACACGCGTCGTCCGAGAGCACCTGCATGTACCGAGCGAGCACCACGAGATCGACGCGGAACGTTTCCATCAGCTCGAACATGACCCGTTCAGCATCGGGCTTGGTGAGCGGCGTTACGGGCACGTAGTGGAAGGGGATCCCTGCGGCCTCCACGAGCGGCCGGAGGACTTCGTGGTTCGACACGACTGCGGGGATCACGATGTTCAGCGCGCCGGTCTGAGCCCGGAACAGCAGGTCGTTCAGGCAGTGCCCGAGCTTCGAGGCCATGACCAGCGTGCGGGTCGGCGTGGCGGCGTCGACGAGATCCCAACGCATGTCGTTGGGTCGGGCGATCTCGTCGAACCCGGCTCGGACGGCGGCGAGGTCGGCCACGTCGTCGAGCAGGTCGAAGCG
>JANPBJ010000065.1:0-6325 GCA_031430375.1 Acidimicrobiia bacterium
TTTCGGCCGTCGAGATTCGACGACGCGGGACGCGATGAGAACATCACATAACAACCGTCGAGCAGGTTGTCGCGGATCACGCCCATGTGGAGGTAGTCATTCTCGATGCAGTCGTCCTGCACATGGTGGCTCCACGAACCCACTCGGCCCACCGTTGGTGGTCAAGGTGTTGCAACTGCTCACCATCTTCGTGCTGGGACTCGTGACTGCGCTTTTTCCGACCGTTGTCGCGATGGCCGGCCTCGCCGTCTACTGGGTTGCGAGTTGGTTGATCGCGCTCGTCTGGCAGTTCTTCGAACGCGCCAGGTTGCACGAGTCACCGAACTGGCCTTGGCCGTTCGACCGGAAGCAGAGCATCCTTTCGGAACCCGCGTCTCCCGCGACGTTGATCATCGTCGACAAGCCCCAGAACGAATCAGGTCACCATGACCTCGTGGAGCAACTCGAGCGCTGCCTGGCCAGCACGCCCAACCCAACGGATGCCGACCTCGCGCAAGTTCGCGCAATCAGAGCATCCCTAGTGGCGATGTCTGCCAGTGGACTTCGCGGTTGCCGTGAGGGAATCACCGAGCGACAGCAAGAACAACGTCTCATCCGCCCATTGGTCGATGAACGTCTCGGGCACGCCGTCGCTGAAGATGACATCTGCCGCCGCGACGAGAACTCGGCGGACCTCGTTGCGCGTTGGGATGTTGTCCTTGGTGGCCATGGTGCCTGCCTCTCGCCACTTCGGTTGTCTGACTGATTCAGACTACGACTTCTTCCCGCGACGTCAATGGATCACACACCGATTCACACCGGGCGACGGCAGACCGGACAGATTCGGGCTCAGCCCCGCGAGATCCTGTGTCGATAGGGCACCGTGCTCACCAATCGATCGCACCGCTGTGTGTCAGTCGCCGTCGTCGGTGCCGTGCTCGTGCTTCTCGGTGTGACCCCGTCGCCCGCCACAGCTCTCGCGCCACGTTCCATCACGGTGTACGTGGCGTCGAAGGGTCACGGAACCGAGCGCGGGACGTTGGCCGCTCCGTACCGCAGCCTCGCCGCGGCGCGTGACGGCATCCGCGCCCGGCTTGGCGGGATGCGGGGCGACGTCCGCGTGGTCCTCGCCGACGGTTCCTACCGACTCCGCTCCACCTTCCGGCTGAACGCGGCCGACTCGGGCCGCAACGGACACCAAGTGATCTACGAGGCGGCACCGGGCGCGCACCCCGTGGTGAGCGGTGGGGTCGCGATTAACGGTTGGAAGCTGTCCGATGCCGCGCGCGGTATTTGGGCTGCGCCCGCACCGCGCCACCTGCGAACTCGCCAGCTCTACGTCGACGGACAACGCGCGCCAGTGGCCTCGGGGTCCGCACCGGTCGCGCTCACCCAAACGCCAACGGGCTACACCGCGGCAGGGCCGGCGATGGCCACGTGGAAGAACCCCCGACAGATCGAGTTCGTCTACGACCGCGGGCCGTCGAACTGGACCCAGAGTCGCTGCCGAATCAGCGGCATCCAAGGGACCACGATCACGATGGTGCAGCCATGCTGGGACAACACCACGCGCCGCGCCGAGAATCCGCACACGGTGCTGTCCCGCGCGCTCTTCAACCAAGCGTTGGCAGTGGCACCGGTGGTCGCCAACGCCTTCGAGCTCCTCGATCAACCGGGTGAGTGGTACCACGACGAGACTGAGAACCGCGTCTACGCAATCCCACTCGCCGGCCAGGACCTCAACTCGGTCGACGTCGTCGCACCGAAGCTCGAGACGCTCGTGGCCGGCGCAGGCACCACGAACAACCCCGTACACGACATCACCTTCCGGGGCATCACGTTCTCGCACGCCACGTGGCTCGCGCCGAGCGGACCGAACGGCTACTCGGACTTCCAGACCGCACAGATCCTCACCGGCCGCGACGCCTACAAGAAGGGCGGCAACTGCTCGAAGGGCCGCAGCTGCTTCTTCAACATGCTCACCCCGGTCGCCGCCAATCTCACCTTCGAGCACGACCGCGACATCTCGTTTATCGACGACACCTTCACGCACCTCGGCGCGACCGGCCTCCACTTCGGTACCGGCAGCACCGGCGCAACCGTGACGGGCAGCGAGTTCACCGACACGTCGTGCGCGGCCGTCTCGATCGGCCGCGCGAACAACCCCAATGCCCGGCGCGCGGATCGGACCACCGGCACCGTGCTCACCGACAACTGGATCCACGCAGTCGCGGCCGAGTTCCGGGGCTGCCCCGGCATCGGGATCGGGTACTCGCAGCACGTGACCGTCGACCACAATCAGGTGAACGATCTCCCCTACTCCGGCATCACGATCGGCTGGGGCGGCTGGCGCGAACGGCTCGGCAACCTCGCGCCACTGGCGAACTACTCGCAGCGCAACGCGATCACGAACAACCTCGTGTTCAACTACATGCAGGTCCTCGTCGACGGCGGTGGCATCTACTCCAACGGTGTCCAAGGTTCGTCGTTGCGCAACGGCGAACGGGTGATCGGCAACGTGGTGTTACAGCAACCCAATCTGAGTTGGGCGGTCTACACCGACAACGGCGCGGAGTATGTGAACATCCGAGACAACGTGGTGTTCGACGTCGTCTACTTCCCCGAGGCCCCGTTGGTGTTCCCCGGAGTGGCGCCGCAGTTCTCGTTTGGCGGGTGCAGCAGCGGACCGGTGGCCTACTCCGGCAACTGGTCGATCCAGCCCGACCCGGCGCTTGGGCTCGTCGGTCCGCAGGCAACGTGCGGCGGGCACCCACTGGTGGGTGTGTCGTCCACCGATAACCACCTGATCGACTCACTCACCGACGTTCCCGCCGCGATGCTCGACCAGGCCGGGATCCGTGCGGCCGCGAAAACCCGGCTCACACCGACCCCCCGGCCGACGGACCTGCCGCCGTTCGAGTCGCTCTAACGGAGACCTCGAACGGAGTGCTCGGTGCGCTTCGGCTCGCGCCGCAACCGACCGGCTACACCGTCTCGAACCTTCCGAGTCCGTAGTCGCCCGCGATCGTGGTGCGGTGCATGCACCGACCGTGCTCGGGCGCCATCCCCGACACCGAGTGCAGCACCCGCCAGTTGTCCCAGATCACCATGTCGGTGGGCTGCCACTGATGGAAGTAACTGAGGTCCTTCGCAGCCGCGAAGATTTCGTCGCACACCGCCGCGAGGAGTGCATCGCCCTCCGCGTCCTCCCGACCCTCGATGCCCTTCGCCATCCACGGCGACACGTGCAGGACCTTCTCTCCGGACGCACGGGTCCACACCGCCGGATGCAGCGCACGCGGTCGCCCGGCGAACTCGGTCATCACGGCGGCAGCCTCGCGTGACGGCTCCACCTCGACCAGATCGGCAGGGCGACCGAAGCGCAGGTTGTCGAGGATCACGTCCATCGCGTAGAGGACGGTCTCGTTCTTGATCCGGCTGCGCAGCTCGGGCGAGAGCACGTCGTAGAGCGCGATGCCGTCGACGAAGCCGGTGAGCCCACCCTCGGGCGCAACCTCCACGGCGCGCAACACGCCGCCGCGATTGAGCTCGTCGTTGTAGCAATGGTCGAAGTGCCACGGCAGCCACTGCGAGAGCTCCCGCCCGTTGAGGCGGACGATCCCCGGCTGGTTGGGTTCGTGACGGAGCTCGATCACGCCGAGCTCGCCCCCCGCACGTGGTGTGGCTTTGCTCGGGTGGTCCTTCAACGGTCCGAAGACGGTGCTGACCGCGACCTGCATTTGCGGCGTCAGCTCAACATCCGTGAACACCAGCAGCCCGTACTGCTCGAAGACGTCGTTGAGCTGTCCCCGCACCTCGTCGTCGCCCAGCGCGTCGCGAGTCACCCCACCGATACGCGCACCGAAGCCGAGGTCGTCGCGGATGGGCTCTACCGTCACCGTGGTCATGGGCTGATCCCTTCTCGCGCCGAGGCGCTGATCGTGCGATCTTCCCACTCGCGGAGCTGCGGCACGAGGAGCGGCCAGCGCACGAACAGCGAACCGGTCTTCTCGATCTCGGCCCGGCGTTCGTTCCACTCGTGGTCGCCCCACGGCGGCTCCACCAACTCTGCGCCCGGCAGGCCCGTGGAGAGCGCCTCGGAGGTGGCGCGCGTGTGCGACATGTCCGACGACCCACTGCGAAACACCAGGATCGGCACGCGCAGACCCCTCACGTCGGAGTCATCGAGTCCGGGAACGAGCGACTCGTCGCAGGGGCAGTAGGCAAGCGCCCAGCGGTCCATCACGTCAAGGAACTCGTGTCGGTCCATCGCGAGGAAGCGCGCTCGATTGGCCGGGTTGCGGTCCTGCACCTCCTGCCACTGGTCGAGCGCGGCGACCGCCTCCATACCGCCATGCCATGCGGCGTCGGTGGAGGGCATGCAGTAGTAGTTGGCCAACTGCAGCAACCCCGGGATGCCGCCACTGATCCACCACATCGCGAGCCCCGCCGTGACGTCGGGAGAACGCGCCGCGGTGAGGAGCGAGACGCGCGCCCCGCCCGAGCCGCCCGCGATCACGGTGGGTCCGAGCTCGAGGTGGCGCAGCAGCGCGCCGAGCGCTTCTGCCTGGACTTCCGACTCGGACCGACCGCGGAACACGACCGACGACGCGCCGCAGTTGGGACGGTCCCAGGTGAGGACCTGTCGGCCCGTATCGGCCAAGGCGTGCGCCATCGCCGTGAGCCCGCTGTCTTCCTTGGTGAACCGACCGCCCGGCGTGAGCACCCAGGGCCGACCTTCGCCCACCAACTCGTAGGCGATCTCGATCCCGTCCAACTCCGCGACCGGCATGTTCGACCTCCCTTGCGTCCTGCCTGTTCTACCAGCAGCCGCCCCGGCGGTCGATCCCATCACAACACGGCGGCGCGCACCGCGTCTGGGAACCGCGGCGAGGCGCGGCGCGGCGACCCATGAATGCCGTCAGACGCGTTCGATGATGATGGCGGGGGCCATCCCGCCGCCCGCGCACATGGTGACGAGGCCGAACTGGCCGTCGGTGCGCTCCAACTCGTCGAGCATCGTGCCGATGAGGATCGCGCCCGTCGCACCGATCGGGTGACCGAGGGCCATCGCGCCGCCGTTGACGTTCACTTTGTTGCGGTCGAGATCGAGATCACGCATGAACTTCTCGGCCACCACTGCGAACGCTTCGTTGACCTCGAAGAGGTCGATGTCGGCGAGGGTGAGGCCGGCCCGCTCGAGAACCTTGCGCGCGGCCGGCACCGGGGCGTTGAGCATGAGCGTGGGGTCGTCGCCCATGTTGGAGGTGGCCACCACACGCGCCCGAGCTTTCAACCCGTGCGCCTTCGCGTAGCTCTCGCTCGCCATGAGCACCGCGCCGGCACCGTCGACCACACCGCTGGAGTTCCCCGCGTGATGCACGTGCTGGATGTCGAGATCCGGATACCGCTGGTTGATCAACTCCCGGAACGTGGGGTTGTCCTCGTGGCGGTAGTCGGCAACAGCAGGGAAACTCGGCGCGAGTGCCCCAAGCGACTCCGCCGTGGTCTGCGGCCGTGGAAACTCTTCGTGGTCGAGCGCGATCGAGCCGTCGAGGTTCAAGACCGTAATGAGGCTCTTGTCGAAGCGGCCTTCCTTGATCGCACGCGCCGCGCGCGCCTGTGACTCCGCGGCGAGAGCGTCGAGCGCCTCACGGGGAATGCCTTCGAGCGTGGCGATCGCGTCGGCACACACTCCTTGGTGCGACTGCGGATGGATCTCTTGCAGGTGGGCGTTGCCGGAGCCCATCGGCATCAGACCTTTCTTCGGCAGCGACATCATCTCGGTGCCGCCTCCGACCACGAGGTCTTCCATTCCGGCCATGATCGCGTTCGCCGCGATGTTGTTGGCCGTGATGCCCGAACCGCAGAAGCGGTCGAGCGTCACGCCACTCGCCCGAATATCGAAGCCGGCGTCGAGCGCGGTCATCCGACCCAGATCGCCGCTCTGCTGACCGACCTGCGAGCTCGTGCCCCACACGACGTCATCCACATCGGCAGTGTCGATCCCGGTGCGGGTCACGAGCGCCTCGAGCACGGTGCGGCCGAGGTGGTGCGGGTGCAGGTGCGCGAGCGAGCCCTTCCCCTGCTTGCCGATACCGCGGGGCGTCCGGCAGGCGTCGATGATCAGAGCATCGGGCATCAGGGTTCCTTGTCTTCGGGGGGAGGGGTCTTGAAGCGTGGGTCTTCGGGGAGGTGAACTGCGACGGGGCACAGCATGACCGACTCCGCAATCCGCGGTCCAAGAGATCGCTGGACGCGTGGGCCGGTCAAGAATCGCGATCGGGGCGCGGTCGACCCGCGCCCCCCCCCCCACGACACTCAGCACCCGGCTGAGGGGTGGTTC
>JANPBJ010000066.1:0-8725 GCA_031430375.1 Acidimicrobiia bacterium
CCACACCACCCGTCCCGGCGAACTGGCGGTGGTCATCGAACGCGTGCTCGCGCAGTCGGGCACGGTACGGAGTCCCACGCTCATCCATCCCGACACCTACTGGGACGAGATCCAGCAAACGCTCGAGGTGCTCCACTCCCAGCAGGTCTCCGCGTTCGATGGGTTCACCGACGACGAAGCGCAGCGGTGCATCGCACGGAGCAACATCATCGAGTGCGCCGCCGGTGACCGCGTGCTCAAGCGGGATGGATCGGCCCGCAACATCTTTGTAGTGCTCGAAGGGACCCTCGAGGTTCGCGATCACGACCGGGTGGTCGGCGTGTTGAGCGCCGGCGACGTGTTCGGTGAGATGGCGTTCCTGCTGGAACGACCGCGAGCGTTCGACGTGGACGCCGCCACCGATGGGGCACGAATCCTCAGCCTGAGCGAGGGAGCACTTCGCAAGATGATCGCCGAAGATGCGACCGTCGCGGCCAAGTTGTTGCTCAACCTGTCGAAGATGCTCTGCGCCCGGCTTATCAAGGCGAACTGATTCGTCCAGGGCATGTGCGGCGCCGTGGTGTTGAGCCGTACGCTCCCCGGCCGGGTCCCGATTGAAACGAAACGGAGGGTGGGTCGTGCGGTGTCAGGCGTGCCAGAGCGAGAATGCGGAGGGCAATCGCTTTTGTGGCAGCTGTGGAGCCGCGATTGTTGATCCGCTCGACGCCGCCGCGACGTCGGTTCAGATCCCTGCGACCGTTGGCACCGGCCGGTACCGGACGGTACGACTCCTGGGCGAAGGGGCCCGCAAGCGCGTCTACCTGGCGATGGACGAACGCCTCGCCCGTGAGGTTGCAGTCGCGGTCGTGAAGACGGAAGGCCTCGACGCGAACGGCCGCATCCGGATCACCAGGGAAGCCCAGGCAATGGCCCGGCTCGGCGACGATCCCGCCATCGTCACGGTGTACGACGTCGGTGAAGAGGCCGACGGCACACCGTTCATCGTGAGTCAGTTCATGGCCGGTGGGTCGCTCGATCAGCATCTCGATCGAGAACCGAATCGGCGTTTTCCGGTCAGGCGCGCGTTGCAGCTCGCCATGCAACTCGCGCGCGGCCTGGGGCACGCGCACCAACTCCAGATCGTGCACCGTGACCTCAAGCCCGCGAACGTCTGGCTCGACGCCGACGGCGCGGCGCGACTCGGTGACTTCGGACTCGCCGCCAATATGGAGGCGAGCCGGATGACGAGTGAGGGCACCGTGCTCGGCACGGTCGCCTACATCGCGCCTGAGCAGGCACTCGGCCGTGAGCCCAACCCGCGCTCGGACCTCTACGCGCTCGGCGCGGTGATGTACGAGATGCTCTGCGGCCGACCGCCGTTCCTCGGCGACGACATGGTCTCGGTCATCAGCCAGCACCTCAACACGCCACCGGTGTCGCCTCGTTTCCACAACGACGAGGTCCCGCCGCTCGTCGAATCCCTGGTGTTGCGTCTGCTGGAGAAGGACCCGAACGCGCGACCGGTGGACGCCGGCGAAGTGTCCGAGGCTCTCGCTCAGGCGCAGGCGAGCCTCGAGAGCGGTGTGCCCGTCGTGGCCGACCCCACGCCGATCGTGGTCGGGGTGGCCCGCGGCGCGGACTGGGGCCGGTTCGTGGGCCGCGCCGGCGAGCTTGACGCGCTGCGAGCCGCGTTCGATGACTCCCTCTCCGGCCACACTCGCGTCGTCATGGTCGTCGGCGAGCCCGGCATCGGCAAGACCCGCACCGTCGAGGAACTCGGTGTCTACGCGTCGGTCCGAGGTGCGCAGGTGCTCTGGGGCCACTCCTACGAGGGTGAGATCGGCGTGCCGTTCCTCCCATTCGTGGAAGCGTTGCGTTCATTCGTGCGGGACCTGTCCGATGACGGCCATCTGCTCGACCCGGTTGCCGGCTGCGCCGAGGTGGCGACGATCATCCCCGAACTCCGAGACAAGTACCCGCACCTCGCAGCGCTGCCCGCCCTCGACGGTGACGCCGAACGCCACCGACTCTTCGACGGCCTCAGTTCGTTCATTGCCGCCGCCACCCGTATCCGGCCGCTCGTGATCGTCCTCGACGACCTCCACTGGTGCGATAAGCCTTCACTGCTGTTGCTCGCGCACCTTGCCCGGCGGGTTCGCCAGTCGCGGCTCGTGATCATCGGCACCTACCGCGACGTGGAACTCGAGCGCTCTCACCCGCTCGCGGAGACGATCTCGACCCTGCGGCGAGAACAACTCTACGAGCGGGTCCTGCTCCGCGGGCTTCCGATCGAAGAGGTTCGTGCGTTCATCCAAGCGGTCGGCGGGCAGGAGAGCCCGGGCGAGTTCGCCGAGCTCATCTATCGCGAGACAGAGGGGAATCCCTTCTTCGTCGCCGAGATCCTGCGCCATCTCGCGGAGACCGGTGCGATTCGCCACGAGGGTGATGCCTGGGTCGGAACCCCCGAGAGCATCGCGCAAAACCTCCCCGAAGGGGTGCGCGAGGTCATCGGTCGTCGGCTCGACGGACTGTCCAGCGACTGCAACGCGGCGCTGACGATCGCCGCCGCGATGCCGGGTGGGTTCACCGTCGACGTTGTCGGCCAGGTCGCGGAACTGAGCGAGGACACGATGCTCGACGTGCTCGACGAAGCGTTGGCGGCCCAGGTGATTCGCGAGCGGCGCGAACGTCCCGGCACCTATGAGTTCAACCATGCGCTGATTCGCCAGACGCTCTACGGCGAGCTGAGCACGCCGCGGCGTGTCCGCATGCATCGGAGGGTCGGCGAGGCGCTCGAGCAACGGTTCACCGATTCCATCGAAGCCCACCTCCCCGAGCTCGCGTACCACGCGTACGAGGCCGCGCCGGGTGGCGATGTTGAAAAGGCCGTGGGCTACGCCCGTCGGGCCGGCGACCGCGCCATGGAACAGGTCGCCTATGAAGAGGCGGCGCGGAGCTACGAGATGGCGGTGCAGGCACTCGACCTCGCGTCGGAAGCGGACCCCGCGGTACGCGCCGACCTGCTGCTCGCGCTCGCCGGGGCCTCGGGACGTGGTGGAGACACAGACACGTGTCATAGGGCGAGCCTCGAAGCCGCCGAGTTGGCGCGAAGCACGGCCGATCCATTCCGCCTCGGCCGCGCCGCGATCGAGTATTGCGGGAGTACGTGGTTCTCGGCAGCCGGGGTCCCGGACCCGGGTCAGCTCGAACTCTTCGCCGAGGCCGGGACGGCATTGCGGGCAACGCCCGAAGGTGCGGCCCGGGACGCTCTGCTCGCCTCGGTGCTCTCTCGCCACTCCGCGGCGGTCGCGTTTCGAGACCCGGTGCTCCATCGAAGTCTGGTAGAAGAGGCCATTGCCGCCGCTCGGCGATCCGGTGACCAGCAGGCCCTCGCGTGGGCGCTTCAGATGCGGGCAACCGAGAACCTGCCCCAGGCCGAGCGTGAGCAGCTGCTGCGGGAAGTACTCGAGGCAGCCGAGAACTCGGGAGACCTCGACCTCACCCAGTCGGCCCGAAACTCGCTGATCATCTCCGCGCTCGGCGGGCAGCGCCGCGACGATCTCGAGACCGAGGTCGAGGCCTACGCGACTGACGCGCGGCGGTCGCGAGTCTCGACCCAACTCGCGACGAGCCTCCAGCTCCAGGGGACTCTGGCCGCCATCGACGGCCGGTACGGTGATGCCGAGCGCCTCATCCTCGAATCGGCCGAGCTGGCGCGCGCGCTCGGCGTTCTGTTGGTGTTGGCGAATGTCGGGGTGGGGCTGACGCCGGTATACCGAGAGCTCGGTCGACTCGCCGCCTTCGAGAAATCGACGCGGCGAATCGTGGCCCAGACCCCGGACATTCCCTCGTGGAAAGCCGGACTCGTGCAACTGCTCTGGGAGATCGGTCAGGGTGATGAGGCGGCTGTGCTCATCGACGAGGTCGTCAGCCAGGGTCGCGAAGCCATTCCCGACGACGTGCTCCGGAACTACACGCTGGCGATGTTCATCGAGGTCGCAGCCGGGACCGCGAGCACTGAGTCGCTGGAGCAGCTCGAAACATGGTTTCGCGTCCACGAGTTTGGCATCGGGCACGGCGTGGTCCTCGGTGGCCACGCGTACCACGGTGCCTACGTGCGCTACCTCGGCCTCGCGGCGGGCGGACTCGGCCGCTACGCCGAGGCAATCGCCCATCACGAGACGGCACTCGCCGAGCACCAGCAGATGCGCGCGCCCGGATGGGAGGCGCGCAGTCGATACGACCTTGCCCTCGCGCTCCTGGCGCGCGGCGAGGTCGGCGATACCGAGCGCGCCGGGGTGCTGCTCAACGAAGTCGTGGACCGCGCGAACGCTCTCGGCATGACGCGCCTGCTCGAGCAGGCCTTCGCCGCGAAGCTGCAACTTCAGGGCGTCCCGAGTGGCATGCCCGCGACGGCGTCGATCGACATCCTCTCCGCAAACATCACCATCGATCGACCCGAACTCGGCAAGCACGCCGATCACGACGGGCAGGTCACGATCTGCTTCTCCGACATCGTCGGCTACACGTCTATGACCGATCGGCTCGGTGACCACCGGACCCACGAGTTGTTGCGGGCCCACACCGCGATCCTGCGGCGCGAACTCCTGGTCAACCGAGGTGTGGAGGTGAAGAGCGAGGGCGACGGCTTCATGCTCGCCTTTCGTGATCCGGCCGACGCGCTCGGCTTCGCGGTCGCGTTTCAGCGGTCACTGGCGGGCCACGATTGGCCGGAAGACGTCGGCGCGCTGCACGTTCGGATGGGGGTGCATCGCGGCGAGGTGATTCGAGAAGCCGATGACTTTTTCGGCCGCACGGTGATCGTCGGCGCCAGGGTCGCGTCTGCCGCGGTGGGCGGCGAGGTCCTCGTCACCGACGACGTCCGCACGGTCACCCAGGATCAATTCGGGTTCGGCGAGGTCCGCAAACTCGCACTCAAGGGGTTGAGCGATCCGTACCCTGCCGCACCGCTCGATTGGTCGAACTGACGGCCCGTTCGCGCGGATATGCCATCTGGGGGATGTTCTCTGCAGCCCATAGCGCCACGATGGGGTCATGACCCACACGGAAATGAACCTGGCAAACTCGGATGTGTCTCAAACTGTCGAATCCGAGCTCCCGACCGGCACGGTGACGTTCTTGCTCACCGACATCGAGGGCTCGACGAAGCTCTGGGAGGCGGGTGCCGACGAGACGGCGATCTCCGTAGCCCGCCACTACGAGTTACTCGAAGCGGCCGTCGCGCTGCACGGGGGCGTGCGCCCAGTCGAGCAAGGTGAAGGCGACAGCGTGGTGGGCGCCTTCTCTCGGGCGTCGGATGCCGTGGCGGCGGCGCTCGACGTTCAACGCGCGTTCGCGCAGGAACCGTGGCCCGGGGGTGGGGAAGTGCGCGTGCGCATGGCGCTCCACACCGGCGAGATCCGCTTGCGCGACGCCGGCAACTACTTCGGTCCGACGATCATCCGGTGCGCGCGTATGCGAGCGATCGGCCACGGTGGGCAGACGCTCATCTCTGACGCCACCCGCGATCTGGTGGTTGATTCGCTGCCCGAAGCTGTCGAGCTCCGTGATCTTGGTCTGCATCGGTTGAAGGATCTCGGCCGGGTCGAGCGGGTCTGGCAGCTCGTACACCCCGATCTCGGCCACGAGTTCCCTCCGCTGCGCTCGCTCGACGCGATGCCGACGAACTTGCCCGCGCAGGTGTCGAGCTTCGTCGGCCGTGATGCCGAGATCGCCGCGTTGCGTGAGGCTGTGCGCGCGCACGCGGCGAACGCAAACGCCCCCTGGCCGGATGGGACAGCCTGACGCCGACCGAGCTACGCGTCGTCGGCCTGGCGGCCGCCGGGCTCACCAACCCGCAGATCGCGGAACGAATGTTCATCGCACGCGGAACCGTCAAGGTGCACCTCAGCCACGTTTTCACCAAGCTCGCAGTCGCGACCCGCGCCGAGCTCGCCGCACAAGCGACCAAGCGGGGACTCACCGACAGCTGACTCTGCACGGTGGCTCGGTGACTCCGAGTGCTCGCACGACTATCTGGAGCGGCATCCCCGTCGATGGGATCAAGGATTGCTTCGATCCGGTCTGACGCTCGCCGGTCATCTGCATCGGTTTGTGAATCGGCGCGAGGTCCTGACAGCATTGTCGGATGTCGATGTACGTGCCGATTTTTCTGGGCGTCGGCGTGGTCGTGGCGATCCCTGTGATCTTGTGGTGGGCACGCGACCTCGGCAAGATCGCCGGCCGGGATTGGTTCTGGGCGGGTTACCACCGTCGCCACTGGCAGTGGGGTGTTCTGCTGGGTTGGATCGCCGGGGGATGGATCGCCATCGTCGTCATCATCGTGTGGTCCTTGTCTGACCAGCGCGCCGATCTTCTCGCCGCGGCAGGTTCACGAAACCGGCGCAAGGATGATCCGAGGGTCTGACCTCCGAACTCGTGACCTCGCCGACGGGTTGGTCGGCGGCGGTTCGTAGGCCCAGTGCGTCACTCTAAGTTGCGCCGAGAATCCGTATTGCCAGCCGGCGACGACCCGTCCACTTGACCGACGGGCAGGATCGGCGATCGGGTGACAAGCTCTCTGGGAGACCAGGATCACAAATCTCGGCGGATGCCGGGTGTGTTCGGGAGGCTTGGTAGATGGCCAGCGACGTGTGGGGGGCGCGGCTCCGCGATGCTTTGATCGCGGCTTGTCACCCGGAGCCGTTGTTCCCTTCGTCTGTCGGGACGATGGCTATCACTGGACTCCTCACGCCTCGGTACCAGTCGGGAGCGTTGCCGCTTGACGTCGGCCGACGTTCCGCGGGTGAGGCCGCGCCCGTCATGTCGATAGATGCCAATGCGCTGGTCGTCCGGCTGTTTGAGGAGGAGGGTCGATCGCTGGTGCGGCTGGCTCGCCTATTCGTCGACGATCGGAATGCCGCGGAGGATCTGGTCCAGGAAGCGTTCATTCGTCTGGCCCGCTCGGCCCACCGAATCAGGGAAGAGTCCAAGGCCGCCGCGTATCTCCGGTCCATTGTGTTGAACCTGGCACGTGATTCCAATCGGCGCGGGCTTGTCTCGCTGCGGCATCACCTCCCGGCCGACGATCATTGGGACTCCACCGAGGACGAGATCGAGCTTCGCGAAGACCAACGCGAGATGATCGAGGCCCTCAAGGATCTGCCGCATCGTCAACGAACCGCGCTGGTCTTGCGTTACTACGAGGAACTCGGTATCGACGACATCGCCGAGACGATGGGGATTTCCCGCAACTCGGTAAAAACCCATCTGAAGCGAGGCCTCGCCGCGCTCGAGCGGCGACTCGGGGACGCAACGGCGTCCGACGTCTCGGGGGTGACGACATGACCGCGGTCGAGCAGCGACTGCGAGATGCACTGGTCGACGAAGCGGACGGGCTCGCCCAGAGCGATGACCTCTTCGCTCGGGTCGCGCTCAGCATCGACGACGACCGGCGCCTGCGCCGTCAGCGGCGTCGGCGCCTTGCGGTCATCGGTTGCCTTGCCGGTGCAGTTGCTGCGGTGGCACTGTCAACAACGGAACGAACGAAGGGAGAGATTGTCATGGACTGGTGGATCTTGGAGTTGTTGTGGTTTTCGGGGATGGTGTTCCTGGCCCTGTGGCTGGGGCCATTCATTAAGCGGTTTGGGAAGAGCTACGCCGCGGATGTATTCCGGGCGAACCCTCGAACCGGGAAGAGCTTCATCGTGTTGATGGACGTGGCGTACTACCTGATTTTCTTCGCCTTCATCCTGTTCACGGTGAAGTTCGAGCCCGACGCCGGATGGGCGGATACGGTCAACGCTGCTCAACTCCAGGCGGTGACGATCCGTCTCGGTGGCATTCTGCTCATCGTGGGTTTGCTGCATGGCTTGAACGTGTTGATGCTGCCGATGATTGGCCGCATTCTCACGCTGAACCGCCAGCTCGACGAACAGACCCCTCCGAGCAGCGCACCAGCGGGCCGCGGGTGACCTGAACGTGTTTCTGCTCCTGCTGGTCCCGCTCGCCGTCGCGGCGATATTGCTCTCGGTCCTCGGTTTTGCCGGGATCGGACCGCTCACCGAGGGCCGGCGCGCCGATCGCGACGGGTGGGTCGGGATTGTCGGCCCCTCGCTCGGCGTGGCGTTGGGGGCCGGCTTCCTCGTCGTAGGGGTGATCGCGTCGGCCGTTCTCATGGGGGTCGGCGGCGACGACGGCGGGGACCGCGCGCGCGGTGCGCGGCCGGCGAGAGCGGCGCCACCCACCGAAGCGTCGGCCGCGGTTCCGAGCGCGAAGACGACGGCAACGACCCAACCGGCAGTGGTCGGCGCGAGGCGAGCGGTGGTGCTCGGCCCCGTGGTCTCGATCGAGGCCGACGGCGGGTCGACCTTCCCGGTGTCCTATGACGTTGCCGATGGACTCCGGCCGGCGACGGTGCTGCGAATGCGCGTGACCGGATTCGAGCCGTTCGCGCGCGCCACAGCACAGCAGTGCGCGTTCAGTGGGTCCGGGCCGTGCGGCAAGGTGCTCCCGGTACAGTTTGACGCCGGCGGGGCAGCCGAGTTCCAGTATCTCGTCACCGACGACTTCCTGTACGGGCGGCCAGTCCCGGGACGGTGTCGCGCCAACGCCTCGCCCTGTACCGTCGTGGTGCGCGCCCTCACCGGCGGCCGCCATGGCGAGATCCAGACTGTCTTCGGCGACGAGGTGCCCCCGGCCGGTCGCATTTTTGTCACACCAGCCGTTGGCTTGTCGCTCCAGGGCG
>JANPBJ010000067.1:0-7428 GCA_031430375.1 Acidimicrobiia bacterium
TGAGGACGCGGTCTACTACGAGCATCTCTACGGCAAGTTCGAGGGCCGCGAGGCGATCCGAACGTGGATTCAGACCACGATGAACGAGTTCCCGAACAACGAGATGACCGACTTCCCCGCGGATTGGTGGATCATCGACGAGGAGAAAGGCTGGGTCATCGCCGCGGTCTGGAACCGGATGCGCGACCTCGGCGACGGCGAGGTGTACCAGGCCATCAACTGGTCCCGGCTCGACTACGCGGGCGACAACCAGTGGTCCTACGAGGAAGACATTTACAACGTCGATGAGTTTGCCGTGATGGTCGGGGCGTACCTCAAGGCCCGCAAAACGCAATCCCCTCAGAACCAGTAGCTTCCCACCAACCTGATCTCACAAGGAGCCCAGCATGCGCGCCGCCATCTTCACCGGAACTCCCGAACTGTCCGTCGAGGACGTCACCCCGATTGCGCCGGGCCCCGGCGATGTCGTCGTCCGTATCGGTGCGAGCGGCGTATGTCATTCCGATGTATCGGCCAGTAACGGGCTGCTGCCCATTCCAGCTCCGTGCATTCTTGGCCACGAAGGCGCCGGCGTGATCGAGTGGGCCGGGGCCGAAGTAACTCGCGTCAAGGTCGGGGACCACGTGATCGCGTCGTTCGTCCCCGCGTGTGGCAACTGCTTCTTCTGTCTCCACGGCCAGACCAACCTGTGCACGATGAGCGGTGACGTCATGTTCAGCCCTCGCGCAACCCGCGCCGATGGCAGCACGCCGAACGGTTTCACTGGCCTCGGCACCTTCGCCGATCAGATGACCTGCAACCAGGCCAGCGTGGTGAAGGTCGACACGGAACTCCCCGACGCACAGCTCGCCCTCATCGGCTGTGGTGTCACCACGGGCGTGGGTGCCGCGCTCAACACCGCCAAGATCATCCCCGGGGCCACCGTTGCGGTGATCGGCTGTGGTGGCGTGGGCCAGGCCGTGATCCAGGGCGCGCGAATCGCGGGGGCGAGCCGAATCTTCGCGATCGACCCGGTGGAGTTGAAGCGCAAGACGGCGGAGCTGTTCGGTGCAACCGACCTCATCGATCCCGGCGCAGGCGACGCCGTCGCTCAGGTCATGGAGCTCACCGGCGGCATCGGCGCCGACTACGCATTCGAGGTCATCGGTCTCCCCGAGACCATCACCCAGGCGTTCACCATGGCCCGCCGCGGCGGCACCGCAGTCGTGGTGGGTATGCCGAAGTGGGACTCGCAGGTCACCCTGCCCGGGTTCCAACTCTTCTACGACGAGAAGAAGCTCCTCGGGTGCGTCTACGGCTCCGCGCAGGTCCGCTCTGACTTTCAACGGTTCGTCTCACTCGTGGAAACGGGCCGACTCGATCTCGGTTCGATGGTGTCTGCGGAGATCCGTCTCGATGACGTGAACGAGGCCTTCCGCGCTATGCAGGCCGGCGAGGTCATCCGCTCCGTCATCACCCACGTGTAAGAGGGCGAGCGGATAGGTCCGAGTGTCCGGGACTTCAGGGTTTGACGCCGCTGACCATCCAACCGGCCGCGCCCATGCGAACCCCCACACCGGGCTCGTAGTGCGCGGCGAATACAGAACGGACTGCATCGACGGCGAGCGCGCGCTGCTCGTCTGACGCCCCCGCAAACAGGGCACGGGCGATCCCGGTCCGGAGCAAGAATGCCAGCGTCTCGTCCACCGTCCCACCACCGCCAAGAGTCATGGTGGTGTGAATCGGCGCGATCTCGATACGCGAGAAGCCCGCGCCTTCAAGCAGCAATCGCACGGCGTCCGGGTCGCTCAGCGAGAACATGCCGGGGGCGTCGGCCGAGGTTGAGGTTTCGGCAGGTGGAATTTCCACATACGTTGCGGCCGCCACGCCAGGTGTGAGCAACCACTCGTTGTCAATGAGCGGTTGCCATGACACGAACCCGATGCGCCCGCCCGGGGTGAGCGCGCGATTCAGGTTCGCGAACGCCGCGGGCGCGTCGTCGAAGAACATCACGCCAAAGCGACTCATCACCACATCCGCGGCGGCCGGACCGAACGCGCAGATCTGCGCGTCCGCCTCGACAAAGTCGACGTTGGTCACACCCAGTTCTGCGGCCCGCGAGCGTGCCACCGCAAGCATCGGCGCAGAGATGTCGACCCCGCGCACCGCCTTCGCGATCCGGGCGGCGCCGATCGCCGTCACTCCGTTCCCACAGCCGATATCGATGACAACCTCCCCCGGCTGTACCGCCATTGCCGCAAGCAGTGCATCGCCGAACGGTTCGAGTTGCGCGTCGTAGCCGTCGGCGGCATCGACCCAATGCGATGCCTCGTCTCCATTCCACTGTTCGCGCTGTTGATGATTCGCCGTGTTCGTCATGATCCGCGCTCGTCCATCCGTTCGGCGGTTCGCACCGCTCCGATACTCAACTGATCCACCAACTGCCCAAGCCCGTCATCGCCGGTGTTCGCGGCGTGCCGTCGCAAACTGTTGGCCATCTCGTCCACCACCAACGACGCCGCCGATTGCGCCACGAGCAACCGGGCTCGGCGGGCCACACCGACTGCTCGGTCGGCGTCGAGCTCGGGCCATACATGATCGCCGAACAAGGTGATGACCGCCTGCGCCTGGACGTGAGCGGCGTCGCGCAGGCTGACCACGACATCGAGCACCACTTCGAGCACCACACCCTCGCCGGTCACGTCGCCAACGAGTGCGAGCAGCGACGCCGAACGCACGACCCACTCCCCCGACCCTCGGGCCATCAGCAGCCCCGCGGTGACCGCCGCCCGTTGCGCGGACACCGTGGACAATGCCGGCACGCGTTCGATCAACTCGGCGGTGGTCAACATCATCGGCGACTCGTCGAACGCGGGTCGATTGCGGCCCAGCACATCGTCGAGTGAGCGGCCTTCCGCGTGCGCACTCACGAGATCTCGGATCGCCGCCAGTGAGTACCCGCGCTCCTGAAGCTGGGCGATCAGCTCGAGCCGACGCCGATGCGCCTCGTCGTAGCGACCAACGCGACCAACCTTGCGCGGCGGTGCCAACACACCGATCGTGCGGTACTCCCGAATCGTGCGGCTCGGAACCCCCACGAGCGAAGCCAGCTCATCAATCGACCACGTACTTGGCTCAGCTCTGGCCTCAGTTCCCGGCACCCTCTGGACATTGCCGGTATTTACCGTTACAGTCATTCCCGTGAGTATGACCGATTTCCTTCATCCCGTCAACCATTCCCCGGAGCTGGCGGCCGCGCTCGCCGCCTTGCGGGTGGTGGCCGGAACCGCCGGACTCGCCCTGGCAGCGCCGCCCACGCCACTCACCGGTGGGTTCTGGGCCGAGATGTGGACCTTGGATCTCGCCGGCACCGACGGCGCCATCGCCGATCGAGTGGTACTGCGCCTCGCGCCCAACGCTGATCACGCACTGTGGGAGACCACGATGCAGCGCGCCGTGGCGGAGCAGGGATTCCCAACGCCGAGGATCCTGGCCGCCGGCACCCCAACCGCAACCGCCGGGCCGTGGTCAGTGATGGAACTCGCCACCGGTCACCCCCTCATGGCCGGACTCTCCGGCGCCGGGGCCATCGCCAAACTCCCGCGCCTGGCCCGTGCGCTCCCGCGCCAGCTCGCGACTGCCGCGGCCCAACTCCACGCGCTTGATCCCGGACCGGTGAGCGATGCACTCACCGCCGCGATCGGGCAACCGGTTGGACTCGACGGCTTGATCCAACATCTCCGTGACCGTCTCGCAACGATCGGTGCAGGCGAGTTGGCGTCACACCTCGACGCGTTGCTCAATACCCGCGCTGCACCCGGGCCCGACGTCGTGTGCCACGGGGACCTGCATCCGTTCAACGTGTTGACCGATCACGGCCGCCTGACGGTGCTCGACTGGACCGCATCGCAGATCGCCGAGCGGGAGTACGACCTCTCGTACACCGCACTGCTCGTCTCGAGTCCTCCGCTCAGCGTGCCCGGGTCCGTGCGCCCCGTGATCAACGGAGCCGCGCGGTGGTTGGCCCGCCGCTTCCTCACTGAGTACGCGCGCCTCACCCCGAGTCACACCGTCGACGCGGCTCGGCTCGCGTGGTTTCACCGACTCCACACGATCCGGATTCTGATGGAGGTCGCCGAGTGGGAGGCCACCGGTTCAGTCGATGACCACGGCGATCATCCCTGGCTCATCATGCGCCCGTCACTCGAAGCCGGGCTCCGGAGTTAGCTCGTGATGTCCTTGCGTTGGAACCACCAGAACGCGATGCCAACGAACACGAGCACGTACGGGATCTGCACGAGCACATTGCGCAGCATGTCGCCGCCGAAACTCGTCCCCCGAAACAGGTCGGCCCACGCACCCGAATAGAAGGTGGGGAACCCGTACCGCATCGCGCCGAGCGAGTCGATCGCGCCGAGGATCGATGTGACGATGTAGAGGCCAACGGCACCGAGGATTGCACCCGCGGAGTTGTCCATCATCGTGGACAGCATGAACCCGAATGCCGCGACCCCGGCGATTCCCCACGCGGCCAGCAGCACCGAAAGTCCCAAGTTCCCCAGCAACGCGCCCACGGATTGCGACACGCCGAGCAACGGGATCGAAAGTGGTTTGAATCCGAAAGCCAAACCACCCGCGATCAATCCCGATCCGGCAACCAACGCCGTCGCCAACAGCCCAAACGCCGCGGCCACGATCAACTTGGCGGTGAGCAGCCGAGCCCGCTTGATCGGCCGGGTGAGCAGGAACCGCAGGTTTCCCCAACTGGCTTCGCTGGCGATGGCGTCCCCGGCGAAGAGGCAGAAGATCACGAGCAGAAAGAACTCGCTCATCAGCCGGAGCGCGGCGATCGGCACCATCAGCCCGGTTTGCGTGGCCAAGACGAAGAACCGCGCTCCTTCTCGATCTCCATCTCCATCGCCTCCGCCCCGTCCGCCTCCGATGTCGGGCGGTTCCACCTTCAGCGCGATCGTGATGATGATCGGCACGATGACCACGAATGCGAGCGCGACCCAGGTTCGGGGTCGACGAAGTTGCTTGATGACTTCGGTACGAATGAGTCGCAGCATCAGGCACCCTTTCCGATGTGACGCTCGGTCTCGGTGCCGACCAGCCCGAGGAATGCTTCTTCGAGCGCATGCCGTGACGTCACCGTTTGCACGCCGATCCCGGCGGCCACCAACGCGGCCACGATCTCCGGTCGGGTTGCTCCCGCGAGTGAAATCACGAGGCCGGGTGCTTCGTCGGTCACACCACCGACTCCGGCGAGTTGCGCCAGGACTTCACGCGCCCGGGCGGAGTCGTCCACTTCCACATACGCAGAAGCGCCCGACGCCACAAGCTCGGCCACGGTTCCCGCCGCGACCAAGCGACCACGGTCCATCACGACCGCGTGAGAACACACTTGTTCAATCTCCGAGAGAATGTGACTGGAGAGCAACACGGTGCGACCCTCATCCGCAATGCGGTGAATCAACGTGCGTACCGCCCGCATTTCCTGAGGATCCAAACCGTTCGTAGGCTCGTCGTACACGAGGAGTTCGGGGCGGCCGAGAAGCGACCGAGCGATGCCCAGGCGCTGGCGCATGCCCTGGGAATAGGTCTTGACTCGACGGTCGATGGCATCACCCAGACCGGCCACGGCCAGCGCGGTGTCCACGTCGGCTTCGCCGAAGCGATCCCCGCCCGCCTCCCAGTACAGCCGCAGGTTCGCGATCCCCGAGAGATGGGGCACGAACGAGGCGTGCTCGATCATCGTGCCGACGCGCCGGAGCTCCGGACAGCCGGGCTTGACAACTCGATCGAAGAGTCGCGTCTCACCACCCGTCGGTCGAGCGAGACCCACGAGCATCCGCAGCGCGGTGGTCTTGCCCGCACCATTCGGTCCCAGGAGCCCACACACCTGCCCGGCCTGCACCGCAAAGTCGAGATGGTCCACCGCGAGAACGGAGCCATAGTTCTTCGAGAGGGCGCGTACCGCGACGGGCGTTTCGGTCATTGCCTTCGACCCTACGACGCCCGGCGTGATGATCGAAGCACGAAGCTGTGGTGATGCTGTGGAGAAGGCTCCGGTAGGGTCCAGATCCATGGCGTCTGAGCAGGATCGGTTCCAACGGTGGATGACCGCGGGCGCCAATCCGGACCGCGAGGCGATTCCCGCCGCGACCGTGATCCTGCTGCGCGACACCGCGGCGGGAGTTGAAACGCTGATGTTGCGTCGGAACTCGAAACTGGCGTTCGGAGGCATGTGGGTTTTCCCCGGCGGTCGAGTCGATCCCGCAGACCATCAGGGCGCCGCAGATCGCGACGAAGCCTCCACGTTCGCCGCGGCTCGCCGGGCCGCGGTACGGGAAGCCTTCGAAGAATCCGGCTTGACCGTCGCGGTCGATGATCTTGTCGCACTGTCGCACTGGACTCCCCCGCCCCAGACGCCGAAGCGCTTCGCCACCTGGTTCTTCGTCGCGCCGGCACCGGAGGGCGTCGTCACGATCGACGACGGCGAGATCCACGAGCACATGTGGCTCTCACCCATCGATGCATTGGCGCAGCGGGACAGCAGCGAGATCGAACTCGCTCCGCCCACGTGGGTCACACTCCACATGCTGGCCGGAGCCTCCTCAGTTGCCGACGCACTGGAGATCGCATCGGCTTCCGATCCATTGATCTTCGTCACCCGAATTGGCACGACCGACGACGGCCTCGCGGCGATGTGGGCCGGAGATGCGGGCTACGAGTCCGGCGACGCGAATGCACCGGGGGCCCGCCACCGTCTGGTCATGACCTCCGGAACCTGGAGCTACGACCGTGACGTCTGAAGCGATGAACCGGCTGAACGAGCTGGGTTTCTATGTCTTGCCCGGCCATACGGACTCCCCCGCCGATGCCATCGCCGAAGCCCGCGACGCACAGTCCGTCGGGCTCGGCACCGGATTCATCTCCGAACGGTTCAACGTCAAGGACGCCGGCGTGCTCTCCGGTGCCGTCGGCGCGGCGACGCACCAACTCGGCATCGCCACCGCGGCCACGAATCACAACACGCGTCACCTCCTCGCCACCGCGACGATGGCCACCACGATGCACCGCCTCACCGGGGGACGGTTCTGTCTCGGACTCGGGCGCGGTTTCGATTTCCTCTTCGATGTCATCAACCTTCCCCGGATCACCAACGCCCAGATCGAAGACGCGGTCGCGATCTATCGGCGGTTGTGGAAAGGCGAGGTGGTGATGGGCCATGACGGCCCGGCCGGTTCCTATTCCGTACTCCATCAGGACGCTCGGTTCAGCGAAGACATCCCCGTGTTGTTGTGCGCGCTCGCGGAGCAAACGCTGGCGCGCCGGCGCATACATGGATGCCGTCGTGCTGCACACCTACTTCACCGACGAGACCCTGAGCCGGAGCGTGGCCGCAGTCCGGCGCGGGGCGGAAGCAGCCGGTCGTGATCCTGCGAG
>JANPBJ010000068.1:0-12911 GCA_031430375.1 Acidimicrobiia bacterium
TCACATCGGTGATCTCATACTCCCCGCGATCACTCGGCTGCACCGCTCGCGCCACCGCGGCTACATCACCGGGGAAAAAGTAGAGACCGGGGACCGCGAAGTTCGACCGGGGGTTCTCGGGCTTTTCCACGATGGCCGTGGCCCGGCGCGCCTCGTCGAACTCGATCACGCCGTAGCGCTCTGGATCGGCCACATGGTACGCGAACACAGTGGCGGCCTCGGCTTGGGCCGCGGCCCGCAGGCGCTCTCGCAGTTGCGTCCCGAAGAACACGTTGTCGCCGAGCACCAGTGCAACTCGAGCATCGCCGATGAACTCCTCGCCGATCACGAACGCCTGGGCAAGCCCTTCGGGATGCGCCTGTTCTGCATAGGCGAACCCACAACCCCACCGGCTGCCGTCTCCGAGCAGGCGCTCGAACCGGGGCAAATCCTCCGGCGTGCTGATGACGAGGATCTCGCGAACCCCGGCGGCCATGAGCGTGGAGAGCGGGTAGTAGATCATCGGCTTGTCGTACACCGGCAGCAGCTGTTTCCCGATCGCGGAGGTCATCGGTGCCAGCCGCGTCCCTGACCCTCCCGCGAGCACTATTCCGCGCACCGATTCCCCCCAACTCGACGGGCCGGAAGAGTACCCGCGCCGGCCGCGACCGGGCCCATCTGGTGTCCATGTGACCACGCAGCGTGACTACGCCGGGGTGCAGGTCTTTGGCGGTTCCGAAACACCCAAAGCCGAGGAGACCGCCGCGACGTTGGTGGAGTCCTGGAGGAACACCAGGGCATCGGGAAGCACTAGACCTTGCGCCTTCGGGAGCTGGAGACACACGTTGATGAGTTCTGACGGGAAGAATGCGACCGGATCGAGCTTGGTGCCATCGAAGGCTTCGATGATTGCTCGCTGCCCGCCGGTAAGGGTGCATTGCCCGAATGCGCCGGGGAGGCCATCGATGACGTAGTGGCGATTGCCAAACATCAGATCGCGGTCTTCGAGCAGGAAGTCGGTGCAACCAAGCCCCGCGGCGTCGAGCGTGCCGACGATCTCGGACGTATGCGCCACGGACTCATCGACCCAACTCTTGCCCTGGGGCCCAGGACAGGGAGTGAACAAGAACTTCGCGCCCGTGATCGTTGCACTCAGTTTGCGGGCCACGCCTTCGGCGTCGGGCTGGGCCGTCCAACGCGGGCCGATCGCCCACGCAATTCCGGGGAGGACCGCCTTCGCCCGAGCTGCCACCTTGCACAGAACCCGACCGTGCGTTTTCGCCCAGTCGACCGCGGCGGCGTGGGTAGTGAAGCCGGCCAGATCCACATCATCGGTGAGGATCTTGCAGCGGCCGACCGCATCTGGAGCGGCGAACTTGTAGACCCGGCGCGAGTTCGCCAGGAACTCAGGCTCGCTGTACAAGCCCCAATCGGCACACTCGCCCGGCAATTTCGTTCCGACCTCAGCCACCACATCGGTCAGCGTCTTCGACGCCGCCACATTCCAATGAGTCTTCGGGTCAGTGGGCGGGCTCGGCTCCGTTTGGCCCGTGCTACTCCCCGAGCTCGTACAGGCTGCCGCCAGTAGCACCAGTGCCACTGTCGTCGTCATCGTTCGCCGGCTCATACAACCTCCCGTGTGAGCGGCTGAGGTTAGCGGCCGAGTCACCGCCAACCGACGCGGTCTCGCGCCAGGCGGGACCGGCTCCGGACGCGGATGAGCCCGCCCTTGCGGGCGGGCCCATCAGATCGTGCTGTGCGGTGGTACTTGGAGTCTTAGACCCCGATGTAGCTGAACGACAGCCCGGAAGCCGGGTTGCCGAGCATCGAAATGCCGTCGCCAACCTCGATCAACGTGATCGCCGCGTTTCCAGGAACACCATCGGTGCAACCCAGGGGGTTACCCGTGATGATGTCGAGTCCGTAACCCGTGTAGCCAGCTGGCTTCGGGTTGGGCGGAATCGGACCTGCGGGTGAGATCGGACCGAGCTTGCTGATCGGGTCCTCGTACAGCTGTCCACTCACGGTGGCGCCAACGCTTGGTCCCTTGGTAATGAGACCGGTGACCTCGACGACGTCAAGGCTTCCGACGACAAAACCCTTGATCGTGACGTAAGCCTGGATCTGGAACGGCTTGAGCAGAGTGTCAACCTGGCTCATCGTGACGGTCTGCTTGCCGGTAATCGCAAACCGGTTCGCGTAGGTAATGTCAGCCGCGACCGGGATGGCCCCGCTCGCACATGACGAAACGCCAGTGAGCTTCGAAGCAATCGCCTTCGGAGTCACAATGCCGGGAATCGGTCCACCGGGATTGTTGAACGGAACCAAAATGCCCGCACAGAATCCACCGAACTTGCTGCCGGCAGGTGCACCGGTCTGAAGGTTGGAGAGCAACGACGTCGTAATGACGATCGGGGCCGTTTGGTCACCGAGGTTCGGGATAAGCTTGCCGAGTGACCGCGAGCCACTACAGCTCCCAGCCGGGGTATCAACGGCGTTTGCTGCGGGCGCCGCAAATGCGACCAAGCCCCCGGCAACCGCCAGCGCACTGAAGGCGCCGATTGCTCGTGTCTTGAAGTTCACGCGTGTGTCTCCTCCGTTGAGTGTGAATCGATGTTTCGGGTGGGCAGACCGAACGCCCATCGCCACGTCAGCGGAGGTCCAGCAACGAGCAGGAGTTGTTGACAACACAGCCCCCCAGCGCTCATCCCGCACTTCCCCCCAGTCGTCCCAGCACCGGCACGTTTCCCATCATTTCAAAGGAAGCATGCCGGTCTCAGGTCGGTCTACGGGAGAGTCTGTACCCGTGGAGAGCCCGTGTCAAGCGTCAAAACCGCGCAGCGTGGTGTTTTCGGCAAACGGCTGTCCATACGATCCGGGCTGGGATCCCCGCACCGCGCGTTCCGTGCCGACGAACCGTCCCGAAGGGACGAACACGATCATTTCCCGAGCGATTCGAAGGTAAGGCATGACCATGGTGTGCCGCGGAGATCAAGGACCTGTCCAAGGCCGGACCCCTCACCATCGGCTCCGACATCAGACGGGCTGGTCACCGACCCGGGACCACAGGCCAGTTTCGAACCGTCGAGCATGGTGACCTCCACATAGCCGGCGATCGGCGATGCCGGTCCAACGTAGATCGCCAGACCATCGCCGTTCGCCACCAGCGGCTGCGTGGTTCCGTCGGCCAGCGTGAGCTGCGCGGTCGCTCCCGCCGGAAGCACGACTCCGATCATTTCAAATACGCTGCGCGCGCTTGCGTCGATCACGAACTGCACTTGGTCGGTGGGATCATCCTCGGCCACGGTCGCAGGCACGCAACGATGGCCGTCGGCACCTCCACCCGCCACCGCGTCGAAGGCTGGAGTGGCCTCTACTCGCCAACAGGTTCCGCCGGCGGTGGACCCGGACCGAAACACCCGATACGAGACGCCCGCCGTGTCGCCGCCAGCGACCTGGCCGTAGTCGCCCGTCGAGTCCGTGACGGAGCCGATGGCCACGATCTGGCCGGGACTCGGCGCGCGTACCTCAGGCGCCGCGCTCCTCGACGTCAGGTCGTAACGGGCGGAGACGCCGAACGCGGTGGTGAACTCCACGCGCACGAGAGCATCGCCGGCGGTCCAGAGCGAGAGCGCTTTCAGGCCGAGACCCACCGTGCCCGCGTTCACGGCCTTCACTCCCGTGGCCCGCTTGGAACCAATCCGGACTTTGGCCAGGTCGGTCCATAACGGGTTCGTCAGCGCCAGCTGCTGGAGCAGGAACTGCGGAACGTACGCACCAACGACCAGCGCCCCGAGCCCGGTCCCGTCACCCGGAAACGTGACCCACCCTCCGACTCCGCTCACATCCACGAGCACCGCGTTGAGGCCGCCCGGTGATGACCCGGAGATTGCCGCCCGCCGCAGATAGGCGTTGTCGCCCACCATGCGCAGCTCGGCCCGGACGGCTTGGTCAGCCAAGAGCACCGGGATCCTCAGCGCACCAAGCTTCGCCGCGCCGTCGAACGCGCCGGACAGAATCCCTCGCTGTCGCTCGAACTTCGACGTTCCGGTGAGCGAATACGGCCCCCGGTCGCTGAGGTTCGACTGGAGGGCCTTGATATCAAGGGTCCGGCCCAGTGGCCGCGGCGGCGAACTCTCGGAATCGCAACCACTGAGGACGAGTGCGGCGATCGTCAGGGCCGTGACCATGACGATTCTGGGAGAGGTGAACATGGCGGGAATCTTCGCGCGCGCGCCGGTGGGCCGAGAGGTCGCGAACACCTTTCTGAGGAACTCGAAGGTTCAGCTGCTCACTGCGCCCATGTAGTATCCGGCCCCCTGCTGGCGCCCCAGGACCCACGCCGGGCCACGGGAAACAGGACTCGACGAGGATCGCACTGTTGACTGCACCGCTTCCCGACGCACCACCTCCTGAAATCCGATATCGCCGGGGGCTCAGCTTCCGCCGATCGCTCCGGGCGCTGTGGGCTTCGCGCCACGTGGTGCTGAACCTCGGGATCCGGGAGATCCGCGTCCGCTACAACCAAGCCGTTCTTGGCTTCGCCTGGGCGCTGCTCACGCCGGTGGTGCTCATGATCGTGTTCAGCGTGTTCATCAAGAACGCGGCCGGGATCCAGGTGAACACGCACGGAACCGCCTACCCGATATTCCTCTATACCGGTCTCTTGGCCTGGACCTTTTTTTCGAGCGCCGTCTCATCTGCGGGCGGCATCCTCGTCTCGAATCCGCTCCTCAACAAGGTCTACGCACCACGCGAGGTCTTTCCACTCGCGACTATCGGCACATCCGCGGTCGACGCGTGCGCGGCCACCGCGGTGCTCGGTGTGCTGTTCGTGATCTTCGGCGATTGGCCCCAACTCACCGCGCTCTGGGCACCGGTCCTCATCCTTGTGTTGGTTGCCTTCACCGTCGGGGTCGGGCTCACGTTCGCGGCGCTGACGGTGTACCTGCGCGACCTGCGTCAGGCACTTCCGCTCATGCTCCAGGTGGGACTCTTCGTGACGCCGGTGATCTACGGCATCAACAAGATCCCCGAGGCGTGGCGTCCGCTGTACGTCTTCCTCGACCCGGTGGCGATGGTCATTACCGAACTCCGTCGAACCGTGTTGTGGGGCCAGGCCCCGAACTTCACGTACCTGGGTCTCGCTTCCCTTTCGGCCGCGATCACGTTGGTGGTCGGCTACGGACTGTTCAAGCGCCTCGAAACCGGGTTCGCCGATGTCAGCTGACGGCAGCGTTCACGTCGACCAGGTCTGGAAGAGATTCCGCCGGGACCGCGGGCGGCGCCTTCTCCGAGACCACCTCTCGCGCGCCACGCAGCGGGGACGAGCCGAGGCCACCGATCCATGGCGGTGGGTCCTGCGCGACATCTGCTTCGACGTTGAGCCCGGTGAAAGTATGGCGATTGTCGGCGCCAACGGTTCCGGAAAATCGACCCTGCTGAAGATCATTGCCGGAGTGATGTTCCCGCACTCGGGCAGTGTGGAAACCAACGGGCGGATCGGGGCGCTGCTCGAAGTGATGTCGGGGATTCATCCCGACCTCACCGGCCGCGAAAACGTGCTCGTCTATGCCTCGCTGCTCGGACTCTCGCGCAAGCAGGTCGCCGAGAAGTTCGACGAGATCGTGGACTTCGCCGAAATCGAGAACGCGATCGAGCGCCAGGTGAAATTCTATTCCAGCGGCATGAAGATGCGAATCGGCTTCGCCATCGCCGCGTTTCTCCAGCCGAGCATTTTGATCGTCGATGAAGTCCTGGCGGTGGGCGACGCGTCGTTCCAGCAGAAGTGTCTCAACCAGATGCGCGAGGTGTTGGCTTCGGGTACCACGCTCCTGCTCGTTTCCCACGACCTCGCCGCGGTCGCAGCCACCGCGCAGCGCGGGATCTGGCTCGAGGATTCCCGAGTACGCGCGGCGGGGCCGGTTGCCGATGTGCTGAGCGAGTACCGAACGGCCATTGAAGAGAGGGCCGAAGCGAACTCCGGTCCCGCCGGGAAGATCCAGATTTCGAACGTACGAGTCACGGGGCCCACGAGCAGTCTCGTCTCGACGAACGAGGCGTGTCGGGTCAGCCTCGATGTCCACACCGACGAGCCCTACAACGCGAACCTTTACGTGGGCGTCACGGAGGGCGCGCCCACGCCGATATTCGCGGTACGCCGGGAGGTCAGCCTCGAGCCGGGTGTCACCAGGCTCACGCTCGACATGCCCCGGCTTCCGCTGCCGGCAGGGAAGTACTTCTTGTGGTGTGGCGCGTACAAGGTGATGACCCGCATCGAGCTCGCGCCATGGCATCCGATTGCGTCGCTCCCGGTGGTGGGCATCCATCGTCTCGACCCCACCCCCGGTTCGATCGTGCGGCTCTCGCCGGTTTTCGTGGAATCGAGTTGGACCGTGGAACGCGGCGATCCCAGCGACGCAACCACTCTGGACGCCGGCTAACCGCGGAGCCGCCCGCGGCCCGCCGCCCGCCGCCCGCCGCCCGAGGCGATGCTCAGAACAGTTCGATGTCGCCAAGGGTGAGATCCCACCGCGGTGGGACTGCTCCGGCGCAGACCGGTTTGCAGGTGAGCATCGGTCCCACGCGTGGGAGCCGCACCATTCCACCGGGCCACCAAACCCCACCACCGAGTCCGAGCACGTAGTCAGCATCCGCGGCCCGAGCGACGGCGCGCACCAGCGCGGCGGCGGTTCTGCGGCCCTCCGCGGGAGTGAGGAGCGCGACCAACGCGGCCTCCCGCGCGTTTCCCCGTTCACGAATCCGGAAGATCGCCAGTCCGTCGCGGACGCCCGAGGCCGCCGGGATCGCGCGATACCCCAGCAGCGGCGTTCCGAATCGCCACCTGAGGAACTCCGGGCTCATCCGAGTGGCCAAGCCAGTTCCGGGCGCTCGGGCGTCGAGCAATGATCTGACCGCGCCGGCATCGGCTAGCGCATCGATCACATCGATGCCGGCATCGCTCGGGGTCGACCACCGCTCGGCCGGGACTCGCGCCTTCGCGATCCGAGCGACGCGGATCCACCGGGTTGGGCGCACGGCGGTGGGGAGTTGCCCCACGACCTGCCATCCCATCTTGAGATACCCGGGTCGGCTTTGGTCGTTCGGCGTGTTGAAGACGAACGCCACGCCCTCCGCCGCGAGTTCGTCGAGCGCGTGCAGCGTGAGCTGCGTGAAGATGCCGCGACCCTGATAGTCGGGATGGGTCGCGGTATCCACCGCCCGCACCGCCCGCACCACCCGGTCACCATCGAGGAATTCCCAGCGCATCAAGGTTCGAAACCCCGCGATCCGGTCGCCGTCGCACGCGAGCCATGCCGGAGAGGGACCAAACGAATTCTCGATGTGCTTCCATGCGAACAGCGCCTCGTACCGATCATCCACCTCACGGCCGAGCGAGACGCGCAGCAACTCGAGAATCGCGCCACGATCAGCGTCGGCGGCGCGGCGGTACTCGAGAGCCGGGCGAGCGTCAGCCATCGAGCACCTCGTTGGAAACCACGGATCGATACACAGCCTCGATGCGGCTCACCGTGCGCCGAATATCAAACCGGGGTGCAGTGGTGGCTGTGCCCTCGCTGAGCCGCAAACGTCGCGCGGGATCCGTGGCCAGCGCCCCGATCGCGTCGGCGAGGGCCACCGGGTCACGCGGCGGAACGAGCAAACCGTTCACACCGTTCACAATGGCTTCGGAGACGCCGCCCACATCGGTGGCCACCACTGGGAGCCCGATCGCCAGCGCTTCCATCAGCGCCACCGGGAGTCCTTCGTTGTTCGAAGCCAACACGAAACCGTCGCACGCGCTCATCACGCGGATCGCGTCGTGGCGTTCCCCCAAGATCGTGACGGTCGCTTCGAGGCCCAGACGCGAATGCTCGGCCCGGATCTCGGCATCGAGCGGGCCCTGACCCACAACCAGGAAACGCACCGGGACCCCACGATCGACGAGCAGGCGCGCCGCGGCCAGGAGGTTGGGGTAGTCCTTCTGGGCACGGAAGTTTGCGACGGTTCCGAACACCACCTGCGCGGCAGTGAGCCCCAGCTCACGCCGCGCGCCATCGCGGTCAGCCTGCGCCCGGGCCACCTGGAGATCAATGCCGTGGACCAGCACTTCCGTGCGAGCTTCGAGGCGCGCAGGCAAAGTGGAATGGGCTTGACGAGACACCGAGAGGTCGGCGGCATCGAGGGGCATCGTGGCGCCGTTCAAGACGCGGGTGGGGCGCGCAAAGCTTCCCCACGTGTTGTGCAGCGTGTACACGCATTGCGGGCGAACCCGAGCGCGCAACGTACGCGTGACCAGCCGACCGATGCCCGCGGGATACGGCGAGTGCGCGTGAAGAATATCCACCGGATGCTCCCGCAGGAGGCGCCGCAGCCGAGCTGCCCACCGAACGTCTCGCTCATCGCGAACATCGAGACAGGTGGTCGCCACGCCCAGTGTTTCGAGCTCGGGCGCCAACTGTTGTTTCCACGGAAGCAGATAGGCGCACGAAATCTCGAACGCCTCGCGATCGTGCTGTCCGGCCGCGGCCACGAGAAGTCGCTCCGCGCCACCCGGTCCGAGGCCCTTCACCAGCCACAGCACGCGGATCGGGCGCGAAGGTGCGGGCGCGGCGCTCACGAAATCTCGGTGATCAACATCGACACTTGCCGGGCCCGTACAACCGCACTATCGGCGGACGCGGGCGTACCCCGCACGCCCTGCTTGGCCGAGACGCGAGCTCGGCGAGACCCGGGCCCGTACGAGACGAGCGAGCGAGCGAAGGCGGCCGGCGTAGCCACGGCGGACCTCGTACCGGATCTGATCGATGGGGCCGCGGCGGCGATATTCACCACGGTATCGATCGACGTCTCCCATCGTGAACGCACGTCCATTGTCGGCGTACTTCGCCAGGTGCGCGGTGAAGTCGGGGCGGAGCGTTCCGGTGGGCCACGGACCGATGAGCGTCGTCTTCATGAAGTTGCCGATCAGGAGGTCGTCGAAGATCTCCCACTCGACGGCACTCATCAAGGACTTCCGGGGAACCTCGAATCGGACCGAGCGACCCGTGGCCGCACCGAGCTTGATCTCGGTGTCGCGCCCTCCGACTCGAAAGATCACCGTATCGACACACTCGGCGAGCGACGCCGCGGCGCCGAGGTAGGCCGCGATCTTGGCCTGGTCATCGTCGGTGAGTTGGTCATCCCAATCATCGCCGAACGCGGCGGCCGGTTGCGGGTCGAGCAGGTTCTCGGTTGGGTCCAGACGATGAACAGTGCGGTTCACGCAGTCATAGCGAATGAACGCCGGCAGCAGCTCGCCCACCGCCGGATCGAACCCAATCTGGAAATCATCGAGCGTCGTCGCATGCTCGTTGGCCCACACACTGTCCTCGCGTTGATACCGGTGCATCGACGCGAACGGAATGAAGTGGCGAGCTCCGAGGAGCTGCATCTTCGCGTTGATACCCCGACCCGGAGGGATCCGCTTGGCGGCCCGGGGCGGAATCCGCTGGCCGTCGAGGTCGAAGTAGTTGATCATGTCGGCGTCGCCGTACCCCGAGAGTGCGAGCAGGAAGGAGTCCTTGGCGCGCCTCGCCTCGCGGCGGACGAGCGGACTCCAGCCGTGGTCGTTGCAATCGTTCGTATTGATTACCAAGGTGCCATCGAGGTCCACCAACAAGACCGCGTCTTGGTACACATCCGCGATGCAGAGGACCCGAATGCGGGGGCTCAAGGGAACCCATTCGCGATCGGGCAACACGGTGACCCGAAAGCCGTCGGCCACCAGGGCGTCTCGGATCCGCCCGCCCACGTGATCCGGGAGAAGAATCGTCTTGTCGATCAACGTGGCCAGGGACGGCATGCTCAAGTGGTCGGGGTGACCGTGAGAGACCCAGACGTACTTGCACGCGTGGATTGACGCGAGCTGCTCCTCGGGCACCTGGTGGGTCAGCATCCAGCTGCCGAAGTACGCAGGACCGAACAGCCAGGGATCAGTGGCCAGGATCGGAACGCGGTCGTGCGCGATCAAGGTGGCGTTGCCCACGGTCTCGAAGGCAAGGTCATATGTAGAATCGTGAGTCACGCGCCCCAACCTGTTCGCAAGGGCGCTCAGATTACCCGTCCGACTCGCGCACCCATGCGCCCCACCGAACCCTGGATGCCGACGCCCATGAAGTTCATGTTCGTCTCGAACGACACCAGGGGCGGTTCGAGCGTGAGCCAGCGCCAACTCGCGCGCCGTCTCACCTCACGAGGCCACCAGGTGACGATCCTCGCCGCCACCGTCGAGAGTCGGGTGGTCCGCCCGCTGTATGACCGACAGGTGGACCTGTCCACGAGGCTGCGATCCAGCCGGCTGCGCCCGGCGCTGCTCGCGTTCCAGCGGCCCTGGGGTCGGCGCATCCGGCGCCTTGACACCCCCGATCACCCCACATGGGTCTGCGCGGTTCCCGAGAACGGATTTCGCGTGCTGCGCCAGCAGTTCGAGCCGGACGTGGTCGTCGCCAGCAGCATCGACCGAGTGTCCTGGCGGCGTCTCCGCGCGCAGTTGCAAGCCGACGGGATTCCGAGCGTTCTCTACCTGCGGGAAGCATCGGCGAAGGGCCACCTCACCGTGACCGGCGCGCCGCCCGACCTCCTGCTGGCCAACGCTGAAAGCCTCGCCCTCGAGGCACGGGCGGCCGGGTACACCTGCACGGTGGTGCCGTCGATTGTGGAGCTGGATCGCTCGACCACCTCCACCACTCGCGCGGCAGTGGTCCTGGTGAATCCCATCGAAATGCTGGGCGGCGATCGGGTCTGGGCGCTCGCGGCGGCCCGGCCTGACATTCCCTTCATCCTCCGCGAATCGAACATGATGAGCGAGGCGGAGCTCGCCGCGATTTCCGGTCAACTCGATGCCCATCCGAACGTGACGGTGATGCCGTACACCACGTCACCCGCGGAGCTGTACGAGGAGGCCCGAGTGCTCCTCGTGCCCCACCGGGTCGACAACCGGCCGCGCGTCGTGCTCGAAGCTCAGGGCAACGGCATCCCCGTGCTCGCCACGTCGTTCCCCGGCCTCATCGAGGCGGTTGGGAGCGGGGGTGTCTTGGTCGACAACGACGCCGAATCCTCGGAATGGATCGCGGCGCTCTCACTGATGTGGGACGACCCCGACACCTACGACTCGTTGGTTCACGCGGCCAAGCTGCACGCGGCCCGAGACGACGTAACTCCGGACCGCGTGCTCGATCATTTCGAGACGCTCGTCGCCAATCTCGTCGAGAGCTCCGCCCACACGCGAACCGGCTGAATCACGACCGGACGAGGTCGAAGGGGAACTCTGCGAGCTTCGCGAGCACAATGTCGACCTGTTCGGTGCTGAGCCGTGAGCGCCAACGTTCGGGCTGGTCTTGTGCCTTGCGCTGGGTGTGATATCCGGAACCCTCACGATCGGACTCGGCGAGATAGCGCTCCGTCGCCTCGCCCCACTCGAGGCCAACCTGGCTCAGCAACCGTCGCGTCAAGGTCTGCGGGTCGAGGCACAATGCTTCATGTGAGACGCTGATCCATTCGGGATGACGGCTCATCGCATCCCGCAATGATGCCGCCCCGACCCCATAGACAAAGGCTTGACGAGCGATGAGCGCCGCGTCCGGGGTAGGAGCGGCCACGCCCCAGCGGGCTTCGGAATAGCGACCCAGTCCAACGAGCGCCCGAGGATCTTTGCCGAACCCCAGCTCACTCCAACTGGCCAGAGCATTCAACGGATGACGTTCCACCACGACGACCGTGGATGAAAACCGATCGGCAATCCACTCCACGTTCCACTCGGCCCGCACCGACTTCGCGACAACATGCTGGCACTCCGGCGCACCCACTCGGGGAACGGCCAACGCCGAAATCACCTTGAGGCCGAGTGAGACGTTGCCCTCGACCCACGCATTCCATCGTTGATCTACGGGTTGCTTTCGATACCGGCGCCACGCCAAGCGACTGCGCACGGTCATCGGTCGGCGACCGCCGGCGAACGCACCCGCCCACAGGCGTTCCATCTCCGGCGCGGTATCTCCCGGTGACAATTTCGGGGTGATGAAACTCCCCCGCCGAGCGCGAAACGCGAACGGGTCGTGGTCACCATCTGGCTCATGCACATAGGCAGTGCCAGGCGCACGGCCCAGCGCATTGCCCACCCAACTCGTGCCGGACCGTGGAAGGCCGACCACCAAGACCCGTGACACAGCGACGAGATTAGCGGCGGTTCGCGACGAGCTTTTCGATTCTCCGAGTCAAGAGACCTGGCCCAAGAATCGAGTCGTCGCCTCGCGCCATGCGGTTCGGCCCTCCTCGCGGTTCTCCGATCGGCCATGGGCGGAGACGCCGTTGTGATAGACGATCCCGCCGTAGACCGTGCCGATGACGCCGGGACCGCGCACTTCGGAGGCCTCGACGAGCGCAACCTTCGGTTCCTCTCGTCGCGAGATCAGCTCGCCCACATCCCACGATTCGCCGTGCACGAAATCGTCGCTCGTGCGCCACGCGGAGCGGATGAACGTGTGGCCACGCTCGCGAAAACTTCGGGTCCGCATCGCCATCATGCTCGGATGCGCGAACGATCGATAGAGCCGGCCGCCTACCACTTCGTTGCCCGCATCAAGATGGCCACGAAGCACCCCGAGCCAATCGTCGGCCACCGGGAACGCATCAACATCAAGAGTGACAAAGAACTCTGTGTGGACCCGAGTCGTCGCAACGTCCATCGCAGGACCATGGCCGAGGTTGATCGGGAGCCGAACCCAGGAAACGCCAGCCTGGGCCAAGAACTCACGCGAGCCATCGGTGGAGCCGTTGTCGACCACCACAACCTTGGTGCCCGCCGGCGAGAAGCGCTCGACGGCATCGAGAACGGTCTTGAGATAGTCCAAGGTGTTCCCGTTGACGGTGAGCACCGTGAACTGATCGGGAAC
>JANPBJ010000069.1:0-6412 GCA_031430375.1 Acidimicrobiia bacterium
GATCGCGCGGCACTGCAGCAGGTAAAGCTGTCCGTCGGCGAACGCGAACTCGATGTCACGCGCCGGTCCGTACACCTCTCCGGCCCGCCGCGCGAGTGCGTCGAGCTGGGCGAGCTGGTCGTCGTCGAGGCAGAGCTGCTCGACCCGTTCGGGTGCGATCGTCTCCTCCACCGTGCCGCCGTCGGCCGCGGCCCGGATCGCGATCTTCTTCAGTCCAGGCGCGCGCTCGATCACGGTGCCGTCGGAAGCGATCCGGAAGGTGTCGGGGATGACCCGGCCCGCCACCACGATCTCGCCCAGACCCCAGCTCGCCTCGATCATCCGCTCGTCGGCCTGGTTGATCGGGTTCTGCGTGAACATCACCCCGGCCACATCGGGATCGAGCAGCGACTGCACCACCACCCCCACGCTCGGCTGTTGGAACAGCCCGACCCGCTGGCGGTAGGTGATCGCCGAGTCGGAGTTCGCCGACCACCAGATCTCCCCGACCGCCGCGCTGAGATCATCGACCGACGGGACGTTGAGCAATGTGAGGTGCTGGCCGGCGAAGCTCGCGTCGGCACCGTCCTCATCCGCGGCCGACGACCGCACCGCGAGCGGACCCTTCAGCGGACGGGCCGCGGCCACACACCGCTCGATTGCCTGCTGATCACCGGCGGCGATGGCGTCGACGATCGTGCCGGACAGCGCGATGCCGGGCGGGACCGGCAGACCGGCGCGCGCTGCGGCTCCCAAGCCGGTTGCCTTCGCGCCGAAGCGCGAGTCGTCGAACGCGTCGGCGAGCGACACGATCTCCGACACAACCTCCGACGCGTCGTGCGGCACGTCGCCTGTCACGGGGAGACCGTGACCTCGCCGGCGTCACCGTCCACCCTCACGCGCGCGCCGTCGGGGATGCGGCCGGTCCCGTCGCGCGTTCCGACCACGCCGGGGATGCCGTACTCACGCGCCACGATCGCGGAGTGCGAGAGCAATCCGCCGCTGTCGGTCACGATCGCGCCGAGCAGTGGCAGCAGGATGTTGAAGGCCTCGGTGGTTGATTCGGTGACGAGCACGTCGCCCTGCACGATGCGATCGAACTCGGCCGGACCCGAGATCCGCCGAGCCGTTCCTTCGTAGACCCCGCCGCTCGCGGCGAGCCCATGCAGCACGTTCTCTTCGTGCGGCGTCTCCGAGCTGCCGAACAGCTCACCCATCGAGATCCCAACCGCGTGCAGCACCCGCCCGACGCCCGGCGGGAGCCCGGAAGGGTCCGGCGGCGGGGGCGGCGGCGACCCGAGCGAGGGAGGCGCGTCCTTCGCGGTGCGCGCGCTGCGGTTGTCGAAGCGTTGCGCGAGCTCGTCGGCGGACGGCCCGCCGGTCCCGCTCACGAGGGTGCACATTTCGTCGAGGCTCGCATCGATGATGTGCTCGGGATCGTGCACGAGACCCCGCGTCGCGGCCCTGCGGCCCGCGGCGAGCGCGGCGCGGCGCATGATCCCGGACGCCCAGATGTCGCTGAACACGCCGCGCTCGTCGCGCAGTCGGTACATGAGGCGCGCCTCACCGAGCAGCTCGTCAAACTCGGCCTGGTGCTCCTCGGGTACCTGCGCCCGGATGCCGGCGATACGGGCGTCGACCTCGTCGGTGTCGTTGCCGGCACCGCCGACCGACAGGCGGATCGAGCGCAGCAACACGTCGGGCAGCTCGAGCGCGTACCGGCCGGAGATGTCAAAGCCGTCGAGCAGACGACAGCCCACGAGGTCGAGGTACGCGGTCATGGCGGGGCCCACGGCTCCACCGAACTCGCGCAGCGCATCGAGGGTCTCGCCGGGATCAGCGTCGGAGTCGAGCAGCGCGCGTGCGGCCGGGTCGGCATTGATGGCGGTGATGAGCCGCTCGAGCTCGACGGACGCGCCCGCGGAGACTGGCGCGGCGCCTCGCAGCATCGCGAGTGAGTCGGCCGCCGCAACGCCGGTCCACGCGCCCAGGTGGGCGAGCAGGTCGCCAACCGGCAGCATCGCCGAGCCGGTGAACCGCATGTGCTGGAACATCATCTGCGCGTGGTGGTCCCGACAGCGGGTGAGGTACGCCACCAACTCGTCGTCGGAGAGCGCGTCGGCGTCCACGGCCTGCAGCTCGCGGTGGATCGCGATCGCGGCGGGCTTGAACGTCGCGTCCCACTCCTGCAGCTGCTCGCGCCAGACCTTGCGCTCCCACACCTCTTCGGCGCGCGCAAACCGCTCGGGGATCTCCTCGTCGGGCGCCGGCACCATGGTGTTGTACGCGAAACCGTTCACGTACTGGGTCACCATCGCGTCGATGGGGGTCCCATAGAACGCCATGAACTCGTGGGTGCCCCGGCGAAAGGGCGCGGGGTGCGTCTCGGCGAAGTAGCGCGTCACGGGACGGGGGAAGTGGACCGGGTCCAGGTTCCACGATCCGGGCCCCGGCGGTTCGAAGGTCAGCGCGGTCGTTCTCTCTTCGGACATGGTGGTTCCCCTTTGGATCGCTGCCCGCGGCTCGGCGCCGCGCTCACGGCGATTGTCGTCGGCGGCGAACAATTCGGCAAGTGAGAACGCGATAGTCGCCTTCGGGCCTGCAGCCGCGACGTCGAAGTTTCTCCACCGAATCCGCGAGTGTGTGATTCAGGTCGGTGCCTATTTCCAGCGGCGTCGGGTTCCCGCGAGTTCCTGCAGATACCCGGCGAGCGCTGCAACCGAACAGAGGGCTTGGTACACGAGCAGGAACGCGACGTAACCGACTCGGTTTTTCCGAACGCGCAGTCCGAGTGGTCCGAAGACCTGCACCCGTTGGTGCCGTCGCAGTCCGCCGTAGACGAGCAGCGTGATCGGCAAGACCATCAACGTCCAGATGCTGGCGATGGTGGGGATTCCGAGCGCAAGCAGGACGAGTCCGGGGATGAAGATCAGGGCATACCCGATGTCGAGGAGCGGAATGAGCAGGTCGATCCCCGCGATGAGCCGAGACAGCTTTCGGGACTGGCGCCACGGAGGGACGGCACGAATGCCTTCGAACATTCCTCGGGCCCACCGCGCTCGTTGGCGCATGAAATGCCGGAGATCGCTGGGAACATCGGTGAACGCAACCGCGGTCGGCTCGGTGTAGACGCGATTGCCGTCTTGCATCAGGCGCCAGGTCACCACGATGTCTTCGCCGATTGCGTCGGGCCACCCGCCCACTCGTCGGAGTTCCTCGGTGAGATAGAGCGAGAACGCGCCTTGAGCAACGAGCGTGCTTTGGTACATGCCCTGCATGCGCTTCACTGCCGTGATGCCGAGGTAGTAATCCCACTCCTGCATGCGGGTGAGCAGGTTGTCGCGCGAGTTGCGCGCCAACACCGCGCCGGCGATGGCGACGGTGTCACGCGGGGCCGACTCGAGGCGGGAGACGAGCCTTCGCAGAGCTTCCGGATGTAGCAGGGTGTCGGCATCGACGGTGACCACGTACGGCGTGTTCACCGACGAGAGCGCGCAGTTCAACGCATGCGCTTTCCCTGGGGTTGATTCGTGCACGATCCGCAGTTCGATTCCGAGCTCGGCCGCGGTCGCGGTCGCTACGGCGCAGGTGTTGTCGGTGGAGCCGTTGTCCGCGAGGACCACGGTCACGGGTCCGTCGTAGTCGGTGCGCACCGCGTAGCGGATGGTCTCGGCGATGCCCGCCGCTTCGTTGCGCGCCGCGATGATGATGGTGACGCCCGTGGTTGGATTGCGCACCCGGAGCGGAGGTTGGCGGTCGAGCAACAGTGAGCAAGCGAGGAACGCGATCAGGAATCCGGGAAGGTAGGCGAGCAGGACCACGACGATCGCCGCCACCACCGGTCCGGCGAGTTCGGTGAGGTCGCGGTACCACGGCACCGAGAGCACCACTGCGAGCGCGAGCCATGCGGCCGCGAAGAACACCGAGACGCTGAACTTGATCGCGACGGGCATGTACCACTGGGACCAGTTCGCGTTGCGTTCCTGACGGGAGCGGCGATCGTCGGGCCGCGTCCCTGATCCCACCGACGGGTCGTGCTCCAGCGGTGATTCGGCTCCGGTGGGAGCCGGCACGAAACGCGCTGGCTCGTCGCGCGTCGGCTCGATCGGCGGCGCGCCGGGCGCGGTGGAATGTTCGTGGTCGACATCCGGGAAGGACACACAGATGTATCGACCGCTACTCCACCAGAACTAAGGACTCTTTTGTGGCGGTCGTTCGGTGAGATCGAGGGTGGTGCCTTCGCGGGCGGCCATCACGGTGAACGGCTCGCTGGCGTGGTTGTCGAAGAACGCGTCGAGCATGTTGTCGTTATGAGCCGGGTCATGGTGGAAGGCCATGAGCCGTTTCACCTTCGTGAGCCGGGCAAACGCGAGGGCGTGGTCCAAGGTGCTGTGACCCCAGCCGACGCGGTCTTCGTATTCCGCGTTGGTGTATTGCGCGTCGTGGATGAGCAGGTCCACACCCGACGCCACCTCGAAACCTGAGCACCATTCGGGTGAGTCCGCGAATCGGCTGCATGCCAGCATCGGTTCGTGATCGGGGAGATACGCCAAGGTTCCGTCGTCGTCCTCCACCCGGTAGCCCACGGTGGGGCCGGGGTGACACACCAGCTCGTTGTGCACCGAGAAGCCGGGGATGTCGATGGTGTCATGGTTCAGGTCGTGCAGGTGGAGGTCGCAGGGCAGCTCGGTCAGCCGGACCGGGAACAGTGGCGGCGAGATGTAACGCGTCAGGCGTTCTCGTAGGTGTGCGGTGGCCGATCCGGGCCCCCAGATATGCACCTCGAAGCCGGGACGGAACAGCGGTTCGAAGAAGCCGAGACCTTGGATGTGATCCATATGGAGGTGGGTCAGCATCAGGTCGACGCGCCGCACCTCGGGCGGGAGTTGGGTGCCGGCGACCCGGAGACCGGTTCCGGCGTCGAGCAGGAGTCGGGTATCGGCCAAGGTCTGCAGTCCCACGCACGATGTGTTGCCGCCGTAGCGAACGGTGTCGGGGCCCGGTGAAGCCTGCGAACCGCGGGTGCCCCACAGCGTGACCTTCACGCCTCTTCCCAGAAGATCGCCGCGGCACCGAGGTGATCTCCCCACTGTCCTTTCAATGGGATCGCGGCGACCATGAGCCGACGGCGCTTTCCGTCGAACGCGACGATCGTCATGGCGCCCTGCGCGGGTCGCTGCTGTTGCACCGCGACCGCGAGCGGGAGCTCGTCGGGCGGGATGAGCACGCCGTCATCATCGGTTGGTGTGAACGCGGTGGCCCATTCCTGGAACGGCATCAGGCCGGTCTCGTCGAACCGGGTCCCCAGGAGCGCCTCGGCCGGCTCGTTGTAGAAGAGCAGATCGCCGTTGGGTTTCACCACGAAGATTGGCGTCGCGAGATGGCCGGCGAGTTCGCGCATCAAGATGAGCTCGATGGGCTGGGTCATGGCGTGACGTCCCGTCGCCGCGAACGCAGCAGCACTACCCCGACCACGACCATCGGGAACCCGATGACCGCCCACATGGGGTTGCCGGTCATCGACGATCCGCCCAACACGTTGATGCCCTGCGCGAACCACACTCCGCCCACGAGGATGAGCAACCAGCCGAAAATCGTTCGGGCCCACATGGGGCGCTCTTCACTCGGCTTCGGTGTTGCCATCGTGCGGTCCTTCCGTGAGGTCGCACAGGGTACCCGGGGCCGGCTCACGTCGGCCCGTGTGAGAACGACACACTGCGATGCTGAGGAACCGTTATTGCGTGATGTTCGGAGCGGCGACCGCGGTGTTGGTTGTTGCGACCGTGATGACTCCCGCGGGTGCGGCGCGGCCACGGGTCACCCAACCCGCGTGCGAGGCGAAGTACGGAACGCTCGCGCGGCCGCGGCTCTCCATCTCGTTCTCGGATCAAAGCGAGATCGACCCGGACAAGGTGTACATCACCGTCACCGGAGATCCCACGGGTGCCACGCCGATCGGGATCCATCCCTGCACCGTGTTCAACAAGAGTCGAAAGCTGAGCGAGTTGCCGAGGTTCGAGAAGGGTCCACGGTGGCGTCATCTCGAAATCGGGAGCGGCATCGGTTCGGGCATCGTGTGGATTTCCTACGGTGCGCCGCTGAAAGGATTGCCCACCACACAGCCGTCGTTCGATACCACCACCACGCGATTCGCGAGTGTTGAGTTCGCGTTCCCCGGCCAGGCCGATATGACGAACGTCGATCAGTTCAGCTTCCCGGTGGATCTCGTCACCTATTCCACCAAGGATGGCCGCGATCATCTCAAGAAGCTCCAGAGCCGTTGGTACAGCGGCAACACGTGCTCGATCGTGGGTGGGCTCAAGACGGGTGTGACGAACTACAACTCGACCTACACCGGCATACTGCCGAAGGCGCAGCGCGCGTCGTGGCCCCAGATCGTGGTGCGCGACGCGAACGGCAACTTCGTACGCGT
>JANPBJ010000070.1:0-5454 GCA_031430375.1 Acidimicrobiia bacterium
ACCGTCGAGGAACGAAAAGTTCGTATGACAGTGCAGCTCCGCATATCCCATCCCCACCATCTCGCCACTCTCGCTCCGCGGTCACCGGGACCAGCGACACTATCGAACGTCTGTTCGTGTTCGCAAGAGCGAGCCGCAACACGTCGGATTGCGTCACGGCAGCGAACACCGAACAAACTCGACCCATGACCATCGAACTCATCCCGCTCGCCATCGCCACCGCCACACTCACCGAGCCGATGTTCCTCCCCGACACGCCACTCGGCACCCGTGTGATCGCAGAGCTCACGTCATTCGACATCGAAGGCGATCGGATCCGTGGCCATATGAAAGGCAACGCCGGAGCCGACTGGCTCACGCTGAGCCCGGGCCTGCTCGGCACCCTGGACGTGCGGGTGTTGATCGAGACCGACGACGGTGCGCTGATCTTCACTTCGTACCGCGGTCGCCTCGACCTGTCGGCCGGACAGGGGGCGTCACCCGCGTATGCGGCGCCGCTCTACGACACGGGCGACGAGCGCTACGCGTGGATCAACAAGATCCAAGCCGTTGCCAAAGGCACGGTCTCGGCCGACGGCACGCAGCTCGTCTACGAGATCTGCGAAGTCCGGTAGCACGCACGACGCACCCGCTCTCGGTCGCTTCACACCGGGGCCACTCAGGCCGCGGGCGCGCACTCACGCACCCGCCAGCGCGACCATCGCGTCGCCGGTGAGCCGGTAGAGCAGCCACTCGTCCTTTGGGCGCGCGCCCAGCGATTGGTAGAACGCGATCGACGATTCATTCCAATCCAGCACGGCCCACTCGATCCGGCCGCAACCCCGCGCGGCAGCCAACCGTGCGAGCTCCACGAGCAGCTCCTTGCCCAGCCCACGGCCGCGCGCGTCGAGCCGCACGTACAGATCCTCGAGGTAGATACCAGGAAGCCCCAGGAACGTCGAGAAGTTGTGAAAGAACAGCGCGAACCCGACCGACACACCCTCGTCCTCGGCGATAAGCACCTCGGCGTACGGACGCGCGCCGAACAGATGCACCGCGAACGCGGCCTCGTCGAGGACGACCTCGTGTTCAAGGTGCTCATAGGCCGCGAGCTCGCGAATGAGCGCGACGATCGTCGGGACGTCAGATGGCTCGGCAGGACGAATCACGCTTCACACCGTATCGATACTCAGTCGTAGATCGCGGCGATCGACGCGTGGCCATGCTCAACGTTCACCAGACACGCGAGCGAGCCGTCGACCACCACCTGCCACGCCACCCGACGTGATCGCGATGCGCGATCCCACCACCGCACATCCTGCGCCCACGGCCCCGCCCACGAGGTGATCGCACCCCCGCCGTTCGGGAGCACCGAACTCCTCACCATGGCAGGCGGTGCCGAAAGATCTCCGCGCGCGGTCACCATGACCGCGCGGTCGTGACCATCCATCAGCATCGCGGCAACCGGCGGATCGACCACCCGACCTGGAGCCGGACCCGGGATCGTGCCCGGCCACGGCGGAATCTCCACGGAAACTGGTCCCGCGACCGGACCGATGGGCGCGTGAGGCGACGGCTCACGCGGTTCGCCCCACGGCACCCACCGGATCCGTTCCGCCGGGGTCCTTCCGCCTTGCGGCACCGCAGTCACCACATGATCGGGCCCGAGCAGACCTTGGAGGCGAGCGAACACTCGCTCCGCGCGCTCCGCCGCCGCGGCATCCCCACCCCAGAATCCGAGTTGACGGCCCGACGCCGGAATCACCTGGTCGGGGATCAGACACAACTTGGTAATGCCGCCGCTCAATCCCCCAGTGGCGGTCAACCAACCGTCGAGTTGCCACCGCACCCGTTCGCCAAGCGCGCCGGGGGTCAACGCACCCTCGTGGCGCCAGGCGCGTGAGAGATGTTCACCGTGTTCGGTCTCGGCCTCCACCACCACTTGGGTACACGCGAGGCCACGTTGCGCGAGACGATCGAGCAACCGGTCGGCCAGGCCCTTGGCCACAAACGCGACCGCATCCACCCGATCCGCGGGCGGATCCAACTCGGCACTCTCCTCGAAGTCCGGCGGCGGAGTGGTGAGCGCGGGCGGGTGTGCGTCTTCGCCGCGGGCGAGTCGGTGCGCGGTCAGGCCATCACGGCCAAACCGGGCGAGCACTGATCCCGCGGGTAGTTCGGCAAATGCCCCCAATGTGCGCAGCCCGAGCCGTACCAACAGATCCCCAAGATGCTCATCGCCCAACGTGCCCACTGGCCACGGAGCAAGAAACACCGGCGTCTCACCTACTGGCACCAACGCTGCTCGGCGGGCCGCGAGCCGTGCTGCAAACGCGCCGTCCGCGATCCCGATCCGAAGATCGGTGACGCCGGCCGCGCCGATCACTTCCCGGAGCCGCTCTGTGAGTCCACCATCACCACCGTGATATCGAGACGGACCGCGGGTTGGAAACGCGAGTACCCCGGGTCGATCCATCACCACTCGTGGCGTGATCAGCTCGACTGCGCGTGCGACCGGTTCGAACACGCGGACTTCGGTGGCCGGATCAACATCGAGCACCACAATCCCCGGGCACGCAGCTTCTGCTTCACGTCGGCGATGCCCGATCCGGACACCATCCACGCGCGCGTCTGCTGACGCGGACCGCACACGGCCGCGCTCGATGATCGCGACCGGACCGACCTCGGGCGCAGCCTCGGACTGACGGGCTGCGACCACCGGCCAGTCCGGACACCAGACGCACAACGTACGAACCGCCACCCGAACCTCAGCCCGCGAGTTCGAACCGGTCGCGGCGAGACTGCCCGTGACCAGACTGCCCGTGACGAGACCGGCCACGAGCTTCAACGTCCATCACCGCAACTCGCGGTTCGAGAACACCGTCACCAGCACCCAGCCCCAACCACAAACCACCGTGAGCATGGACCCGCACCGCGGCTTCCACCGGCCATGCCCGCGCGTCTGGCGCGATCGTCACCAACACCGCGGACCGTTCCCGGGCGCGGGCAACCAGCCGACGGGCGTCGCCCACACGCACCGTGCGCGGCAACTCCGCGATCACCACACTCACGCCGTCGAGCAAGGCCGCGACCACGGTGGCCCACCGATCGGGCGGGACATCGCGGATGACGGCGAACCGTGCGAGATCGACACCGGCATCCACCGCAGCCAAACCGCCGAGCGTCCCCGTTCCATCCACCATCGCAGCCCATTCCCCCGCGGCCGTTGCCGCAGCCGCGATCTCGAGCACCGCAGTCGTTGCCCCCGATCCGACCTCACCACCCACTGCGACCACCGAACCCCGCTGCACCGACGGCAGCATCGTGGCCAATGAACCGGTCAAGGCCAACGCGCGGTCCCGCGCCAAGACGACCGGCGTCCGCTCCACTCGTAGCGCCGCGAGCCGAGCGCGAGCATCATTATCTCGGCGCGGCGAGTCCCGGACAGGCTGCACCGGAACTGACGTCATGGTGGGAGTATATCGAACATCTGTTCGTCTTTGCCAGGCCGACGACGCAGCGATCAGGACGCGACATTCTTGGCCGACACCACGCGAGTCGGGCGGAGCCGGCACAGCAGCTCTCCGGGCACGCCGTTGCGAGTGCCGTACTCCTCGGCGCGTTCCTTACCCATGTACCGACCCCCGATGATCGTGGCCCAGCGCAGCAGTTCGTCAGGATCGGAACTGAGCTCCACCGTCCCGGTCACCATCACAAAGCTGAACGGTGGACGTTCGTCGTCAACGCACAACGCGGCGCGCGGATCCCGACGCAGGGTCCGACCTTTCACCGAGTCTTCGTTCGTATTGAACACCAGCGAACCGTCATCATCGACTGCGAACCAAATCGGGGCGACATGCGGGCTGCCATCGACTCGTGTGGTCGCGAGCTTGCCCGTACGAGGCGGATCCGAGGTGAGAAACGCCTGGACTTCAGTTTCCGACATTCCGTGATACGCCATACGGCCCCCAACGTCGAGGCGCGAAGCCTTGTTCCCTCGACCCGGCCCTACACGACCGACGGTGTGGCCGGCGGCTCAACGCCGAGCGCGGCATACGACCAACCCGCGTCGTCGCCGTAGTACTCGAAGAGATGCTCGATCAGGTACTGCGCTCGCGGTGCAAACGCGACCCAATCATCAGCCGGCGCCTCGACCGTCACGCTGTTCGAATAGATGGTCACGCCCAACGCGCCTTCGTCGAGCAGTCTGGCGGCCAGCACGTCCGGCGGGCGAAGACCCCGCGCCTTGGCCTCCTCCACCGTTGAATACCGCTCGACCTCCATACCCGTGAGTGAACGGTTGAGGTCGAACATCCGCACCGAAGGGGTGGCACCCGCGCGTGCAGTCACCGTGATCGTTTGGCCCATAGGCGCCAACGTTACTCAGGCCCGATCATGGGCTCCGATCTCAGTTCGCCACTCCAGAAGAAGCCGCCGTCAGAACAGACGGCCCGGGGCAGGCGCGAGTCCACCCCAGTGAACGAGGTCATCCATGAACACCCAGGACCGACGGTGGATGGTGGTGGGTCCGTAGCCGCGCAGAGCAAGCTTGTGCACCGGTGCGGGATAACCCCGATTCGAGTCGAAGCCATAAGCGGGAAAGTGCTCAGCTTCCTCCGCCATCATCGAATCGCGTTCGACCTTCGCCACACAGCTCGCGGCCGCAACGGCGAGCGAAGTGGCATCACCTTTGATCACGGTGGTCACCCGTGCGCCCATACGGAGGTAGTCGTGATTGCCGTCGAGGATCACCCGATCGGGTTCGAAACCCTGGGCCGCGAGCTGTTCCAATGCGCGTAGCCCCGCAGTCCGCAACGCCGCGGTCATGCCGAGCTCGTCGCACTCCTCATGGGTCGCGTGACCGATCGCGAATGCTCGAGCCCACGCCCGCACGTTCGTGGCCGCGACGGCGCGTTGGTTCGGCGTCAACATCTTGGAATCGCGGACCCCACGCAGATGCTCCGGCGGCGGAATCACCGCGGCCACGGTGACCGGGCCCGCCCACGCGCCGCGCCCAACCTCGTCGATGCCACATACCAACCGATCACCGGACTTCCAACACTGACGCTCGAGGCGGAGCGTCGGTCGGGTGCGGGTGGTCACCATTGCCAACCTCGCACAACTTCGCCGGGCACCTGACGACATCTGCGGGGCGTCGGTCGGGTGCGGGTGGTCACCACCGGACGGTACCCGGGGAAGGTCTTGACAGGTGGGTTTACGATCACGCCGTGGATGCCGGGACTCGAGTGGAGGTGCGATCGAGATTCGACCGCCAATGGGCTCGCGGTTTCGAGATCGTGGAGTCAGTGGACGGGCCGAGCCCGGGGTATCTCATCCGTCGGCGATCCGACGGTTCGATCCTGCCGCTCGTCTTCGTGAACGACGACGTCCGCGAGGAACACCGCCGCACCAACAACATGTGGTGGGTATAGCGCGAGCCCGAACGCGGGGCTCAGCTGTCTTTGAGCGCCTCAA
>JANPBJ010000071.1:0-11679 GCA_031430375.1 Acidimicrobiia bacterium
CGGCAGACGCTGTGACGGTCCACGTCGATCAGGACACGGCGGGGGTCGACGCCGTCCTGGCGACGGCGGGATCTATTTCGGGTCGTGTGACGAACGGCGCTGGCGATCCGATCGTCAATGTGCGGGTCTATGCACGCGATCTTTCTGGCGCCCATGCTGGCTCCGCGTCGACCGACGCCGATGGCCGTTACCGGATCGCCGGGCTTTCGGCCGGCGGGTATCACGTCCAGTTCAGGGATCTGAGCGGCGATGCCGTCGGCGAGTGGTGGGACGACCAGACGGACCTAGCGGATGCAACCCCCGTGCTTGTCGCTGTCGGGTTGGAAACACCTGGAATCGACGCATCGCTGGCATTGACGGGCCAGATCTCGGGTGTCGTGACCGACGACGCCGGGACTCCACTCGACGGCATCGAGGTTTGCGGCGCGAACTTCTCTTCATACGGATACGCGTGCGTGAACACCGGTAGTTCCGGCCGCTACCGGCTGACGGGCCTGGTTCCCGGCAGCTACAACGTCTACTTCCGGGACCGGTCGAACTTCTACCAGTTCGAGTCCGTCAGCCCCGTTTCCGTCGAAGACGGGGTCGAGACAACGGGCATTGACGCTGTGCTGACCGCGGGAGGATCGATACAAGGCACCGTCACCGACGACACCGGGACTCCACTCAAAGACATCAACGTGAACGCCTCGAGCGCGGACAACAGATACGGGGGCGCAAGGACCGACGCCACGGGCCACTACAACATCAGAGGTCTTGCCAGTGGCGACTACAAGATCGTGTTCACCGACGGTACTGGTCGACACATCACCGAGTGGTGGGACAACCAAACCTCGCAAGCCCAGGCATCGACGATCCACGTCACAGCAGGCGACACCACGAACGGCATCGACCCCTCTCTCACCCTCGGCGGATCGATCTCCGGAACCGTGACCGACAGTGACGGCCAACCGATCTTGGATGCGCGGGTGACCGTAACGCGGAACTCGCCATACTTCTCTCGGACGGCGCTCACCGGCGGTTCCGGCAAATACAGTGTCGTCGGACTCGAGGCCGGCCAGTACACGGTCGCGTTCTCGACCGACGATTCGAGATTCGTCGAGGAGTACTACGACAACCGCCCGTCGGCATCAGGAGCCCACAAGCTCATCATCGAGACTGGGGTCGAGCGCACCGCCGTGGACGCATCGCTCGACCGTTACGGCTGGATCTACGGAACGGTCACCGATCAGAGCGGGAATCCGATCCGAGACGTCACGGTGTCCGCGGCGGGGTACCGAAGCGCGAAGACTGGCGCCGACGGCACCTACGTCGTCGGCGGATTGACGACCGGCGCCTATCTCGTCTCCTTCGATGACGGGACTGGCCCCTACACCGCAGAGTGGTATGACAACCAGGCGAGCGCAGGCAGCGCCAACTCCGTCTCCGTCAGGACGGGTGCAGGCACTGGACCGATCGACGCATCGCTCAACCGGGGTGGGTCGATCCAAGGAAGGATCACCGGGTCGACCGGCGCATCGATAAAGGGCATCACCGTTCGCGCTTGCGCGAGGTACTGCGGGCCGTCGGCGACGACCAACGCTAACGGCGCCTACGTGATTGATGGTCTCGACGCAGGCGTCTACACCGTGGAGTTCTCGGATGGGAGTGGCAACTGGCTCGGCGAGTGGTACGACGACTTCCAGACGTCGGCGGCAGCGACCCCGGTGATCGTCGCCGACGGATCGGCAACGACGGGCATCGATGCGTCCTTGACGTCAGCCGCCCGAATCTCCGGCAGGGTGACATCCCCCGCTGGCTCCCCGCTCCGTGACGTCTACGTGACACTGCTCTCGGGGACGGATCGGTTTGGCTACACATGGACTGCGGCAGACGGTACGTTCACCATCATTGCCCGACCCGGCACGTACGTGGTCCGTTTCGAGGACAGTCAGGACCGGTACGACCCGCAGTACTACGACGGACAGCGCGCCGCCGCCGATGCACAACCCCTGACCGTCGGCGCCGGGGATCGGCTGACCGGGATCGACGCGCGGCTGCTCGACCTGGGATCGATCCGGGGAACGGTCACGGACGCGAATGGAGATCCAATCCCCGGGATCACCGTCTCTGCAGGCGGTCGGGCGCCGAACTACGGCTCCGAGCGGACGACGACCGGGAGCGACGGTTCCTACGAAGTACATGTCCAGTCCGGTGACTATGCGATCCACTTCGACGACAGCTCTCAGGTCTTTGTCGCTGAGTACTACGACAACGTCGTGACGTATTCCGAAGACCTCCTCCAGCGCGTGAGCGTCGTCGCACCCACTCCGACCGTGGGAGTCGACGCGGTCCTGACCCGATACGGATCGATCGCGGGGTCCGTTACCGATCGCGACGGTGACCCGGTCGACGGCGTGCAGGTGACGGCATCCGGGCCGCGCAGGGCATCTGCGACGACTGCATCCGACGGCACTTATGAGATCACTGGGCTCGTCAGCGGCGACTACGCCGTCAGCTTCACTGCGAGCGGATTCCCGACACGCTGGTATCAGGGCAAGGGAACGCTTGCAACCGCCAACCTCGTAGCCGTCGCCATCGGCACGAGGACCACGGGAATCGACGAACAGCTCTCCGGGGGCATTATCCAAGGGCACGTCACGGATCGGGGCGGCTCATCAATCAGCGGCATACGCGTCCACCTCTACGCCCAATCAGATACTCAAGTCCCGCAGTGGACCACGTCTGGTACGACGACGGCCGACGGATCCGGAAAATTCGTCTTCGATGGCCTGATGCCCGGGACCTACACCGTCTATTACCACGATGACCAGCGCGCATACGTCGACGAGTTCAATGCGGACCGCCCGTCGCTTGCGACAGCGGATCCGATCCTCGTGGTCGGCGAGGAATCCCATACGGCCGACGCAGTCCTGGACCGTCGCGGATCGATCACTGGCACGGTCTTCGATCCCGACCATCACCCCGTCAAAGGCGTCTCAGTCGTCGGGTACACGGCTAGCGGTGAATGGTCCGGATACACCACGACGGCGGCGGACGGCACCTACGAGATCTTCGTCGGCAACGGCCCACAACGACTGCAATTCTCGGATCCGACCGACTCGTTCACGGACGAGTTCTACGACGACCAAGACACACTCGCCTCCGCGTCCCCGATCGATGTCAGCCTGAACTCCACCCAACGAGGAGTCGACGTCCAGCTCGACGTTGGCGGAACGATCTCGGGGAGGGCGACGGACGCCGTCGGCCCCCTGCTCGGCGTACAGGTCGTGGCAACCTCAGCGAGCGGGATCACCGGATATGCATCGACCAATGCTGCGGGTCGCTACTCGATCGCCCACCTTCGTGCCGGCACCTATACCGTCTCGTTCCAGTCCGCCGCCCATGTAGCGCAATGGTGGGACACTCAATCCAACGTGGGGGCAGCAACGCCGGTCGAGGTCACCGATGGCGCCACGGTGACCGGGATCGACGCTTTGATGCGGTCGCGCGGCGCGATCTCAGGCCGTGTGACGGACCCGAACGGAAGTGGTATCAGATCCATCCGAGTTCGCGCCATCGCCGTGTCCACCGGCGCCGAGGCCGCGACACTGACAGCTGTCAATGGTGACTACCTAATCGTCGGCCTGGCGGACGGCAACTACTACGTCGCATTTGATGACCAATACACGGATGCGTGCTGCCGACGGTACGCGGGCGAGTTCTACGACGACACGACCGTCCAGGCGAACGCCGCAAAGGTTGCGGCGTCCTCGATTTCCGAGACCGTCGGCATCGATGCCCAACTCGCCCCGCTCCCCGGATCGATCACCGGACGAGTCACCGACGGCAACGGTGTAGGTATCTCCGGCGTCAGGGTCGAGGTGACAAGCCCGATCGGGACCTTCTCTGCGCTCACCACCACTCAGAATTTTTCCACCCCTGCGGGAACGTACATCCTGACGGGAGCGGCCCTGGGCCAGTCATACGTGCAATTCGTGGACCCGACGGGCCGCTACTCGGGTGAGTGGTGGGACGACGCGCTTGGTGTTGCCGACCGAACTGCGATACAAGTCGGGCCGGGTCGATACGTTGCCAACGTCGATGCATCGCTCGCAACGGGACGCGGTTCGATCATCGGGACGATCACCGACGAGAACGGACAACCGATCGGGGGAATCTGGGTCCAGGTCGCGAACCGCACCGCCCAGACAGCTCCGGACGGGTCGTATCGCGTCGCGGGGCTCGACAACGGCTCGTACCACATCAAGTTCACCGATCCGAACCGCCGTTACGTGACCGAGTTATACGACGACCTACCGCCAAACGACCGAGGTTCCGACGTTCCAGTCACCATCGGTGAATCCACGACCGCCAACGCCATGCTCTCAAGACGCGGAACCGTGTCCGGCGTCGTCACGAACGACAGCGGAGGCGGGCTGGACGGCATCAAGGTCGAACTCGTCCGCGAGGGCTCGATCTTGGACTCGACCACGACGAATCCACTGGGCGGATACGAGTTCCGCCCCGATGTGAGCGGAGACGTCATCGTCTACTTCCGCCCCCCGGTGTCGCAACAGCTCTTCGGCGAGTTCTACGACAACGCGCGAAACCAGGCGGATGCCAACCCTGTCGCACTTGGCGGCGGTACCACGGTGACAAACATCAACGCGGTGCTCTCGTCGAACCGGCCGCCGACGGCTTCGCTGGCCGTCGAACACGCCGCCGGATTCGCGCCGCTAGCGAGCACCTTCACCGTCGGCGGTACTGACCCCGACGGCGACGCGTTGCACTACAAGCTTGACTTCGGCGACGGCCAGTCGAAGACCGGTGACCTGCCTGTCGGTCCGATCGAGCACACGTACGAAGTCGCTGGCACGTATCGGCCGCGTCTCGCCGTCGACGACGAGCGCGGCGGAGACGTCGTCTACACCACGGTTAACGTCGTAGCCGGTGGCGCAACAGTTGTTGCTGACGCAGGTTCCGACCTGTATGTCGCGATCGGCGACGAGACCGTCTTCGACGCCTCCGGATCTTCGCCCGCGCTTGTCATCGACTCCTACGAGTGGACGTTCCCGAACGGCGCAACCAAACAAGGGCGTCGGGTCACCCACACGTTCGCGACGGCCGGGGACTACGACGTGACACTCGTCGCCGGCGCCGGCGAGAGTTCCGATTCCGACACGCTGACTATCCACGCGCTCGATGTACCGCCCAATAGCGGTGTTCGCGTCACAGTGACGAGCACGACGGGTTCACCACTGGCGAACGCGATTGTCCTCGTCAACTCCGGGACGGGTGAACGCCGAGGCACGACCGGGCCTGGTGGAACGACGCGACTTGTCGGGCTCCCCGATGGTGACTACTCGCTGAGCACCTATCGGGAGGGGTATCTCCCCAAGCAGGCCACTGTCACGGTGGCAGGTGGAGCCGCCTCTGTCACGGTCGCACTCGAAGCTGGCGAGATCGGCGAGGCGACATTGACCGCCCGTCGGCTGTCGCTCGAGGAGATCGTGGCCTACGGGATCGACATCACGGACCCCGCCAATCAGATCCTCTGGGAATCGACGATCCACTTGTCGTTCGACAGAAGTATCCCTGCGGTGGGCGGTGGCGGCGGTGGCGGCGGATTCTTCCCAGCGTGTGGGTGCCAACGATGGAGTGACGGCGACGTCACCGCCACGATCAAGGACAACACCGTCGAAGTAATCACGCTGCCCGCCAAGGGGAGTTGGCTGAAGGAGTTCTTCGAGGTCCGGCTCGAGATCTTCAATCTTGCCGAACCCGGGTTCACCTTCCGCTCCGGTCAAGGCACGCTCGAGCTTCCCCCGGGCGTGAGCCTGGCGCCGACGGCGTCGCCGCAGAGCCTCCAGATCGACATGCCGGATATCCCCGGCCAGGACCACCGCGCAGCGACGTGGGTCGTTCGCGGCGATCGGGAGGGTGACTACAACCTGTCCGCCGGCTACCGCGCCAGCCTTTCACCGTTCGATGCCCCGGTCCGCCTTGACGCGGTGACCCCACTCAAGGTCTGGGGGATTTCAGCAATCGAGATGCTCGTCGACGCCGATGACACTGCGACCGAGGGGTCTCCCTACACCGTGCGGATCGGACTCCGAAACAAATCCGACCAGCCCGTCTACAACCCTACGGTCGAGTTTGGAGCACCGGAGAACGCGATCTACCAGCCACGTCAGCCCACACGTTTCAACTTCCCCGAGATCGCGCCTGGGGCTACCTGGTACCTCGAAGACATCATCCTCGTCCCGACCTTCAGCGGCGTGCTCGACCTTGGCGGGTCGTCCGTGAAGTCCGTTGGCGGGAGCGCGTCTCCCGACGCAACGTTCAGTTCGCACCCGGCACCGGTCGACGTCCCGAGCTTCGAAGTCCTCAGCTTCGATGGCAAGGTCGGCCTGAGGTGGGAGCCGGTCCCCGGAGCCGACTCCTATCAGATCTATCGAACCAAGGACCTCCACACCCCATTTGGCCCAACCGCCGAACCGGTCACCTCGGTCAGCGCCACCAAGGTAGTCATCGAGGATGTGAGCGAGAACGACACCAGCTACTTCGCGATCAGCCCACTGATTGACGGTGTTCCGTCGATGCGTCACGCCACTGCCCAGATCGGCCAGCAGTTCGGCGACACGAGCATCGCCATCGACTCTCAGTTCACCGACGGTGCCGCCGAGGCGTGCGGCAAGTCGGTCCAGCTCAAGTTCACTGTCTCGGATGCCTTCTTTGATCTCACGCACTGGGACGCGAAGCTCGGAGGCCAGCCTTGGAACTCTGGGCCGATCACACCAAGTGGTGGCGAGTTCTCCGAGTTCACGTACACGACGACGATCGATGCCGCGAAGATCACCGATGCGGGAGTGGAGTTCATTCTCGACATCGTGAACTCGGATGGTGCACACGAGATAAAGGTCGTCGAAATCAGCTCCCGCTGCCATGTACGGGACATCTTTGTTGTGGCCGCAGGATTGAATTCGAGCCTCAGCGACGGTGACGGTGGGAACGACGGCTGGACCGAACAAATGGAAACCCTTGTCAAGACGCTTGAATCACGAGGGTTTGATCTTGGATATGACGTCACAAGCGATTTGAGGACGCCAGGTCGCTCGAACCCCGCCGCTTTCCGCACGATTCTTGAGTTCGACTATGCCACTGGCGCCCCTGCACGCGCCAAAACCGAACTGTCAAATGGTCAAGCCGTGTGCCGCTTCGAACCGGGCACCTACTCTGTTCTTGCCACCTATGATGAGCTGAAAGACATCGCCATAGTCAGCATGAACGACGCGGAGTACTTCAAGCAGCAACTGGATCGGTACAAGGCGTGTTGGGAAGGCGCGAGGCGGGAAAAGGTTCGGTACCACCTGATCGGCCACTCCCTGGGTGGCTGGGAAGTGATGAGCGTGGCCAGCCTTGCTCCGGCAGGAATGATTGGCTCGGTCATCTCCGTCGATGGCGCCTTGCATCCGGCGAGAGTTCTGCAAGGCTTGGCGACACCCTTCAATTCGCATACGTGCCTTGGGCTGCTTGGAGATGGGATCTCCTACGGCGGAATCCTCGCTCTGTGGCTTGCGAACTCTTCTCGGCTGGCCGTCGAAAAGTCCGAAATGGACGATCGGATCAGCGCGATCATTGGAAAAGGTGCTCGCGTCGCGACGATCACCAACACCCGGGATCACTGTCTGACAGCTGCCGCCACGATCACGACGAATGATCGAGCAGACAAGGTGGAATACACGGTCCCGGTGCCGCCTGGCTCGGGAACTGGAATGCGCGAGCACGGCGCATTGCTTCAACCGAACCGGACCGACCCGCTTGAGGGAAACCCCGGGTTCCCTCTCAACGATGTGCACATCAGCAGGATGCTCGATCTGACGCCCGATTCGGTCCCATCGGGCGGAACCGTCACAGGATTGAGCGTTGGAGGTGCTTTCACCACAATCTCTCCACGTATGGTCGCAGCCCTTGGCACGGGCGGGTCGATATACGGCATACTCGTCGTGCCTGGTACTGGTACACCGATCACGAATGGATCGGTCTTCCTGACCGATCTCGACGGTTTCGCCGTTGCTGAGACATACGTTGGGAACGACGGAGCTTTCTTGCTCGCAGGTGTTCCTCAGGGCACCTACCGAATGTACCTAGCGCCTTATGCCGCGGGGACAACCGCAGGGTGGTTCGGGGGCCCGGACATGAGCAGTTCTCGGGTCCTCGAGGTTTCCTCTTTGCAAGCACTCGATCTTGGTGAGGTCGCCGCACCGCCTGGCCACGAAGTGCGGGTCTCGATGTCCGCCGACGACGGGAGTCCAACCACACTGGTCAATGGACAGTTGCTCGACGCAGCAGGTGTGATCATTGACAACGCGGAAGGCGCGTCAGGTCGGCTCGTCTTCGAGCATATTCCGAGTGGCAGTTACACGATCGCTGTCTGGTCCCTTGAGGCATTGCCTGTGGAGCAGGCAGTCGAGGTGGTCGACGGCGATGTCGAAGTCGAGGTGCACAGCGCCGCCGCCGCGAGACTCGACGTCTCGGTCATCGACCGCGCGGCCCATCCCGTGCCATTCGTGCGTGTCACCATCCGGGCTTCCGACACGGGTGAGATCATCGGGGAGACATTCACGTTCCCGGACGGCGTCGTGAATGTCGCGGGATTGCCGTCCGGCCGCTACCAGGTGCAGCTGGCAGATCCCTTCGGGCGAATCGCCATGCCCGAGGGAATGTTCGATGTGGAAACACCCGCCGGGACATCAGAGCCGGTCCGCCTCGACGTTGCGGTCGAAGGGATCCTGCTGCAAGGAACCGATGACCTCTACCAGACCGACACTGACGTGCCCTTGTCTGTCCCGGCTCCAGGCGTCCTGCTCAACGATGTCGGGGGTGCTGTCGCCCATCCGCTTCGTGCGGAACTTGTGGAGCCGCCTGCTCATGGGTCGGTCCAGCTCACCGAGTCTGGTGGGTTTGACTACGAACCGGCGGCCGGGTTCACGGGACTGGATCAGTATTTGTACCGCGCGGCGACCGATGCGGGTGAGTTGTCCGAACCGGCTCGAGTGAGCATTCTCGTCGAGCCACCTTGCGTCGGGACGGGGTGTACCGAGCCGCAGGAGCAGTCCATCACCTTCGGCTCGATGCCAGACTCGCACTACGGGGATGACCCCATCGCGGTCGAGGCGGTCGCATCCTCTTTGTTGCCGGTGAGCTTCTCGGCTGGGCCCGCAGACGTCTGTGTTTCCGCTGGTGCACGAGGCGAGAAGGTGTCCTCGGTCGGCGTGGGTACGTGCAAGGTAACCGCGCATCAAGGCGGCGACGAGGCCTGGCTTCCGGCCTCCGATGTGGTACAGCGATTTGAGGTTGTGCCAAGGGCGGCGAGCGTTGCCGTGACTCCGGTACCGGTGCAGTACTCGGACGCCCTTCCTGATCTCAATATCGTCGGCTCTGTTTCAGGTCTGCTCGGGACCGATTCCTTGGCCGGCGATCTTTCCGGATGTGCGGTCTCGACGCTGCTGACAGTCGGAGCGAGGGTGAATTCCGGAGCGGGGCAGTACCCGCTCTCGGGCTGCACCGGACTCACGAACCCTAACTACGCGGTTGCGTACGCCGGATCCGTTGGCGTGACGACGGAAGACGCAACCGTCGCCTACACGGGCGCGACTTCGTCGAGTCCAGGTTCGGTTGCGCTCTCGGCACAGGTGACGCAGGCGGACGACGGAACTCCGGGGGATCTCACGCGGGCCACCGTCGACTTCCTGATATTCGCGGCTTCGAACCAGGGACCAACGCCGGACGCAGTCGTGACGGCGCCGGTCGACGGATCTGGTGCTTCCCATGCGAGCACATCGTTAAACGCCGGGAGCTACAGAGTCGTCACGAGGATCACCCGGGCCAACCTCTTCTTCGGCGGATCTGAAGCGGCGCCTGTGCAACTCGAGGTCGCCTCGATCGTCCTCCCGGTCCTGAGCATCGGGGATGGAGTGGGCGCGGAGGGGGATGCGGGGTCGGGTGTCGCGTTGGTGCAGGTGTCGCTATCTGAGCCGGCCGCCTCGCCGGTGTCGGTGCTGGTCGGGACTGGGTTGGGGAGCGCGCAGAGCGGCTCGGATTACAGGGCGATCACCACCAAGACGCTGACGTTCAAGCCGGGCCAGGTGCACAAGACCGTATCGATCGGTGTGATCCCCGGCACAGTCGCGGAGGGTGACGAGACGTTCACAGTCGCGTTGACGTCGGCGGTGAACGCGACCTTGGGACGTTCGAACGGGACAGTCACGATCCTCGACGATGATCCGGGTTCGGGACAGCGGATCTCGATCGGTGACGCAACGGTGGTCGAAGGCGACGTGGCGAACCGTGTCGTTCAGCTTGTGGTGCGTCTTGCTCATCCCGCGGCGGCGCCCATCACGCTGACCTACACCACCGGTGGGGGCACGGCGACGGGAACTTCGACCACGGGCCCGGCCGGCGACTATCTCGCGACGGCGGGCGTGATGTCGTTCCAGACTGGCCAGTCCTTCAAAGTGATCAAGCTGGTCACAACACCGGATCGAGGCGTCGAGGCCGACGAGCACTTCGATGTGACGCTGCGCGGGTCGTCGAACATTGCGCGGGACACTGGCCGGGTCACGGTGCTCGACGATGACGTCCGGAACGTGACGGTGCATTGGTCGGCCGCGGAGGTCGCCCGGATGAACGAGATGCTTTCATTCTGGGGCTACGACACGACCGAAGAGCTCGCCCATGTTGGTGTGCAGCTGCTCGCGTGGTTGAACGCGATTGACCCTCAGGCGGAGCCGACGCCGATCGTGCTCGACCCAGCGGGCGTCGATGTCGTCCAGACCATCCGATGGTCTGGCGGTGAGATCTCTTGGCTTGACGCGGTGAAACAACGTTGGGCCCTCAACGATGAGGACGCCCACCGGCTCGGCTTAGCGGTCCTTAGCTGGGTGGCCGCGGTCTCCGGCCACTGACCCCGGTCCCCGAAACCTCTTTGAGCGCGATCGGGGCGTGCCATCTGTGCGCTTCGCCGAGATCAGATGTGCTGATCTCGCCGTTCGCTGGCCTGAAGAACACCCACGCCGACGCCTCTACCCGACATAGGAGTATCAGTGCCCGGCGGACCGACCGTGTCGGTTCGCTCCGCGGACCGGTCGAGAGTGTTGACGAGGTCTACGAATGTATGTTCGTACACGGTACCGGCCCGCCCCGGTGTCCGTGTCCTCTCTATATGTGTCCCGGAACGCGCGCGTTCCCAAATCCGCGAAATCCGTTCCCACCCGCGCGCGTCGCGCCTGGTCACCCCGGTTTTCTGCATGCCCCACGAGGGCGGGGGATGCAGATAACGTGGCAGAAAACCCGATGCGGTGGTGGGATCCGGCCGATGTTTGGTGCATCTGGACGCTGAACTGCGTTCGTCCGTCTCGCGACGGTAGTTGAACGGGCGTTCGCCCTGATCCAGACGCGTCGATGTGATCGTGTGCTCGGGATTCGACGGGTTCAGGCGGCGATTGCAGTGGGTTGTCGTCGCCGGTGTTGGTGGAGCGCGAGGCCGTTGACCATCAGCGCGTAGCCCAACAGGTTGAGGAGTTGGCGTTCGTGGCCGAGGCTGTGCGCCCGGCGCAGCCAGAGGCTGTCGTCGAGGGCGCGGTTGATGCTTTCGGCGTCGTTGCGGCGGGGGTAGAGCCGTTCGAAGTCGAGGTC